>NZ_JASNGE010000002.1:0-468063 GCF_030164735.1 Bacillus sp. RB3
CTATTTCATCTTATATTTAATTATTTTTTTTGTAAATGTGGAACAACTTTATTGTTTAGGTTGTCTATTAAGTATTACAGCATGAAGAAAGGAATAATTAGCATGAAAAATTACTAGCAAGTTTATATGTAAGTTTAATAAGAGTTATTATACAGTTTAGCACTTCTAATGCAAGTGGCAAAAAAAATAGAGAGAAAACAAGAAGGGAGAGTTATTAATTCCGTAGCTAAACGAAAAGGAATGGTTGCTTACAAGGATTAAGCAAAAAATTGAGGCGATATTTATAACCGATTATCGGTATCTAATATATAAGGAATGCTTTTAGTATTTGTAGCAATTCCTGAAAGGATTAAATGGAGGATTTATGAAAGGACAAAAAGGCAAGAAGCAGAAGACATATATATCTATTCGATTAAATATAATGTTCCTTTGCATATTTGTACTATTCTCAGCTATTATTATGCAGCTAGGAAAGGTACAAATCGTTGAGGGAGAGGCTTATAAGAACCAAGTGGAAAGTAGTCAAAATGCAATAACTAGTATTCCAGTTCCACGTGGACAAATTTTAGATCGAGAAGGGAAAACAGTTGTTAATAATAAATCTCTTCGCACAATTACGTATACAAGGGTGAAGGGAATTACGAGTGAAGATATTTTAAAAACAGCAAAAGACTTGGCGAAAGTACTTGAAATGCCTGAACAAGATATAAATAAATTAACAGATATCGATAAAAAAGATTTTTGGATGCAGTTGAATTTGAAACGTGCGGAGACAAAGATTACTAAGAAAGATATAGAAAAGTTTAAAGAAAAGGGTATAGAGGGAAAAGAGTTAGATAAAAAAATAGAAGACTTAAGACGAGGTCGTGTTACAGAGGTAGAATTAGCAGAATTAACAGCACAAGATTTAAAGGTGTTAGCTATTAAAAGTAAAATGAGTTCAGGTTATCAACTAACACCACAAATTATTAAAAAAGATGTAACAGATGAAGAGTATGCGCGGATAAGTGAAAACCTTGCGAATTTTCCAGGAGTAGATGCAACTGTTGATTGGGAACGTAATTATGTAAATGGTAATTTATTTCGTTCTGTATTAGGAAATATTACGAGTAGTGAAGAAGGATTACCGAAAGAAAATTTAGATTCTTATTTAGTACGTGGATATAACCGTAATGATCGTGTTGGAAAAAGTTATATTGAACAACGATATGAAGATGTATTACACGGCACAAAAGAAGAAGTGAAAAATATTACTGATAAATCAGGAAACATTGTTAGCACAGAAATAATCTCTAAAGGAAAAAGTGGTAATAGTTTAACATTAACGATTGATATGGAATTACAAAAGAAAGTGGAAGAAAGTATAGAGAAAAACTTGAGAGCTTTTAAGAGTTCAGAGCCACTGCTCGATCGAGCTTTTGTTGTCATGACGAATCCAAATAACGGACAAATTTTATCAATGGCAGGCAAAAAGATTGTAGAAAAAGAAGGAAGAATAGAGGTTGAGGATTTGGCATTAGGTAACATGACAACTTCGTATGAGCTAGGGTCAGCTGTAAAAGGTGCTACTTTATTAACTGGATATGAGACAGGGGCAATACATCCAGGAGATCAATTTTATGACGCGCCGATGAAATTTAAAGGTACACAAGCTAAGAAATCGTGGAATGTATCCGGATTTGGTAATATTAATGATTTACGGGCTTTACAAGTATCTTCGAATGTATACATGTTCCAAACAGCTTTAAAAATTGCGGGAGTCAATTACGTACCAAATGGCTCATTGGATATTAAACAAGGAGCATTTGATACGATGCGCTATTATTTCAAGCAATTTGGTTTAGGTGTCCCAACAGGTATTGATTTACCGAATGAAATAATTGGACAAACGAGAAAAGTAGATAGTCAACCTGGGTTTTTACTAGATTTTTCTATCGGTCAGTATGATACGTATACGCCGTTGCAATTAGCGCAATATATTTCAACGATTGCGAATGGTGGTTATAGAATGCAACCTCAAATTGTACAAGAAATACGAGAACAATCAATAAAAGAAGAGGTTGGCAAAGTTATACGTTCCATAGAGCCTGTCGTATTAAATCGAATTGATATGAAGAAAGAACATATTGATCGGATAAAAGAAGGGTTTAGATGGGTATTCCAAGAAGGTGATGGAACTGGCGTGAAATATTTCAAAAACGCGCCATATAAACCAGCAGGAAAGACAGGAACAGCCCAAACTGTATATGGTGGAGATGACCCGATTGGTAGAAATGCAAAAGGAGAACGTATGGAATGTTACAACTTAACGTTAGTTGGATATGCTCCATATGATAATCCAGAAGTAGCATTTTCCGTAGTAGTTCCATGGCTTCATGATGATAAAAATGGAATTAATTCTATAATTGGAAAGGAAGTATTAGATGTATACTTTGATTTGAAACAGCAACGTATACATGGTGAAGCTACTAGTACAGGTAGTTCTAAGCAAAATTAGAGTACTTTTCTCAGGGAAGAGACCCTGTTCATATAAAGCCATTTATAAGTAAAAAAATGAAATATGAAATAAGAGATAGAGGCGTCGTAGCTACTATCTCTTATTTTGTTAATAACTCTCATACTAGCTATAAATTTTTTTCAGTTTATGGAACAAATTTGGTTCGGTGATTGTCTATTATGTGTACGTATAAAAAGGTGCTAAAAATTTGGAAGGAATGATGATTTTGAAAAATAAGAGGATGCTAAAAATAGGAATATGCGTTGGTATATTAGGTTTAAGTCTTACAAGCCTAGAAGCTTTTACAGGATGGGCACTGCAAGTTGAAGCGAAAGAAAAGACTGGTCAAGTGAAACATAAAAATCAGGCAACGCATAAAGAGTTCTCTCAACTTGAGAAAAAATTTGATGCTCGATTAGGTGTATATGCGATTGATACTGGTACAAATCAAACAATCTCTTATCGACCTAACGAAAGATTTGCCTTCGCATCAACCTACAAGGCTTTAGCCGCGGGAGTATTACTACAGCAAAACTCAATTGATTCATTAAATGAAGTAATTACATATACGAAAGAAGACTTAGTGGATTATTCACCTGTTACAGAGAAACATGTAGATACTGGAATGAAACTAGGAGAAATTGCTGAGGCAGCTGTTCGTTCAAGCGATAATACTGCAGGGAACATTTTATTTAATAAAATAGGAGGACCGAAAGGATATGAAAAAGCGCTTAGGCATATGGGGGATCGGATTACTATGTCTGATCGCTTTGAAACAGAATTAAACGAAGCTATTCCAGGAGACATTCGTGACACTAGTACAGCGAAAGCTATTGCTACGAATCTTAAAGCTTTTACGGTCGGAAATGCACTTCCAACTGAAAAACGTAAAATTTTTACAGAGTGGATGAAAGGAAATGCTACAGGGGACAAACTTATTCGTGCAGGCGTACCAACTGAATGGGTAGTTGGAGATAAATCAGGTGCTGGTAGTTACGGGACAAGAAATGATATTGCTATCGTTTGGCCTCCAAATAGAGCACCAATTATCATCGCAATTTTATCTAGTAAAGATGAGAAAGAGGCAACCTATGATAATCAACTCATTGCAGAGGCAACTAAAGTTATAGTTAAGGCTCTTAAATAGTATTTTAGTTTTCGCATTTTTAACATGAAAGTATTAAAAGTATAAAGTTAGAAAACGACTCTTTTCTTGTGATAAGAGTCGTTTTTGTATTCTTATTATTAAAAAGGTAAAAGTAAAAATATAACGAATATATATGACATATCTCATACGAAATTTCATGTACTGTATTATTATATTGATTTAAATAAATTTCAAGAAAGTATAATATAATTCAGTTAGCATATAGAAGTGTTTGATGAGAATGTAAAGGAGAAAATATGAAAAAGAAAATTAATAGAATTGTAATGATTATTTGTATATTAGTAGGTTTTACAATCTTTTTATATTTACAGAACAATTTAATAAGTATAACTGAGGTTAAAATAACCTCTAGTAAAATACCATCCTCTTTTAAAGGGTATAAAATTCTACAAATTTCAGACTTACACAATAAAAAATTTGGCGATAATCAAGATGTGTTAATTCAAAAAATAAAAAGTATAGACCCAGATATTATTGCGATTACGGGTGATTTAATTGACAGTAAATCATACGATGCAGAAGTGAGTATGCAATTAATACAAAAAATGGTAAATAAGTATCCTGTATATTTTGTGACAGGAAACCATGAACAATGGTCTGGAAAGTATAACAGTTTAGAAAAAGAGTTGAAGAAATATGGTGTCAATGTTTTAAGGAATGAACATGTAGGCATTCGAAAGGGTGAGCAAGAAATAAACTTGCTAGGTATTGATGATCCAGAGTTTGTTACTGGAAACCGTGATGAAGGAAATATTATAATAGATGAAATTAAAAAAGCAAAAATTGAAATGCAGCCAGATAGATATAATGTATTATTATCCCATAGGCCTGAATTTATAAAGGAATATACGAATGAGAGGTTGGATTTGGTTTTATCGGGACATGCTCATGGAGGGCAAGTTAGATTGCCATTTATCGGTGGATTAGTTGCTCCAAATCAAGGTGTTTTACCTAAATATACAGCAGGTTTATATGTAGAACAAAATACATCAATGGTAGTGAGTAGAGGATTAGGAAATAGTATCATTCCGCAAAGAATTTTGAATAGGCCAGAGATTGTAGTCGTGCAGTTAAATTAAGCTGTACGATTTTTTTATACAAAAGTGAGTAAAGAGATTTTATGTATTTTGCAGGAGTTAACATTACAATTTTGTTAAAAATTTTCTACGTTACATAAAGTAACAAAATTTGACCCTGATTGTTTGTTATAGTGTAAATAATCAAAAAACTTAAAATTTGTCGAGTGAAAATTGTGATAAGTAATTCATGTAAAAAACTTAAAGGGGTGTACACATGCATAAAGAATATGAAATTGAAGAATACACAGCGATTGAGGAACAAATACATTATTATTGTAAATGTTTATTAGTAAGTCATCCTGATCAAATAATAAAGTATTTAGAAAAAAGGTTAGAAAAATATGCAGAAACATTACAATATGCACATTTATATCCTGACACAGTTATTTTACCGTTACAGCAATTAGTTATTGAATATTCTTTAGATGTTGCTAGAATTCGGAAGTATATGAATTTAAAAACGTAAAGTGAAATTTATAGTTTAAATGAAACAGAGTCGACTTTAGGAAATGAAATTCTAATGTCGACTCTGTTTCATTGTTTAATATCGTTGATTGAACATACATACTAATCAATGAAGTTTGACATATAATTAAGCAAGGGTAAAATAAAAGTGAGTACTCACTCATTTTATTGGAAAAGGAGGATGAAACGTGCAACAACCTTCCATTATTTTACGGACTGTATCAAAAAGTTTTGGGAAAAAAGAAGTGTTACACAATCTTTCATTGCAAGTTGAAAAAGCAGAAATTTTTGGTTTTGTTGGACCTTCTGGATCGGGGAAAACAACGCTCATTAAAATGATTGCAGGTATTAATGAGGCAACGAAAGGTGAAGTGCTTGTTAATAATACTAATATGCCTAATTTAAATGAAATGAAAAGAATTGGTTATATGGCCCAGGCGGATGCATTATACGAAGAATTGTCAGCATATGAAAATGCAGATTTTATAGCAACGATGTATGGACTAAAGGGAAAACGTAAAAAGACAAGAATTGCAGAGGTTTTTGAACTTGTACAATTGTCTCAGTATATGAAAAAGCAAGTACAACAATTTTCAGGTGGAATGAAAAAACGCTTATCATTAGCAATAGCGCTCCTTCACGAACCAGAAATATTAATTTTAGATGAGCCTACAGTGGGGATAGATCCGCTTCTTAGAAAAACGATTTGGGAAAAATTTTATGATCTTAAAAAGAAAGGCACAACGATTATTGTAACGACGCACATTATGGATGAAGCTGAATTTTGTGAGCGTCTAGGGTTAATTAGAGAAGGGAAACTAGTTGCGGTTGGAACAACTGAAGAATTGAAAAAATGCGTGTCATCTGGACGGATTGAAGATGTCTTTTTGCTAGAAGAGGTGGTGCCATCATGAGAGTTACTGGTGTAATTATACGTATTATTCGTCAATTTTTTCGAGATAAGCGTTCGTTAGCAATGATGTTTGGAGCACCGATGTTATTACTTTGGCTTTTGTCACTAGTGTTTACACAGAAAGACTATATACCGCAAATTGCTGTTGTTGATATGCCCGCTCAAATAGTAAAAATGATGAAAAATCAAGAAGCGTCAATTTATGAATACAGTAAGGAAAAGGCGATTTCTGAGTTGGAAAAACAAAAAGTAGATGCAGTATTTCGTATAGAGAATGGAAAAATGAAACTTCTGTTGGAAGGTAGTGATTCGTCAAAAAATCGTGCTGTACTTCAAGTATTGCAAAAAAGCACAGAGAAGAATGATGTATCGATTATGAAACCTGAAGTAAATTATTTACATGGCTCTAAAGACTTTACGATGTTTGATGGGCTTGGTCCTGTATTAATTGGTTTCTTTACATTTTTCTTTGTATTTATATTATCAGGTGTATCTTTCGTAAGAGAACGTTTAAGTGGTACGCTAGAAAGGTTATTATCCACCCCAGTAAGAAGATGGGAAATAGTCGCAGGTTATATTATTGGTTTTGGAATCTTTGCCTTTATACAATCCATTATTATCGTAAGCTTTTCCGTTTATATTTTAGATTTATACGTAGCTGGCTCCATATGGCTAACGCTACTTATTACATGTATGCTCTCTTTAACTGCACTAACATTAGGTACGTTTTTATCAGCATACGCAAATAATGAATTTCAAATGATTCAATTTATACCGCTTGTTATTGTGCCACAAATCTTCTTTTCTGGATTGTTTCCAATGGAATCTATGAATAAGTGGCTACAAATGTTAGGGAAAGTATTTCCACTCACATACGGCGCTGACGCAATGAGACAAGTGATGATTCGGAATCAAGGGTTTACAGAGATTGCATTAGATCTTACTGTATTATTACTTTTTTCACTATTATTTGCAGTAGGAAATGTATTTGCTTTAAAGAAACATCGCAAAATATAATAATGACAAAAAGGAGCTTTATAAATGCAGAAGGATTGGCTGGAGGAATTAATAGCTGCAACTAATACGGATAAACGAAATGAACGTCAAATGCGAATATTAGAGGCGGCTGTTGATATGTTTGGAGAGAAAGGATACGCTTCAACTTCAACAAGTGAAATTGCAAAGCGTGCTGGTGTAGCGGAAGGAACCATCTTCCGCTACTATAAGACGAAAAAAGATTTATTACTAGCGGTCGTAATGCCAACTTTAACTAAGTTCGTTGCACCATTTTTCGTACAAACCTTTGCAAAAGAAATATTTAAATCAGAGTATGAATCGTATGAAGGACTTTTAAGGGTTGTAATTCATAATAGATTTAAATTTGCTCAAAAACACTTTCCTATGATAAAAATATTAATTCAAGAAGTACCATTTCAACCAGAACTAAAAAATGAAATACAGCAATTAGTAGAAACAGAACTGTTTTCACATTTCAAAAAGTTGATTGTGAAATTTCAAGAAGAAGGAGAGATTATTGAGATACCACCATCTTCCGTACTACGTCTTACTTTATCAGCTGTATTAGGTTTATTATTAACACGATTTTTATTATTACCTGAAGAAAAATGGAATGATGAAGCAGAAATTGAAAATACGATTCAATTTATATTGTATGGATTAACTCCACGAATTTAATCGTCGAAGTGTGAATTACATATATTACTTTTTAAGTAAAAATAAATCGCCTTTAAAAAGGCGATTTATTTTCGTTATATATTTTTGATAAATAAGTACTTGTTTATTAAAAACATTCTAAATCAGCGTGTTTCTTTGTCTCTTCTTCTAAGACCTAATAATCCTGCTAGTCCTAATAAACCAAGCCAAGCCCAATTATTATTTCTATCACGATTATCATTTAAATCATTTGTTGTATTTACATTTCGAGTTCTTACATCATTATTAACTCTGTCTAAATTATTGTCATTTACTCGAGTTGAAATATCAGTGTTATTCACTCTATTCATATTATTTCCATCGTATTCAGCTTGCGCAGATGTACCTAAAAACATAATAGAGAGTGCTAAAACACTTAAAATAGATGATAATTTCTTTTTCATAACAATTCCCTCCTTTCTTAATCATTAATTTCTCCGGAGCATCTGTGTATTATTCATTTCACAATATCTAAACCAGTATAATAGGGCGCACATTTATTGAAAATAGAGTTGAATGATTGTTAATATATTATTGTATATATTTCTCATAAAAATAAATGAATCAAACTTTGCTTAAAATGTTAATCTTAGTACAATTTATAGTATACGGACTAGCACTAAGGAGGTAATGAGATGCGACAATTTGCAAAACCTACAATCGTCGTAAGTAAATGTTTAGAATTTGATGCTTGTCGATATAATGGAGAGATGATTCCAGATGTAACAATACGAAATTTGCAGCCATTTGTTACATTTATACCTGTTTGTCCAGAAGTGGAGATTGGATTAGGAACTCCTCGTGAAACGATACGAATTGTAGAAGAAAATGGTGAGAACAGACTTGTGCAACCGTCGACACGAGAAGATGTAACTGAAAAAATGGAGCAGTTTTCAAATGACTTTTTACAAACAATATCGGATGTGGATGGTTTTATTTTAAAGAATCGTTCACCAAGTTGTGGTACGCGTGATGTGAAAATTTATTCTGGTTTTGAAAAAGCGCCAGCAAAGGGAAAAGGATCGGGCTTATTTGGCGGAGCAGTAGTAAAAAAATTTTCGCATCTTCCTATTGAAGAGGAAGGCAGATTGTCGAATTTTATTATTAGAGAGCATTTCTTTACAAGACTATTTACAATCGCATATTACAAAATGATTAAACATAATAAAAATATGAAAGACCTTGTATCGTTTCAGTCGGACAATAAATATTTATTTATGGC
Organism: Bacillus sp. RB3; assembly: GCF_030164735.1. Taxonomy (NCBI): domain Bacteria; kingdom Bacillati; phylum Bacillota; class Bacilli; order Caryophanales; family Bacillaceae; genus Bacillus; species Bacillus sp. RB3. The sequence goes on from NZ_JASNGE010000002.1 coordinate 9,058, forward strand.
ATATAATCAAGTGAAACAAAAGGAATTAGGGCGTATAATTGCAAATCACAAAAATGAAAAGATTGAAGTTGTATTTGAAAACTATGAGAAGACTTTATATGAATTATTTATGCGCACCCCCCGCTATACATCGAATGTAAATGTATGCGAGCACATTTTTGGATACTTTAAAACAAAGCTAAAAAAACAAGAAAAAGATCATTTTATAGAACTGTTACAAAAGTATGCAGAAAAGAAAATACCACTTAGTAGTTTACTTACAATTTTAAAATCATGGGCCATTCGATTTGATGAAAAGTATTTATTAAGACAAACGTATTTCGAACCATACCCTGAAGCATTAGTAGAAATTTCTGATTCGGGAAAAGGTAGAGATTATTAAACAATAAATTACATAATTCGACACAAAATCTCCTATGTTGTTGTAGAACAATGTAGGAATTTTTTTGTGCATTAGTACAGAATCTGTTTTAAAATTAATTTATGACAGAATTATAGCAATTGTCTAACTAATATTCTTGTCTTTTAAGTTGTTATGTTTGTAGTAGAAACTCGCACGCTGTCGAAACTCAATATTCGATAAGGGGTGTGTAGCGGAATGGAATTTACTCTAACTCGCGAAAAACAAATGATTAAAGAAATGGTACGTGACTTTGCTGAAAAGGAAATCGCACCGAAAGCTGTATATTATGACAAAACTGCAGAGTTTCCATATGAAACATTTCAAAAAATGGGCGAACTAGGATTATTAGGCATCCCATTCCCAGAAGAGTATGGAGGTTCAGGTGGCGATACTGTATCGTATGCGTTAGCAGTTGAAGAAATTGGTCGCGCTTGTGGTGGCACTGGTTTAAGTTATGCTGCAACAATTTCATTAGGTGCTTCTCCAATTTATTATTTCGGTACAGAAGAACAAAAACAAAAGTATTTAGTTCCAATGGCGTCAGGTAAAACATTAGGTGCCTTCGGATTAACGGAGCCGAATGCTGGATCAGATGCAGGTGGTACTCAAACGAAAGCGGTACTAGATGACGATGAGTATGTAATCAGTGGTGAGAAGTGTTGGATTACAAACGCAGAGTATGCAAATACCATTATTGTAACCGCTGTCAACGGTGTTGAAGAGAATGGTAGAAAACGCATTTCAGCATTTATCGTACCTACTACTAGTGAAGGATTAACGATTTCTAGTCCTTACGATAAAATGGGCGTTCGCGCTTCTAATACTTGTGAAATCGTACTTGATGGTGTTCGTGTACCGAAAGAAAATATTCTTGGTGATGTAAATAAAGGTTTTAAACAATTTTTATATACACTTGATGGAGGACGTATTTCAATCGCAGCATTGGCAGTTGGTATTGCGCAATCAGCCTTTGAACGTGCATTGCAATATGCGAAAGAACGTCAACAATTTGGAAAGTCAATCTCTAATTTCCAAGCGATTCAATTTAAATTAGCTGATATGGCGACTGAAGTAGAGCTAGCACGCAATTTAGTACATAAAGCAGCTTGGTTAAAAGATAACGATAAACCTTTCGGTAAAGAAGCGGCAATGGCAAAACTATTTGCATCGGAAGCGGCAAGCCGTATTGCGAATCAAGCAGTACAGATTCATGGTGGATATGGCTATATGCGTGAATATGAAGTTGAACGACATATTCGTGATGCGAAACTATTAGAAATTGGTGAAGGAACTTCTGAAATTCAACGTCTCGTAATTGCTAGACATTTAGGATGTAGATAAAAGGGAGGAATCACTATGTTTCAAAAAATATTAATTGCGAATCGCGGGGAAATCGCTGTTCGTATTATGAAAACTTGTCAAAAACTTGGCATTCGCACTGTTGCTATTTATTCTGAAGCAGATGAAAATGCCCTTCATGTGAAAATGGCAAATGAAGCTTACTTAGTAGGTGGACCGCGTGTCCAAGAAAGCTATTTAAACCTTGAAAAAATTATTGAAATAGCTAAGAAGACAAATGCAGAAGCAATTCATCCGGGTTATGGTTTATTATCAGAGAATCCGTCTTTTCCGGTTCGCTGCAAAGAAGAAGGAATCGTATTTATCGGTCCTTCAGAAGAAATCATTACGAAGATGGGAAGTAAAATCGAATCACGTATCGCAATGCAAGCAGCAGATGTCCCAGTAGTCCCAGGTATTACTACAAATATTGAAACTGCTGAAGAAGCAATTGAAATTGCAAAACAAATTGGTTATCCATTAATGCTTAAGGCATCCGCAGGCGGCGGAGGCATTGGTATGCAGTTGATGGAAACTGAGCAAACGCTCACCAAAGCGTTTGAAAGTAATAAAACGAGAGCGCAAAACTTCTTCGGTAACGGAGAAATGTATTTAGAGCGATATATAGCAGACGCGCATCATATTGAAATTCAGCTTTTAGCAGATACACATGGTAACACAGTGTATTTATGGGAGCGTGAATGTTCGGTACAGCGCCGAAATCAAAAAGTAATCGAAGAAGCACCTTCACCATTTTTAGATGAAGGTACACGAAAGGCGATGGGAGAAGTTGCTGTACAAGCTGCCAAAGCACTTGGTTATACAAATGCAGGTACAGTTGAGTTTCTTGTAGATGATCAGAAGAACTTCTATTTCTTAGAGATGAATACGAGATTACAAGTAGAGCATCCAGTGACAGAAGAAATTACGGGATTAGACCTTGTAGAACAACAACTTCTGATTGCAAGTGGAGAGAAACTATCATTTACTCAGGATGATGTAAAACGTAGTGGTCATGCCATTGAAGCTCGTATTTATGCAGAGGATCCGAAAACATTCTTCCCGTCACCTGGGAAAATTACAGATTTAACATTACCGTCAAATGTACGGATTGATCACTTCTTAGAAAATCATGTAACGATTACACCTTTCTATGATCCAATGATTGCGAAAGTCATTGCACATGGCGAGACTCGTGAAGAAGCAATTTCAAAATTACATGATGCTCTAGAGGAATTAAACGTAGAAGGTATTAAAACGAACACACCAATGCTACTGCAAGTTTTGGAAGACGAAGTGTTCAAAGAGGGTATTTATACAACAGGCTTTGTAACGAAACAACTCGTTAAAAAATAAGATTTAACAATATTAAGGGGGAAAAAATGATGACGAAAGTATACGCATCGATGGCAGGAAACGTTTGGAAGATTGTTGTAGGAGTAGGAGATACAGTAGAGGAAGAGCAGGATGTCGTCATTTTGGAATCTATGAAAATGGAAATTCCAATCATTTCAGAAGAAGCTGGCACAGTTATGAAAATTAATGTGCAAGAAGGCGATTTTGTAAATGAAGGAGATGTATTATTAGAAATTGAATAGGGAGATATAGGGGGAAGCGAATTGAAACTACCTAATTTTGCTGTCATTAAAGAAGTCGGGCCACGTGATGGCTTACAAAATGAAAAAAAGATTGTTGGCACAAAAGATAAAGTAAAATGGATTCAACTACTTACAGAAGCAGGATTGTCGTATGTTGAAGTTTCCTCATTCGTTCACCCAAAATGGGTCCCTGCATTAGCGGATGCAAATGATGTATTTTCTGAGCTGAAAAGGGATCCAAATGTTACATATGCTGCGCTTGTTCCGAATCAAAATGGTTTGGAACGAGCTTTTTTGCAAAATGTAGATGAGGTGAATGTTTTTTTATCAGCAAGTGAATCTCATAATAAAAGTAATATTAATAAATCGATTAAAGAAGCATTAGTTGTAATTGAAGATATAACAAAACAGGCATTATTCGAAGGGAAAAAGGTAAGAGGCTATGTTTCTACTGTATTTGGATGTCCTTATGAAGGGGATATAAGTGTCGCAGCAGTTGACGAATTATGTAATCAACTATTTTCATACGGCATTTATGAAGTTTCTCTTGGGGATACAATCGGTGTAGCGAATCCATTACAAGTAGAACAAGTATTAGAACATCTATTAAAGAAGTATGATGCTTCGCAGTTTGCCATGCATTTTCATAATACGTATGGAATGGCTCTAGCGAATGTAGTTAAATCATTAGAATACGGTATTACAACGTTTGATAGTTCTTGTGGTGGACTCGGGGGCTGCCCTTATGCACCAGGAGCATCAGGTAATGTTGCCACTGATGACCTAGTACATATGCTCCATAAATTAGGAGTCCAAACGAATATAGACGAAGAAAAGTTATTGAGAGCTAGTCAATTTATTCAAAGTAAGTTGAATATCCAATTACCGAGTCATGTGTATAGAGCGCTTCAACATAAAACGATAAGTAGGTGAGAAGATGCTACAATTACAAAACATTTCAGTTGATTATGTAACACCTCACGTAGTAAAGATTTCGTTAAATCGTGCAAGACAAGCAAACTCATTATCTTTGGCATTATTAGATGAACTACAAACGATATTAACTCAAATAAGTGAAGATTCAAACGCACGTGTAGTTATTTTGACTGGTGCTGGTGAAAAAGCATTTTGTGCTGGTGCAGATTTAAAAGAGCGTGCCGGTATGAATGAAGAACAAGTTCGCCATGCTGTTAGTATGATTCGCACTACTATGGAGATGGTTGAACAATTACCACAGCCAGTTATTGCTGCTATAAATGGAATTGCACTTGGTGGTGGTACGGAATTAAGTTTAGCTTGTGATTTTAGAATTGCTGCTGAATCCGCAAGTCTTGGTCTTACTGAAACGACACTTGCAATTATACCAGGAGCAGGTGGTACACAGCGCTTACCGAGATTAATTGGTGTTGGTAGAGCGAAAGAATTAATTTATACAGGTAGACGTATTTCAGCGCAAGAAGCAAAAGAATACGGTTTAGTAGAATTTGTTGTACCAGCTAATTTACTTGAAGAGAAAGCGATTGAAATAGCAGAGAAAATTGCTAGTAATGGACCTATTGCTGTTCGATTAGCAAAAGAGGCAATTTCAAATGGTATTCAAGTTGATTTACATACCGGATTACAAATGGAAAAACAAGCGTATGAAGGTGTAATCCATACGAAAGATCGAATAGAAGGATTACAGGCATTCAAAGAAAAACGCAAACCGATGTATAAGGGGGAGTAAATATGTTAGACCAAAAACAACAATCTAATTCATTTGAAGAACGAGTTGAAACAATTAAACAAGGCGGGGCACCGAAATATCATGAGCAAAATAAAGCAAAAGGAAAATTATTTGTTCGAGATCGTTTAGCGCTTCTATTTGATAATGGCGAATATGTAGAAGATGCATTATTTGCTAACTGTGAACAAACAGGCTTACCTGCGGATGGCGTTGTAACGGCAACGGGTAAAATACATGGGCGTACTGCGTGTGTAATGGCCAATGATTCTACTGTAAAAGCTGGATCATGGGGATCACGCACAGTTGAAAAGATTTTACGTATTCAAGAAACAGCTGAAAAACTACGTGTTCCGTTATTTTATTTAGTCGACTCTGCTGGAGCACGTATTACAGATCAAGTAGAAATGTTCCCAGGGCGCCGCGGTGCAGGAAGAATCTTCTATAATCAAGTGAAGTTATCAGGTAAAGTTCCTCAAGTATGCTTGTTATTTGGACCTTCTGCAGCTGGTGGTGCGTATATTCCAGCCTTTTGTGACGTTGTAATGATGGTAGAAGGAAATGCATCTATGTATTTAGGATCTCCTCGTATGGCTGAGATGGTTATCGGTGAGAAGGTAACTTTAGAAGAGATGGGCGGAGCTCGTATGCATTGCTCTGTATCAGGATGCGGAGATGTTTTATGTAAGACAGAAGAAGATGCGATTAAACAAGCAAGACAATACATTTCATATTTTCCAAATAACTACTTAGAAAAGACTCCATTGGTTACACCTCAAGAACCGAAACAATTCGATAAAACGTTAGAACAAATCATTCCAGAAAATCAAAATGCTCCTTTCAATATGAAAGATCTCATTAATAGAGTTATTGATGAAGGTTCATTCTATGAAGTAAAAAAATTATTTGCTCAAGAGCTAATTACAGGCTTAGCACGTATTGATGGTAAGCCAGTTGGTATTATTGCAAATCAGCCGCGTATGAAGGGCGGCGTATTATTCCACGATTCAGCTGATAAAGCTGCTAAGTTTATTAATTTATGCGATGCATATCATATTCCATTATTATTCCTTGCGGATGTACCAGGATTTATGATTGGTACAAAAGTAGAGCGTGCCGGTATTATTCGCCACGGTGCAAAAATGATTTCTGCAATGAGTGAAGCAACTGTACCGAAGATTTCTATCGTTGTTCGTAAAGCATATGGCGCTGGTTTATATGCGATGGCAGGTCCAGCATTTGAACCAGATTGCTGTCTGGCATTACCGACAGCCTCTATTGCGGTAATGGGTCCAGAAGCTGCGGTTAATGCTGTATATGCAAATAAAATTGCAGCTTTACCAGAAGAAGAGCGTGCTAGCTTCATTGCTGAAAAACGTGAAGAGTATAAGAAAGATATTGATATTTATCATTTAGCATCAGAGATGGTGATTGATGGTATTGTTCATCCAAACAATTTACGTGAAGAGTTAAAAGGACGTTTCGAAATGTATATGAGTAAATATCAAGTATTCACAGATCGTAAACATCCTGTATATCCAGTTTAAAAGCCCTATTTAGGGCTTTCTTGCTCAAAAAGTTAAGGAGGGGAAAACATTGAAACAAGCAGTTTGGTTTCCAACAGAAGAGTACAAGGAAAAAACACGTTTATATGGTTGGATGAAATCATTGGGATATGAAGACTATGAAACTTTTTATAATAAATCTATTGAGGAAACAGCTTGGTTTTGGGGAGAGGCAGAAAAAGCGGTAGGCTATCAATGGATGAAACCTTATACAGAAGTGTTAGACTTAGAAAATGGTACACCGTTTGCACAGTGGTATAATGGCGGAACATGTAACGTTGTAGAATCAGCTTTATCTCGCTGGCTTGCGGATGAAGAGACGAGAATACAGCCAGCACTTCAGTACGAAGGGGAAAATGGAACTTCAAAATCATTTACATATGAAGAGCTTGACAACTGGGTAAGCCGTGTTGCAAATGGTTTGAAACACGCGGGTATTGAGAAAGGTGATCGTGTAACAATTTATATGCCGATGATTCCAGAAACAGTTGTTGCGATGCTAGCTGTAATGAAAATCGGAGCAATTATTTCACCAATATTCTCAGGCTTTGCGTCTGATGCAGTCATGACACGTGTGCAAGCGGCAGGTTCAAAAATGATTATTACCGCAGATGGATTTTCACGCCGCGGTAAAATTGTTTCTTTAAAAGATGAAGTAGATAAAGCTTGTGAACATTGCCCAACTGTTGAAAAAGTTGTTATCGTTCGTCATGCAGGAAATGATTTTACACCACATAACTATGATTTTTCGTGGAGTACGCTAGAAAAAGAAAAACCATTCATACATGCCGAGGAAATGCAAAGTGATGATCCATTGATGCTCATTTATACATCAGGAACGACTGGTAAGCCGAAAGGAACAGTACACACGCATGCAGGATTTCCTTTGAAAGCAGCTTTTGATGCAGGATTTGGAATGAATATTAAACAAGGTGATCGTGTATTATGGGTAACTGATATGGGCTGGATGATGGGGCCGTTTCTATTATTCGGTTCACTCATTAATGGAGCAACGATGGTTATGTACGAAGGTGTTCCAGACTTCCCAGAAGCAGACCGGTTATGGGAGACAGTTGATAAATATGAGATTACTCATTTAGGTATTTCGCCAACGTTAATCCGAGCATTAATGGCAAAAGGTGATGAGTATGTCAATAAACATTCTTTAAAGAGTTTGGAAGTATTCGCATCAACAGGAGAACCTTGGAATCCTGATCCATGGATGTGGTTATTTGAAACAGTTGGAAAAGGAAATGTCCCAATCTGTAACTACTCAGGTGGAACTGAAATCTCTGGTGGGATTTTCGGTAATGTTCTTATTAAGCCAATAGCACCGATTAGTTTTAACGCATCTTTACCAGGAATGGCAGCTGTCGTACTGGATGATCAAGGTAAACCAATTCGAGATGAAGTCGGAGAATTATGCTTAGAGAAACCTTGGGTAGGTATGACGAAAAGCTTCTGGGAAGATGATGAACGTTACGTAAACACATATTGGTCGCGTTTTGAAAATAAATGGGTCCACGGTGACTGGGTCATTTACGATGGTGAACAATATATCATCACAGGGCGTTCAGACGATACGTTAAATATTGCAGGTAAACGTATTGGACCCGCTGAATATGAATCTATTCTTGTGAAACATAACGATGTAATCGAAGCTGCTGCAATTGGTGTACCTGACGAAGTAAAAGGTGAAGTTTGTCATTGTTTTGTAGTATTAAGAGACCATGTAACATTCACAGGAGAATTAAAAAAAGAATTAATGAGTTTAGTAAACTCTCATATTGGAAAAGCGTTGTGTCCTAAAGACATCCACGTTGTAGAAGATTTACCGAAAACACGTAATTCTAAAGTAATGCGCCGTGTTATTAAAGCAGCTTACTTAGGAAAAGAATTAGGTGATTTGTCTTCACTTGTAAATCCTGAAGTAGTTCCGTTTATTCAGGGGTTACAGTCTAGTAAATTATAAAATTAGAAAGGAGCTCTATATAAATAGAGCTCCTTTTTTATGTTTATAAAAAAAGAAGAAGTGAAGTTGATGAAGATGAAAAATTCTACTATTAGTGTTAAGTATGTTTTATAGTTTTAATCAAAATACGATATTATAGAATGTCTATTCAATGGGGGAATACTAATTTACAACAACAAGGTGGTGACAAAGCGTGACTGCTTATATGTCTGTTTAAACCTTTACGTGTTAATATATAAAAAGCTGACTATACTCAGTCAGCTTTTTATATATTACATTCTAGTATTTATCTCGCTATTTGTCAGGCAGTAATGCCCCCACCTAAAAATTCAGCGAAAGCAAGGAAGTAGGTGAGGGATCAACTTTCCGGAAAAGTCCGATTGGTTCCAAAAGACATATTCTTTCCGTTAAGTTGACATTAAAAATATTACCAGTTTTTTCTTTTACAATGGCAACAAATAAAGAAACATTTACAACGACACTTATTTCGTTTAGAACTCCAATTGTCATCACAATGACACTTTTCTTTAGATTTCCACCAATCATCATTACAATGTTTTTCCTGAGAACTCCAATCGTCATCACAATGACACTTTTCTTTAGATTTCCACCAATCATCATTACAATGCTTTTTCTGAGAACTCCAATCATCATCACAATGACGCTTTTCTTTAGATTTCCACCAATCATCACAACAATGCTTCTTCTGAGAACTCCAGCAATCATTTTTCCATGACATTTATTTCTACCTCCTTTCAATAGTGTTCATATTATTCTATGTTTTAATAAAAAAATGGCTTGTTTATTAACCTACTATTTTATCTTTATATGATAGAGTGTTTTCTACTCGATATAGAGTTCATACAAACTATGCTAATTTTTAAGAGATAGTGGAGGGAACTACTACTAGTTATGGTATTTTTTAATAAACATTTGTTGAAGAAAGCGTTCTGATTACAAATAATATCTTATTTTCGAGTACGCTTTTTTGAATGTATATTTCACAATAACAAAGGAAAAATCCACAAATAAAGTCTATGTATATGTGAGTTAATGGGAAAATCTAGTGCGTTTTTAAGGAGCGTCTTATTTAAAAGAAAAAAGATTTGTTTTAGAAAGCGGTGTCTAAACATTAAATGGAGTAGGACTAAATTCACGGCCGCTCATTAAACAAGCTTTTAATTAGGAGAGGTCTGTTTTTATAATGAATAATGAAAAGAAAGTTTGGTACAATTGCTTGTTTTTTTTTTTTATGTGTTTGCCTCGTACCCTTTTAAGCTAGTGGACATACTTTATTAATAGAAAGGATTAGGGGGTGAGGTATTGGGTTCTCGATTTAATAATTGTAAAAAGAAGTGTACATGTAAACAAGATGATTGTTGGGAAGTATTCGAAGAGTGTAAAAAAGAACAGCATGAGAAATGTGATAATTCTTGTGTACAAGGAATTAGAGATGAACTTAAGAAATTAATTAATCGAACAGTTCAAATTAACACAGAGGGACGTACTTATGTAGGTACTGTTTCGTCTGTAAGTTGTGATGTAGTTAAGCTTGCAGCTATTCCTGGATCGGTTGGAGTAATTATTTCCATTTGCAAAATTGAAGCAATTTTCCCACCGGTTACAACGGTTACTGCTGACTTTGATTTTAATGGTATTGATGTAGCAAACAAAGCATAATTATGCTGCTTTTTTGTAAAGCCATTCACATGAATGGCTTTATTCTAATTTTATATAAAAGGAGAATATATTCTTTATATAGAAATAAGTTTGAGGTTATAAAGCATGATGTACGAAAGGAGCAAGGAAGTGATTAAACTAGAAAGCTTTAAGAAATCTGATTTTAAACAATTAATAAATTGGATTAATTCCGAAGAATTTCTAATACAATGGTCAGGAAATGCATTCACATTTCCTTTAGACGAACAGCAATTAGAGAAGTATATAGAAAGTGCAAATACACTCGCTTTCAAAGTGGTAGATGAAGAGACTTCAGACGTTATTGGACATATTTCGCTTGGGCAAATAGATAATATTAATAAGTCCGCTAGAATTGGAAAAGTATTAGTTGGTAATACGAAGATGAGAGGACGTTCTATAGGAAAACATATGATGAAAGCAGTACTTCATATTGCTTTTGACGAATTAAAACTACATAGAGTAACTCTTGGTGTGTATGATTTTAATACATCGGCCATTTCATGTTACGAAAAAATAGGGTTTGTAAAAGAAGGCTTATTAAGAGAGTCAAAAAGAGTAGGAGAAACGTATTGGAATTTATGGGAAATGAGTATGTTAGAATATGAATGGAAGAAGTAGAAACGATAGTAATTTAAGTAATTTATAATTATATTATGTTAACAAAGGGATTTGGTGGGTATAGTGGATAATAAAACAAAAATAATTTCAATTGCAGCTGTTTCGGGAGGAGGTAAAACTACAATTACAGAAAGATTAAAGCATAAGTTTAAAAACTCAAAAGCTCTATATTTTGATAGTTATACATTTGATAACTCTCCTGCTGATATTTGTAAATGGATTGATGATGGGGCGAATTACGACGAGTGGGTATTAACACCATTAATTCATGATATTGAGCAACTTATACAAAATAATACCTTAGACTATATTATTGTAGATTATCCTTTTGCATACTTAAATAGTGAGATGCGAAAATTCATTGATGTAACTATATTTATTGATACGCCTTTAGATATTGCGATGGCTAGAAGGATTTTGCGAGATTTTAAGGAAGGTACAATAGATGAAATACATAATGATTTAGAACATTACATGACATATGCGAGAAAAGCTTATTTAGAGGCAATTCATACTGTTAAGCCGAATTCAGATATCATATTGGATGGTTCTTTATCTGTAAGTGAAATAATTAATCACGCTGTAGAGGAACTTGGCCGAAGAGAAGTGATTGTCAATGGTTAAATGTATAACAGATGCTGTTAGGTGGATAATTGAAGTAAGGGAGAGATAAATGTGTACACTTTATTTCAATATAATTGGCAAGTAAGAGATGATTGGTTTAAGTGGTGTGAACAACTTTCAGAGGAAGATTTACTTTGCAAACTGGTGGTATGTTAGAAACATTATTTCATATTGTAGATGTAGAGTATAGTTGGATTAGTGCTCTTCAAGGAGAAGAAGATAGAAAACCGCAATTTAAAGATTATCAATCGGTTCAAAAAGTGAAAGCGTTATTTGATTTATATAAACGAGAACTTGAAGTTTTTTTGCAGTCATGATCATCTAGCATAGAATGCTAGCACACTTAAAATAAGCCGTATAAAAAGTTAATCATTGTGTGCTTTGATTATATAACGTCGGCGAAATAAATAGTGTGAGGGACAGCTATCTTAACAAGTGTTTCATGTAACGTTCATATACTTTAATTTTTTATAATTAATCAAATTTGAATTTTGTTTGTTGTTAAGAAAAGGTGAGAAGAAAATAAAAAAAGAGGGCTAATGCCCTCTTTTTCTTTTAATTTGGTAATTAATCACAGATTGGTATCCCAAGCACTCTTAGAGCTAATGCTACTTGAAGGGAAATCTCTAATCTAGCAATTTCAATACCAGCTACTGAAAGAACTAAAAAAGGTTGTCCGTTTACAAATACAACGCAACTATCCATAGTTAAACCTCCTTTCTAGTAATTTACTATAGTATATGAGTAGAACTTTAAAATGTAATAGTTCAATTGTTGGATTTAATAGAATTAATAGATTAACCCATTTAAACTAAACAAACGAACACAACGAAAGGAAACAGAGATGGATGTATGCCTCAAAAAACATAGGTTTTAAGACATGTAATGGGATATGAAATTCATCATATTGGTCAGCTGTCTGAATGGGCGAGGAAGTTAAACTTGCAACCAGTTTCAGCAAATTTGAAGAGGATGATAGAATTAAAAACCGACTTGCATCTTAAGCGCAAGTCGGTTTTATATATAAGAAGATTTCTTAATTGAAATCCTCGGATTTTTTCTGACGTATATGTAAAAACATTAAGGTGGTAATGATTAAAAAAATCATTATAGTTTGTATAATTAAATTTTTAAACTGAAGCAATATTGTCCAAGATGTAAGGGCGTCTTTAAAAGCTTGGAGTGCAGAGTACGAGGAAGGATCAAAACCATACTGTAGTAACTTTTTTGTTTCAATAAATGAAATGTTTTCTTCATCTGCATCTAATATTACTGAAATTAGTCTAGTATCTCCAAGTTTTGCTGTACTGACAAAACTATAATTACCGTTAGTTGAAAAACTAGTTTGTAAGCCATCAACACCTTGAAGTTTAATGTTTTCATTAAGGGAATATATCATTTTATTCGTATTGAAAACCTGGGAATCTTTGAAGGTAAATTGGTAAGAGGTTAGTTTCGTAATATTCAATACATCTGGAAAATCTTTTACTAATCGTGCTGCTAGTTTAGCTGCGTCTATCGCTGTTGTAGTTGATTGTTTATTTGTATTATTATTAATTCCAGTAGAGTTTAGAAATGGAGATGGTTGTAATAACTTTAGTTCTTTTGCTTTTTTATTCATTAATATTGTAAAGTTATCTTCATTTCCAGCAATGTGTTCTGCTAGAGCGAGTGCAGAACGATTATTCCCTGCCAGTAGCAATGCATGAAGTAAATCACGAACCGTTGTTTTATCATTCGATGTTACTTGTATAGGGCTTGTTTCTACTCGGAAAACTTCGTTACTTATTTGTACTAAGTCATCTAACTGTATCTTTCTATCATTTAGTTGCTCCAATACGATATATTCTGTCATTAATTTAGATAAAGCAGCTGATTGTACTGGAGTTTCTTCATTTTTTTTATAAACAATTTCACCTGAATTAGCATTTATTAAAATAGCTGATTTAGCTTGAATAATCGGACCATTTACATAAAGGTAAAAATATAAAACGATAAGTGCAGTAATGAAAAAAGATAATAATAAAATAGCGAATTTTTTTAAGAATTGCATAAGCGATCCTCCTATTATGACATCAATACTAGTATTGTAAAAAGGAATGCTTAATTAGGAAGAAAGAAAAGGTAAAGAATTTCTAAAGAATTATAAAGGATTATTAAGTTTTGGGCATTAATGGAAAAAGTTCAATTTCTTATATGATAAGAAATTGAACTTTTTATTTATAATATTAACATTTGTATGGGAGTAGTTTTACAGTGAATGTTGTTTTTTCATCATCACTATATACTTCAATTGTTCCTTTATGCAATTCGACTATACTTTTTGCAATAGCTAATCCAAGTCCAGATCCACCAGTGTTTGTAGAGCGAGATTTCTCAACGCGATAAAAACGTTCAAAAATATGAGGTAAATCCGTACTAGGAATAGGTTGCCCGTAATTTGTTATATCAATTGTAATCATATTATTGCTTTCATAAGCAGTAAGGTCAATATAGCGACCTTCGCTTCCATAAGCGATAGCGTTTATAATAAGATTTTCAAACACACGCACTAATTTTTCACCATCAGCTAATACCATGAGCTTTTGAGATGGGAAAGAAGGTCGACATTCTATATTTGCTTCTTGAAATTGTATACGGAATTGAACAGTTAATTGTCCAAGTAACTCTACTATGTCAATAGGAACAGAATACAAGCTTAACTCTTTATTTTGAACACGTGTATATTCGAACAAGTCATTCATTAATGCATTAAGACGAGTTACTTTATCGTAAATGACTTGAATATAGTATCGCAATTCTACTTCATCTCTATAATTATCATGATGGATTAAATTTACGTATCCAACTATAGAAGTAAGGGGAGTGCGTAAGTCATGTGATACATTTGTAATAAGTTCACTTTTTGCTTGTTCCGCTTGTCTTTCTTCATCAATGGAGACTTTTAATTGTTCAACAATTTCATTGACCCCGATTGCTAATTCTTCTAGATAATTATGATTTACAATAGAAACTTTATGATTGAAGTTTCCATTTGCAATATAACGAATTTCTTCTATCATTTTTTTAATACAAGTTTCATAGTAAAGTTTTTTCTCGTGGCGATAAAAAATGTAAAGATAGGATGAAAAAATAGAAAATAAAAACAAATAAGATACAATCATCATCCATAACGATTCTTTAATCCCTTTATACTTTTCATAACCAAAAATTCGAATGAATTCTTTACCAAGTTCAGTTAGAGTAAGTGAACTCTCAATTACACTCGTAACGAGGCGATAAATAATTAACTCAGTAATAGGCGTGAGTGTGATAGCTAATAAGAGCCAAAAAATAAGTTTCCATTTAGGGATATCTTTTAATATATCAAATGCTTCATTTCTCAATTTTATAGCCAACTCCCCAAACAGTGTGAATAAATTTTTCTCCATTTATAACTGTTTCAAGTTTATCCCGTAAGTTGCTAATATGAACCATTACAGTCTTATTTGAACCGTAACCATCTTCATTCCAAACGCGTTCGAAAATTTCTTCTGAACTAAATACTCTTCCTGTATTACTTGCAAGTAAATATAAAATATCGAACTCAATAGAGGTTAATTTAATATACTCTCCATTTACTTTAACAGTATGATTATGTTTGTGTATTTCAACAGAGCGAATACGAATAATACCATCTTCATTCTTTTGCGAAGTAGCGTTTTGGAAAGAGGATCTTCGTAATAAAGCTTTCACTCTTGCTACTAATTCTAATGGATTGAATGGCTTGATCATATAATCATCGGCACCTGTCATAAGACCTAATATTTTATCCATATCTTCTGCTTTTGCACTAAGCATTAGAATTGGTACAGTATTATTTTCACGCACTTCCTGACAAACTTCTAATCCGTTTCGTTTTGGCATCATAATATCCAAAATCATAAGGTCAACTTCATATGTAGAAACCTTTTGCAATGCTTCATCGCCATCATAAGCTTTATAAATGTTATAGCCTTCATTTCGCAAATAAACAGCAAGTAATTCAACAATTTCTTTATCATCATCAATAATTAATATATTTTTATTCATTGTGTAGTTCCTTTCCTTACAAATCATCAACATTACTATAATATCAAACATTTATGTACTTGTAGCGATGATTCTGTATAAAATTTCATGTAACGTATTAAAAAGGAGTAAAAAGATTAATAACGAATATAAAATAACGAGGATATTTAGATCCTACATTATAATGAAAGTTAGTTATAAGGGGGATTTTCTATGTTATGTAATGATATATATTCATTTACTCCAACTGGAAAAATAGAAAATGATATTAAAGCTTTTCTACTAAAATATAATAAAGAGTTTACATATAAACATTCAATTCGTGTGGCAAATGAGGCAAAAAAGATTGCAGAAAAGTTTCACGTAGATAAAGAAAAAGCAGCAATTGCAGGATATTTACATGATATTAGTGGCATTTTTCCGAACGAGGAGCGGATTGCAGTTGCTGAAGAATTTGGTGTAGAAATAGTGGAAGCAGAAAGAAAGTTTCCTATGATCATTCATCAAAAACTATCGAGAGTAATCGCAAAAGAAATATTTAAAGTAGAAGATGAAGAGATTTTAAATGCAATTTGTTGCCACACAACGTTGCGTAAACATGCAACGAAGATGGATTTAGTATTATTTGTTGCAGATAAAATAGAATGGGATCAAAAAGGGACACCACCATATTTAATAGAAATAAAAAAAGGATTGGAAAAATCTTTGGAAAAAGCAGCTTTTGTATATATTTCATATTTGTGGGAAAGGAAAGATACATTGAAAGTTATACATCCATGGCTAGAAGAAGCATACTGGGATTTAAAAGGAATTGTACAGTAGAAAGGACAAGGAAATGCAATTAAAAGAATATATGAATCAAACATTTCCAGGAGTTACATTAGTACCCTACTTATATTCTTAGTGGGAAAATCATTTACAATTTGATTTTGGAAAAGATAAATATCAAATTGTAGAAGGAACCGACAATTTAAATACGGAATACTTTTCTCAACTATATACATATAATAAATTCTTATTTGAAGACATATTTTCAAAAGAAGATGTAGTGTTTGTAGTGACAAATGTTTATAGATTTAAAAAGGAAAATATAAAAACTCCACAGAAAATAAATGTATACAATAAATATATTAAGAAAAGAGATTTAAGATTTCATATAAGATAAGAAACGTTACCGTTTTTATTTGAAGATGAAGAAGCAGATTTATATTGTACATATCATTTTTCTTTAAAATGCCTTGCGGAACATATTAAATATGAATCGCTTATACAAGTTGCTAATCATGAGGATTTCTCTGCTCTGTATCCTCGATTTGGACGAAAAAAAGAAATTTCTTATCCAAATGTATTTCTCATAAATGCAACGAAAGATATTGTCATGTTTATGTATGATGATAGAGGATGTGAAGTAATTGCGAAGAATAAAGAAATAATACGAGATTTATATAAGAAATACAAAGAATGGATTCCAGATTATGAACGAGAAAATATAGATAACTTATTTAAATGACAATAGGGGAAGTGAAGCGTGTAATGAAACGTATTGCAATTGTATCTGCATGGGAACCAGAACTGACGTATTTGCATCAACATTATCCAAGTGAACGTGTTGAAAAAAGAGCAGCTTGGGAATTTCATTTTCATACTATTAATGAGCTGGAAATTATATCAGTTGTTACTGGTGTTGGTAAAGTAAGCTGCGCTAGTTGTGTACAATTGTTAATTAGTGAGTTTCAGCCAGATGAGTTGTTTATGACAGGAATATGCGGAAGTTTATCAAACAAGGTGCAAAACGGTCATATTGTAGTGGCACTAAGCGCAATACAACACGATGTTACTGCTGCTGGTTCAGGGGAAGATGTTTTTAATTTATATAACGGTAGAACAGCACCTATTGAAACAACAAAATCACTTGTAAGAAGAATAAAAAAAATACGATCGTATGATCCGATACATTTCGGCACATTTTTATCAGGAGATCAACGTATTCGTAGTTCGGAAATGAGATATTTACTCCATACCGTATATGGAGCATTGGCAGTTGATCAAGAAGTAGCAGCTTTCGCCTATGTGTGTCAAATAAATAAAAAACCATTTCTATGTTTAAAAGCTGCTTCAGATCAGGCTAATGATAAAACGAAAGAAGAACAAAAAATCTTTAAAATGCTAGCATGCGAAAGAGCATGTGAGCATTTAATTGCTTTTTTACGTGTTTATGAGATTAATGTAGTAAATAATAGATAGTTTGTTATAAAACAAATTAAAAGTGAGTTATATGTAGGGAAATGTCCGTTCATTTCAAATTAAGAGCTGAAATTTATAATAGATGGAATATATTATATGGGTACATGTTGAGGTTAATACAAGCAATTGGAGGGCAATTTTATATGATTCAATATAAAAGGTGTAGTGAAGTAAATATTGATTTAGTATATGAAGCTTTTAAAGATGGATTTTCCGATTATATTATTAAGATGGAAGTTTCAAAAGGGGATTTTATACACCGTTTTTTGGGACCAGAAGGTAATTTGCTAGAACATTCTTTTCTTGCTTTAGACGGTGACAAATCAGTTGGCGTAATATTAGGTGGTATAAAAGATTATGAAAGTATAAAGACTATGCGCTGCGGAACATTAGCGGTTCATCCTAATTACCGCGGTATTGGTGTGAGTCAAAAATTATTTGAACTGCATAAAGAAGAGGCGATTCAACATGGATGTAAGCAACTTTTTCTCGAAGTCATTGTAGGAAACGACCGAGCGATTCATTTTTATAATAAGTTGGGCTATGAAAAAGTGTACGATCTTTCTTATTATAATTTAAATGATTTGACTAAAATAATGAATAAAGATTGTAAGGATATTGAAGTAAAACAATTAGAATTTCCAACTTTTAAAGATGAAATTCAGAAATGGTTAAACTTCCATATAAATTGGCAAAATGATATTGATTATATCGAACAAACAAATAATGTATTTTATGGTGCATATGTCGATAATGACTTAAAAGGCTCTCTATGTGTAAATGAACAAGGTAAAATTAGTTTTATTTTCGTAGACAAAGATTATAGAAATATTGGTGTTGGGATGAAATTATTACAAGTAGCAAGAGAAGAATTACATTTATCAAGTTTATCAATTGGGTTTCCTAACAATAATTTATTGGAGGGTTTTTTAAAGAAATGTGGATTTGAAAAGAATTCTTTAGCGCAATATGAAATGTATTTATTACTCTAAGAGCGGAAAGATTTATTCTTTTCGTTTTTTATTTTGCTGTTATGTTGGTAAATGCTCCGCAACTATAATTTATAATGAGAGGGATTTTGTTTATCCTTAAGTTATTTTTTAAATTGTCAATTTTATGCTAATAATTTTCTTTGTATAATATTCTAATTTTATGTAGAATAGATACGATGGGAGGGGATGAAATGAATAATGGATTAAAGTTTAAGATTTTTGAATTGCATTGTCTCGTTCAAAAGACTTATTCTGATATTAAAATAGCATGTGATATTGCTATTTATCAAGAAAACACTTCTAAATATTTAATTTCATTAGGATTTTTAAATAAATCATATATGACTTATATAGAAGCAAAAAGATTCTATCGCGAAAATGAAGAGCTTGTAAGTGTAGAATTTGATAATTTTTTTGATATGTATGATAAATTAGAAAATGAATTAAAACAAGTTATTTCAACTGAAGATAAAAATCCTTCATCGCTACATAACAGATTTGATCAGTTTCAGCAGAAAGTTGAAAATATAAATGACCTAATAAAAGTATTGCAAAATGCTCGTTAATGAATGCTTTTTTCTTTTTTGTATAGAAATTATGTATTAAAAACATTTTAGGGATATTATATATTGAAGAGGTGGCTTTTGTAGATTACAAAAGTCATCTTTTTATGTTAGGAATAGATTGTATACATTTTAGCAGTTTCATATAAATAATAGAAATTTATACGAGGTAAATACCATGGGAAATAAAAAAGAAATAGCTATAGTTGCATTAACAACAGGATTTGTTTTAACAAGTGTAACACCATATGGAGTAGGTCATGCAGAGGAACCTGGTCAAATGCAAGTTGAAATTCAAGAGGATTCATTCCGTACAGGTGATCTTACACAACCATCAAAAAAGGCGCCAGAGAATGTAGTGAAAGATGCACTTAAGGAAAATACGGAGCATGCATTGTCTCCAAAACAAGTTAGTGCAGAAACAGGAGTAGATTACAAGGTTCTTCAAAAACGTGGTTCTTATGATGGAACTACACTTGTGCGCATGCAACAAATATATGAAGGAAAAGAAGTGTATGGCCACCAGTTAACTGCTCACGTAGATAAAAAAGGTATTATTAAAAGCATTTCAGGAGCTAGCGCACAAAATTTAACACAAGAAGATTTAAAGAAACCTATTAATTTATCAAAAGAAGAAGCGAAACAATATATTTATAAAAAGTACGGAAACGACATTAAATTTATTTCTGAACCAGAAGTTAAGGCGGTTATTTTTGTTGATGAAAATCATGGGCAGGCTAGCAATGCATATCAAGTTACATTTGCTGCTACAACACCAAATTATGTATCTGGAACTTATTTAGTGAATGCTCATAATGGCGATATGTTAAAAGATATGGTACAAGAATCAAGTTTGAAAATAAGTGAAGAGTATGTTGAATCCGTTAAGGAAAATAAAACTAGCAATTTCACATCATTAACTGGAACAGGAAAAGATGATTTAGGCGTAACTCGTACATTTGGTATTTCTAAACAGACCAGTGGGAATTATGCGCTTGCTGATTACACAAGAGGGCAAGGAATTGAGACATATGATGTAAATTATAGAGATATTACAAATGAAGAAAGTTATTATCCTGGCATACTAGCAACTAG
Organism: Bacillus sp. RB3; assembly: GCF_030164735.1. Classification (NCBI taxonomy): domain Bacteria; kingdom Bacillati; phylum Bacillota; class Bacilli; order Caryophanales; family Bacillaceae; genus Bacillus; species Bacillus sp. RB3. Next base: position 29,544 of record NZ_JASNGE010000002.1, read on the forward strand.
CGCTTCAACAACATTTAATGATCCAAAGGCGGTAAGCGCTCATTTCTTAGCAACAAAGGTATATGATTTTTATAAAGAAAAATATAATCGTAATAGTTTTGATAATAAAGGAAAAAAAGTAGTTTCAGTTGTACATGCATGGGATTCTGGAGGAACAAATGATCCTGAAAATTGGGAGAATGCATTTAGTACTAATATTAATAACATCAGTATGCTTTTATATGGAGATCCTATGGTAAAAGCGTTCGATATAGCCGGTCATGAATTTACACACGCAGTTACATCAAGTGAATCTAACCTTGAATTCTCAGGAGAATCTGGGGCAATTAACGAGGCATTATCGGATATTATGGGAACGGCTATAGAGAAATACATAAATAATGGGGAATTTAACTGGACAATAGGAGAGCAAACTGGATCGACTTTTCGTAATATGAAAAATCCAACTGCAATTAATTTTTCAGAAGGACTACCGTATCCCGATGATTATAGTAAATATAATGATTTAAATGGAGAGGATTATGGAGGCGTACATTTTAATTCAAGTATTATTAATAAAGTTGCGTATTTAATTGCACAAGGTGGTACTCATAACGGTGTAAATGTAAATGGTATTGGTGAAGATAAAATGTTTGATATTTTCTATTATGCAAATACTGATGAATTAAACATGACTTCTGATTTCTCTGAATTGAAATTGGCATGCCTTAAAGTCGCAGCTAATAAATATGGAACGAACTCAATTGAAGTTCAAGCAGTCCAAAATGCTTTTGATGCGGCAAAAATTACAGGAACGGTGAAAGAAAACGAAAAAACAGCAGGAAACCAAGCTCCAGAGTTAACTGTACCGTTTACGATTACACTACGTGTAGGTGATACGTTTGATCCAATGAGAAATGTAAAAGCTGTTGATAAAGAAGATGGTGATTTAACAAATAAAGTAAAGCATAAAGGCGATGTAGATACTTCAAAACCAGGTACATACATTGTGGAATACCTGGTTGTTGATTCTCAAGGGGGGAATGCAACGGCTACACAGACTGTAATTGTAGAGGGAAATGGCGAAACATCAGATTTAGAACCTAAATTAACAGTGCCTGTTGGAGCGACAATTCATGTAGGAGATTCATTTGTTCCAATGGCAGAAGTATTAGCTATCGATAAAGAAGACGGTGATCTTACTTCTAAAATCAAAGTTGATGGTGAAGTAGATACAAATAAAGCCGGTACTTACGTATTAAAATACACAGTTACAGATTCAAAAGGCCATGAAGTAACGGCGAAGCAAACTGTAACGGTCAAAGTTAGAGAAGAAGTTAAAAATGATAAACCAATACTAAAAGTACCTGCTACAACTTCAATTACTGAGGGTGATCAATTTGATCCGTTGATAGGAGTATCAGCTACTGACAAAGAAGACGGTGACCTTACTTCTAAAGTAGCGTATGAAGGAACTATAGATACAAATAAAGCCGGTATTTATGAAATAATATATAGTGTAAGAGATTCCGTGGGTAATGAGGTAAATACGATACAAAAAGTATTAGTGAAAGATAAAGAAACTAGCAAACCTAATGGTCTTGCTAATAAGACAAATAACAATAATATCTCAAATAACAGTAATACCGATAAAAAAGAATATACATATAAGGAGCTGCCAAAGACGGGTGTAAGTACAACTAACAGTGCAGCAATCGGCATATTGATGATTATTGCAGGTACAGTACTCACTTTGATTCGCAAATTTAGAAAGATACAAAAATAATAGTAGGGATCATTCGTTTGAAGAAAAGAGTTCAGTATTCAAAAGAAATAAAGTAGAAAGTAAATAAAACGAAATATGGATTTTTTACTTATTAAGATTTTAATAGTTAAGCGGTACATTTGGCTTTTATAAAAATTTGCAGTTGGATACTATTCTGTCTACAGAACTATATTACATATAAAACACGTTACTATTCTCATTAAAATAAAAGAATAGTAACGTGTTTTTTAATTTGAAAATAGTATAAATCCTATAGCTCATGAATATAGGAGTACTTCTAATTTGCCATTGATAAGTTACTGAAAACACTTTGTTTTAATGGAAGTGTCACTCTAAATGACAACATGAGATTTTCGGTATTTACCAGGTGTTTCATTGGTGAATTTTTTAAAAATTTTAGTGAAATAACTTTGATCGCTAAAATTAAGCGAAGCGCATATATCTGATAAGGGATAGGTGGTGAAAGTTAATAATTTCTTTGCTTCTTCGACTCGTTCACGTTGAATGTACTCAATTAATGAAATACCGACTTCTTTTTTAAATAATATAGATAAATAATCTGAATTCACATTTGCAAATTTAGCAAGTTGTTTAACAGATATTGGATTGTAAATATTTTTAAAAATGTAGTTTTTACAAATAGCAATAGTCTGTGAATGTTGCTGTGTTTTTTGTGCCTTTACACGGTCTGCAAAGGTACAAAAAGCATTTTTTAATAAATCCCAAACAGATTCTTTGTCTTTTAAATCTTCTGTTCTTTGAATATGTAAATCATAAATTTTGTAAGCAATCCCAGATGGAAGTCCCCCTTTTATCGCATATCTAGTAGCGAGCGTGATGGATGAAATACAAATGTTTTTATGACGTCTTAATTGATGGAATGAAGATAAAGATGAAAGAGTCTCTTGTTGGAATTCATAATAATATTTGAGGACGGTTTCTTTATCCCCGTCTTCTATAGAACTAAGTAGTTGCTGCTCTATATATAAATTATGATAAATGGATTCGTCTTTTTGCATTGAAATATATACATCTTCGTTTAAGATGCTGCTATGACTTATATGAAGTGAGTCACTGTTATTTGAAAAGGTGCTTACATCTGAATTTTTTTTATAGAGAATGTTATAGAACAATATCGCTATATTTACAAAGAAATTTTGATCTTTGACTGACAATGAAAAATAATGGTCTCTTGTTCTTTTATAATTTGGAATAAAATTAAGGTTACTATCCGCTTTACTTGTAGAAAAATTTACATGTGTCAAGGGCCCAATAATAACAGTACCGTTCACCATATAATCGCTCTTTATGTGAATTAAAATAAAGTGCCCTAGATATTCGTGAGTTCTGAAGATGGGGGAATTATATGTATCATTTCTCTGAAAAAGCATATGTAACTGTTCTATTTTTGATGTATATAACGAATGTGAATCATTTTTGGATTTAAATTCTAAAAGAATATTTTTGTTACAATCTAAAAAACAAACTGGAATTTCGAAAGATTGAAAAAACATATTGCAAATGTACTCTATCTCAACTAGACTGAGTTTTTTAGTCATATTCTTCCTCCTTACAGTTATGCGTAATAGTTAAATAAACATATATTCCTTTTTCATAAGTAGATACGGAAAACCTTTATCAATAAAAAATATAAATAAAAGTTATAAACTTCTAAGAATAATACCATAATTTAACATGAATAGCACATATTATTTGAATATACAGGTAATAGTTTTGGACAGTAACGTAAAATATGAATCGTCACACTTATTTGTTGGTTATTACTTATATGTATCAAAAAATGATTAAGATTGGATTTTAAATAGGGATAGGAAGTGAGATATGAATAGATTGACAGTAAGTGACTAGTCGAAATTAGCAGTGAAAGCTATTATGTAACAAATGTAATGATTCTTGAAATAGGGATATACGTGTAATTTAGGGGAGAAAATTACATATATCATGCGGAGAGACAACGTAATAATAGAAGATAAGAAAAGTGAATAAGTGATTGTAAACAATGGATTGTTGGACGACTATGTTTTATGTTATTCGTTTAAATCTGATACTTGGCACACTATTGCTTTTAAGAAGGTAATAGTAATAAAGAAATTTTTAAAATGATAGAAGTAGCAAAGGGGATAAGAGAAATGAAAAAAATATTTAGTGTGCTTTTAGTGTTATTCTTAACATTTTCTACATGGTCTAGTGTATTAGTAAAGGCAGATTCACCATCTAAAGGTACTTTAACGATTCATAAGTATGAACAAGAAAAAGATGGAGCGCAGGGACTAGAAGGTGACGGTTCTGCAAATCAAGAGGTGCCAAAAGATGTGAAACCATTAAAAGGTGTAACGTTTGAAGTGAAAAGAGTTGCTTCTTTTGAAAAAATTTCAAACGATGGGAAAATCGTAAAAGAAGACGTGAAACCTGTAATGGGAGCCACTCCAAATCAAGTAGTAACAGATGATAACGGACAAGCTGTATTAAAAGATCTTCCGCTAGGACGTTATGAGGTGAAAGAAGTGGCAGGACCTCCACATGTTAATCTAAATCCCAATACGTATACAGTGGATATCCCATTAACGAATAAAGAGGGTAAGGTGCTAAACTATGATGTTCACATGTATCCCAAAAATGAGATTAAACGTGGTGCAGTGGATTTAATAAAAACTGGTGTAAATGAAAAAGCATTAGCAGGTGCAGTATTCTCTTTATTTAAAAAAGATGGTACAGAAGTGAAAAAAGGGTTAGTAACAGATGCTAATGGTCATATTCGCGTGCAAGGATTGGAGTATGGTGAATACTATTTCCAAGAAACAAAAGCTCCGAAAGGCTACGTAATAGATCCAACTAAACGTGAGTTTTTTGTTAAGAACTCCGGAACAATTAATGAAGATGGAACTATTACTTCTGGTACAGTAGTTAAAATAGAAGTGAAAAACAATGAAGAACCAACAATTGATAAAAAAATTAACGGAAAATTGGAAGCGTTACCAATAAATCCTTTAACTAATTATAATTATGATATTAAAACATTAATTCCAGAAGACATTAAGGAATACAAAAAATATGTGGTAACAGATACTTTGGATAATCGTTTAGTGATTCAAGGAAAGCCAATCGTGAAAATTGATGGAGCAGAAGTAAATGCAAACGTTGTTGAGGTAGCTATAGAAGGTCAAAAAGTAACAGCTACAGTAAAAGATTTCACAAAATTAGATGGTAAAAAAGAATTTCATTTGCAAATTAAATCCCAAGTAAAAGAAGGAGTACCATCTGGTTCGGAAATTTTAAATACAGCAAAAATACATTTTACAAATAAAAATGATGTAATTGGAGAAAAGGAATCTAAACCTGTAGTTGTTATTCCGACAACTGGAATAATTGAGTTAACAAAAATTGATAGTGCTAATAAGAATAAATTAAAAGGTGCAGAGTTTGTACTTAAAGATAATAATGGAAAAATAGTTGTCGTAGCAGGAAAAGAAGTAACAGGTGTATCAGATGAAAATGGTGTTATTAAATGGTCTAACATTCCATATGGAGACTATCAAATTTTTGAAACGAAAGCACCAACATATACAAAAGAAGATGGTACAAAAGCATCTTATCAATTATTAAAAGATCCCATTGATGTAAAGATTAGTGAAAATAATCAAACGGTTAAATTGACGATTGAAAATAATAAAAGTGGATGGATTCTTCCGGTAACGGGTGGCATAGGAACGACTCTTTTTACTGTAATAGGCCTTACGTTAATGCTTACAGCGGCATTTGTTTTCTTTAGAAAAAAGTTTGCTAGAAATTAAGATTTTAGGAACATGTAACTATGGGAAAAGGGGAGAAGCAAAATGCTTCCCTCTTTTCGATATTTAAGCATATACAGAGGTGGAAATATGAAACGAAATCTTGTTTTGGGGGGTATTTTTTTATTTGGATTAGGTATTTTTTTATATCCTACTATTAGTAATTGGTTGGCGACTCGTGCACATTATTCTGAGATTAGCTCTTACGATAAGAAGATTAAAGCATTACAAAAGAAAGAAGTCGAACGTAGGGAAAAAGAAGCAGCCGAATATAATAAACAAGTTCAAACTTCTGCGAAAACATTTACAGATCCATTTTCTGAAAAAAAAAGTAATCATCAAGCGTATGCTGATGTGTTAAATTTAGGAGATGTAATGGGGTATATTGAAATATCGAAAATTAATATAAAACTGCCAATCTATCAAGGGACCTCTGAGGAAGTATTGGGTCGCGGGATAGGTCATTTAGATTTTTCTTCGCTCCCGGTAGGTGGAGAAAGTACGCATACTATTTTAACAGGGCATCGTGGTTTACCATCAGCAAAATTATTTACAGATTTAGATAAGTTGAGCAAAGGAGATCTTTTTTATATTCATTCTTTAGACAAAGTTCTTGCTTATAAAGTAGATCAAATTAAAGTAGTGTTACCACATGAAACGGACGATCTACAAATTGTAGAAAATAAAGATTATACAACTTTAATTACGTGTACGCCTTATGGAGTAAACACCAATAGATTGCTAGTTCGAGGTGAGCGCGTGGAGTTAAACGAGAAAGAAAAACAAAAAGTGAGTACAGAGATATTTATATTTAATAAGTGGACTGTAATAGTTACAATCCTATTGTTATGTGTGCTTCTAGTCGTAATTTATAAGAAAAAGTTAACTCGATAGAATGTATTTATCCTGCATTAATGGGAAGTGGGACCGGAAATTCAAAGATAAGTAAAGACGGTATATAGGGGATGAAGTAAATCATCATTAATAAAAATTCATTTTATTCGATTATAAAAAAAATACGGTAAAGGTGGGAACAAAGGAATTGAGGCTACGATTAAAGCTGGTAAGTATTCATTTTATTGTTTTGTTAATGTTAAGTGTAAGTTTTGTCGTATATGTACCAAAAGAAGCATATGGATCCACGACTACCTTAGAAGGTCTAGGAGATATATCGCGTTATAATGCTGTTGTCTTTGGTAACCATAAAGCAATAGGTGGCGACATTGAAGGAGCAATTGCAGTTCAAGGTGATATGGATGCATCGGGGTATACGATTGTAGGTGCAGCAGCAGGAACATCTAATATAGTAGGTGAAAAATGGGTTGATGAGGGATATCCGTCCTTGTTATTGTCTGGAAAACTAAAAAAATCAAGAGAAGAATCTTTTATCATTCAAAACGGAATAGTCGTAATGACAAAAGAGAGTGATCCAGATCGCATCATACAATCTTCTTATGATCGTATCGTTTATAAAGAAAAACTAGAAATTGACGCGAAATTTAATGAATTTCGCAATATAGTGAACCAAGTTAGTAAAAATGCAGGTCAATATAAAACGAATACCCCAATTCCAAATATGAGTCATGGAATCGGAAAAGATATAAACAATCCTAATATTTATGTTTCATCAGAATTGACAGGGAAAATCAGTGTAGATATAAGAGATGTATTTTTGCCCAATGCTAAGGACAAAGATTTTATTGTAATGTATTCAGATGCAATAGAGGTTACATTTAAAAATGGGTCTATTCTATATGACACGAACAATATTGGAAAGGCTACAGATATAGTTCCTACATCACAACCATATTCGCCTAATTCCCCGTTTACTGAGCTATATGGGAAAATGATTTGGGTTTTTCCAAATGCGAAAAAAATTACAACAGAGGGATATGGTGTAGTTGGGAGTGTGTTTGCTCCCAATGCTGTATTAGAAACAAAAGGCGGTTCGATTAATGGACAAGCATTTGTTGGTGCGGTACAACAAACTGGTGGATTTGAGTTTCACAATTTCAAATTTAACTGGAAACATTGGAACAAGCCTAGTACAGGAAAAGTAAAAATAAAAAAGGTTGATAGTAATAATGATAATAAAAAATTGGTGGGAGCAAAGTTTAAAATTGAAGATTTAAATGGGAAAATAGTTGGAGAACTAGTAACAAATGAAGAAGGAGAAGCGATATCAAAAGACTTACCAATAGGAAACTATACTTTAGTGGAAAAAGAAGCACCTAAAGGTTACGAATTATCAAAAGATAAAATAGCTGTAAAAGTAGAGAAAGATGCAGAAGTAGAAATTAAAATAGGAAATAAGAAATTGCCAGATCCAATGGGAAAAATGAAGCTTGTGAAAGTAGACATAAGTGATAAAAATAAAAAACTAGCAGGGGCAAAGTTTCATATAGAAGATGCAAAAGGAAAAGTAGTTGGAGAGTTAATAACAGATGAAAAAGGAGAAATGATATCAAAGGACTTACCAATAGGAAACTATACCCTAGTGGAAATAGAGGCACCTAAAGGTTATGAATTATTAAAAGATAAAATAGCTGTAAAAATAGAAAAAGATACAGTAGTAGAAATTAAAATAGAAAATAAGAAATTGCCAGATCCGACTGGGCAATTTGAAATTGAAAAAGTTGATGATAAGGATAGTGAATTAAAGCTAAAAGGCGCTGTATTTCAAGTGTTAGATAAAGAAGGGAAAGAACTTAGTAGATTAATAACGGATGAAAAAGGAAAGGTAATTTCCAACCAATTAGCAATTGGTAAGTATACGATTAAAGAAATAAAAGCACCGAACGGATACATGTTACTTAGAGATCCAATAGAAATAGAAATTACAGAAGCAGTAAAGACACAAAAAATAACAGTGAAAAATGCGAAGAATAATTGGGTAATTCCTAATACTGGTGGGAGCGGAACAACAATTTTTTACGTAATTGGTATTATGCTAATGTTTGGTGTGCTATATTTCTGTAAGAAAAATCGTATATTATGAACTGATTTTATAGAGTTAGACAGATTGTTGCGTTAGAGAGTTTTTAGGGCATGAGTTCGGTATTGTACTGGACTCATGTTACTACATTTGTTGAAGGAGGAAGGATAATAGTAAACATAGAATATATTAATGAATTAAAATGTTTAAGAGGTGAACATGGTGGCAATAAAACAAGACGAAATTAAAGTAGTTGTCGGAGCTGGAGTGTTTAATAATAATCCAGGCTGGATTCAAACGCAAGAAGATGAACTTAACTTACTAGATAAAGCTACGTGGGAAGAAAGATTTGAATACAACTCTATTTCAGCTATTTTAGCTGAGCATGTATGGGAACACCTTACTTTTGAAGAAGGTGTAAGAGCAGCTGAAATCTGTTATGAATTTTTAAAACCATCTGGTCATATTCGGTGCGGAGTCCCTGATGCATTCTTTCAGGATGAGGTATATCAAAATATAGTTCAAATAGGGGGACCCGGTCCGAAAGATCATCCAGCAGCAAGTCATAAAATCGTTCATAATTATAAAACATTAAAGAAAATGTTTGAAACTGCTGGATTCGAGGTAGTTTTACTTGAATATTGTGATGAAAATGGTCAGTTTTATTACAACGAATGGGATGCAAACGACGGTGTTATTTTCCGTTCGAAAAGGTATGATTCTAGAAATAAAGGCGATAAACTTGGTTTTCCATCGCTAATTGTTGATGCGATTAAGCGCTAATCATTCAACCAAAAAAGGAGTTAATCCTATGATTTCATAAGTCGCAAATGCGGCTTTTTTATTTGTACGTAAATCTATATTTAATTTTCAATACTATATAACTCGATTTAGAAAATATTTAAGTTTTTCTCAGCGTCATTCAATTTAAATTAACACTTCGTTGACATAAATATTTATTTTATATTTATATTCGTGTAAAATAAAATGAGAACATATATTCTATATAAGGAGGCAATCAAAATGATAGCTGAAATTGGGAAACTAAATGATGGATATATTGTGAAATTTGAACGCCAATTTCCATATACGGCAGAAGAAGTTTGGTCTGTATTAACAGAAAACAGTAAGCTGAAAAAATGGATGTCCAATTTACAGATTGAAAGCCTTAAAACGGGTGGAATAATAAAGTTCGACATGATGAACGGTTCATTCATAAACATTGATATTTTAGAGTGTCAAGTAAACTCAGTACTTGAATTTACTTGGGATAAAGATCGTGTCCGATTTGAAATACATAAAGAGGAAAATGGTACTCTTTTATTCCTTAAAGAGTACATTCATGAATTAACAGATCATACACCGAGAGATATAGCTGGTTGGCATATTTGTTTAAATCTTTTTTCTTACGTTTTAGAAGGAGAAGAGAAAGAATTTTCTAAAGATGAATGGCAACAATGGTTTGGAATATATAAAGATAAGGTTCTTGAAGTAAGAGGGTAATCACTTTAAAGGTTATATTCATTGTGTAATTATTATATTATAAATACGCTTTTAATGAGAAATAAGAATAGAGGTTCATATGAAGGTAAATTAATTGATTGCTAGTCGCGATCGAATCAATTAGTGAATTTTTATAACCTAAAGAAGGAAGAGGATATAAAAGTAAATAAAGAAATATAATTCAAACGTTATAAACAGTTGACTCTCACACAATGTCATTGTTTAAGATAAAGTTGAGCTTCAAAGTAGATGTAACTTATAGGAGGAAATCATGTTTAAAATAGGGGATTTTTCAAAACTATCTTCCATTAGTATACGAATGTTGAGACACTACGATAAAGTGGAATTACTACAACCAGTAAAAGTCGATGAGCAGAGTGGATATCGATTTTATTCAGCAGACCAATTAAAAAAAGTAAATCAAATTCAAACGTTAAAAGCTATGGGGTTTAATATTGCTACCATCAAAGAAATAATAGAATGCGATAATATAGATACCATAAAAGAGCAATTTTTAAATCGTAGTGCTCAAATTAAAGAAGACATGAATAACCTCCAAAAACAATTACGTCTCCTCGAAGACTCAATGAAAACGATGAGAGAGGATGTTGTTGAGATGAATTATCATGTTTCAATAAAAGAAATTCCAGAAAGAACTGTAGCTAGTGTTAGAAAGATTATTCCATCGTATAATTGCGAAGGTGATTTATGGAGTGTATTAATGCAAGAAATTCAAATGGAAAATATTAGTATTGCCCAACCGAGTTATAGTATTGCGGTTTTCCATGATCGTGAATACAAAGAAAATGATGTAGATATAGAAATACAGCTAAGTATTCTAGGTAAGCACGAAAATACAAAAGACGTTACATTTAAAAATATGGAATCGACTAATGTAGCTTCTATAACAGTTAATGGAAGTTATGAACAGATGACAGCTGTAAATGAGGCTGCGGCAAAATGGATTGAGACAGAGGGTTACAAATTAGCAGGCCCGATGTTTAATATTTATCATGTGAGCCCAGCGATGGAATCCGATCCTAATAAGTGGGTTACAGAAGTTTGTTATCCAGTTAAATGAAGATAAAGAAAAAAGGCATTATTTATATGCCTTTTTTCTTTATAAACTTATCCATAAATATCAAGATAAATTACTTCTTGATTTGATTCGTCAACTACTAGCACAATTTTATTTGCAAATGTACAAAATGAGCGGATTATAATGGATTCCTTTAATGAATCTTCTAAAAACCAACCTGTTGGTAATAAAGAAATGCAACCATCTTTTTGGAAATTTCAGCAATGTTTACATTAGCAACAAAAGCCACCGTAATAAGGGGCTTTTGTCTTAAATAATTTAATGATATGTGTACCCTCCATCTGGAAATAATACATTACCCGTAGTAAAACTATTTTGCATTAAATATAGAACAGTATGTGCAATTTCATTATTATGGCCAGGCCTTTTTACAAGAGAAAGAGATTTATAAGATTCATAAGCAGCTAGTCTATTTTCGTTTTGTTCATTCTCTCTTTGTATCGTTCCAGGAGAAACAACATTAACTCTTATAGGAGCTAATTCAACAGCTAAAGCTTTCCCTAAGCTTTCAATAGCCCCATTACAAGCTCCGTAAGCAGGCGCACCTTTAATTGGTCTTTGACTAAAGGCACCGGACATTAACACGATCGATCCAGAGTTTGAAAGAAAAGGGATGGCATATTTTACGGCATAATATTGAGGCCAAAACTTTCCGATGAAGCTACTTTCAGCAATTTCCTCTGTAGAGGTAATTGGTCCAAGTGTGTAAGAGGCTCCGGGTGTGAATAAATGATCAAAGTTCCCAACTGTCTTGAAAAAATTTTGTAATTGCTCTTTATTTTGATTATCCAATACGTAAGTGTGGAGATGATTGCTATTTATTAATTTTTTAGCAATTTTTAATTTTTCTTCCGAACGCCCTGCAATAATAACATGTGCACCTTGTTTAATTGCTTGTGTTGCCGTTGCTAATCCAATACCAGAACTCCCGCCAATGATAACAATACGCTTATCTTTTAATGTAGTAATAGACATATTTTAGCCACTCCTTTAATAAAAAACTTTAGAATATAACTTATGCTTTTATTATTCGCTAAAAGGGATCAAGTGAAAAGTACGCACTTTGTATGTACATAGTCGCAAATTTCGTACTAATCGCTATTTACGCGGATAAGTAATAAGAAAAATTGCTAAATATGGTTTATCTCGCATTAACGGGCAGTAAAACTCTCACCTCAAAGTTAGGAAAATGCGAGGAAGTTAGGTGAGAGATCAACTGCCCGTAAACGTCCGATTGGTTCAACTAATAATCAGTGGGGGATGAATAAAACCCCCACTGATTAAAGTTTCACTTTATGATATCAGTGGAGAGGTGAGAAAAATGGATTTACAAGAACCGAAGTTAAAAGGGGTAATAGCGACATTACAAATAATCGGTGGGAAATGGAAGCCACTCATTTTGTTTATTTTGCTAACAGATGGGACGAAACGTTTTGGTGAATTAAAGAAATTAATACCAGATATATCTCAAGGAACGTTAGCAAAGCAATTACGTGAATTAGAGCAAGATCAACTAATAAAACGCGAAATTTATCAAGAAATACCACCTAAAGTAGAATATAGCTTAACTGAACATGGAAAAACAGTCAGTACTGTTTTGGATAGTATGTGTAGTTGGGGAAGAGGACATTTAGAACATATAGATAAAGGTGAACTATAAAATTGTTATGTAAACTTAGCGTCGTACGAAGTGGAATGGTGTTTTAATAATTTGTATTTTATAATATATAATTAAATAGTGTTGTAGGTTATTATACATATTTAATTCGTTTTTACAAAGGGGAGTTATAAGGTGAATGAATTAGAGTACAAAAGCTTTTATGATAAAGTAGGAAGATTAAATGGATGGGATTTTAGTAAAATAAAATGTGAAACTGTAGGAGAAATATGGGACTTTTATGGAGAAGTGAAAGAAAGATGTAAATCATCAGACATTCTACTTGATGTTGGTACAGGCGGAGGAGAAAATGTACTTAACATAGCATCATCAGCTAAATTGTTAATTGGAATTGATAATTCTAACGGCATGATTGAAACGGCACATTCTAATTTGAAAAAATCAGGTGTACAAAATGTTGAGTTTCTTCAAATGGGTTCTGGAGCTTTAACGTTTCCACATGCGCATTTTGATATCGCTTCAAGTTGTCATGCACCATTTGCAGCGACTGAATTATCAAAAGTAATGAAAAAGGGTGCTTTTTTCTTAACGCAACAAGTTAGCGAACATGATAAATTAAACCTAAAAGAGACATTTGGGAGAGGTCAATGCTTAGGTGAAAGAGATGGAACTTTAAAAGAAAAGTATATGGGTGAACTTATAAATGCAGGATTTGAACTCGTGCAAGTACGTGAATATGATGTTACTGATTATTACAGTACGCCTGAAGATCTCATTTTCTTATTAAAACATACGCCTATTATTCCTAAATTTGGGGAAGAGGAAGAGGATTTTACTATTTTAGAAAAGTTCATTGATACGAATAGTTCTGAAAAAGGGATTCGTACGAATTCAAAAAGATTTATGATTATTGCTGTAAAATCTTAATGTATTTTATTGTAAAAGCTGCTTTTCGTTTAAGGAAAGGCAGCTTTTTTATATGGAAATAATGCAGGGGAAACTTAAAAAAATAAAAATAAGTAAAGTGTTAATCAAAAAAATGAAATATGGAGCATAATTGTTTTGAAACATTACTGTACTAGCAATGAAAGAAGCTAACATATTCATACTAAAGTTGTAGTTTCTATATAAAAAATCCATTCTTCCGTTTGATTTTATCTATTTATAAGTGTAATACAATACGAATAGATAATAAGAAATGAGGGGGAATGTAAAGTGATTACACATATATCAGATATAAAACTACAAACGGTTTCCATAGAAGGGGTAAAACAAGTTTATAAGGACATATTATCTCTTCCAATAAAAAAAGAAACAGCATCTTTCATTCAATTTGAAGTAACACCTTATACAACAATTAGTTTTCAAGAAGTGTATGAACCAATTGCACCTGCACATTTTGCTTTTGAAATCCCATATTCAAAATTTCATGAAACAGCAAGATGGCTTGAGGAGTCTGGATTACTCATTGCGAAATGGAAAGATGGTCATATAATTGATGAAGAGGATGGTCGATTCAATTTATACTTTAAAGACGGAGATGGAAATCTACTCGAAATTATCGCGCATAGTTATGTTAAAGAAGATGTATTAGTACCGCAGTCACCTTTAAACATTTTATATGTAAGGGAAATTGGTCTTCCTGTTAAAAGTGTACCTATTTTTAGGGAATGGCTGAAATCAAATCTAAATATGAAAACGATGGAAGACGGGGATATTTTTAATTTTGTAGTTGGTGGCACTGCTTATGTCGTCGCAACTTGGTGGCAGCGACCTTGGATTCCAATCGCGATGAAAGCTTTACCACCGAAAGTTCATGTTTCTTTCGGAACAGCGGATCTCGCATTTTTACAGCGAATCCAAATTAACTTTAAGAAAAATAATGTGCCATTTGAATGTAAACATAATGAAGTGTCATTTATTATGCAGGGATATTCATTTTCTATTGTGTATACACCAGAGTTTCATTCCAATATTCCTAGCAAAATAAACTTACCGCTTTCTATATAGTTATAGAAAGCGGTAAGTTTATTTTGTTTTAAGGAAAATTAAAGTCTAGTTATTATGTTGATTTAACATTTGAGCTATTCCTTGACCAAATGACCAATTCTCCATAGGTGTCTCGTGTAGTGTAATGAAAACATCAGCAGTAGAGATTTGTAAAGTATTAGCTGTACTAGTGGCTATAGCTTTATATAAATCTTTTTTTTGACTAATTGTTCTCCCAGGTCCACATGTAATAGAAATATAAATCATATTATTGGATCGTTTTAATGAACCTTCTAAAAGATAAGATGAATTATAAAAAAGTTGATGAGAAGGATAAGGTAAAAACATTTGAAAATAATCATTTTCAGGAATATTGAAATGTTCAATTAACGAATGGTGAATTTGATTGCTTACATTTTTTAATAACTTATTATCGGATAATTTTTCAGGATGATAAACAGTGACAAATGGCATAATAGAGGACTCCTTTCCTTTTGATTTTATTTTACTTCCAATATTTCCATTTGTATAATTGAAAATATATTAACGAATTATCAATAAAATCGATGAAGATGGTGTATGAAATGGAAATGAAAGAGTTACTTACATTTAAAAAAATTATTGAAGAAGGAACGTTTTCACAAGCTGCTAAACAATTAAACTATGCACAATCAACAGTAACAACACATATAAAAAAGCTGGAAAATGAAATTGGTTTTCTGTTATTTGAAAGAGGATGGGATGCAAGATTAACAGAAGAAGGAAAACTTTTTGCAGAGGAAGTAGAAAACTTAGTAACACATTGGGAATATTCTATAACTCAAGCACAACGTATTAGTAATGAAGAAAAAGGGCGTTTGAGAATAGGCCTATTAGAATCCGTTGCTAAAAGGTTAATACCAATAATATTAGAGTTTTTAAATGCTGAAAAACCATATATACATTGTGATTTTGTAGTGGGAAATACAGCACTTTTATCAGAAATGATAGAACATAATAAGATTGATTTTGCGGTGTGCGGAAATAATGAAAATAAATCAAAGGTAAAATTCATCCCAATATGTGATGAACAGATTGAATTTATAGTGAATAATCCCGAGCATCCTTTGTTACAAAAAGAATCCGTTGAAGCATTTGATATTATAGATTATCCAGTTATTGTAGGAGAAAGTAATTGTTATTCGTATCAATCTGTAAGTTCTCTCCTAGCGAAAAATAATTTATCTTTTAAAAGAGTTTATAATTGTAGTGCTTTAAACCTCATTCCAGAAATGCTTTTTGAAAATGCGATAGGAATTATCCCGAAAGGTACAATTTTGAATGAAGAAATACTATCTTTTAAGATTAAGGACTTTAATTCTAAAATCCCGATTGGTATATTAATTTCTACTAAAAATAACAATTATTTAAGTCAAACGAAACAAAAAATTATCAACATCATTAAAGTCGCCCTATAATTATGCTAAAAAATTATAGGGCTGTTTTCGATACGTACTTTTCTTTTAGCATTTCAGAGATTTTTGTAATAATAGGATTTATGTGAGTAGAAGGATTTCTTAACATTGTAGTGAATTTAAAATAGGGGTGTAGAATACTATATGGTTTAAGGAGGGTGAAACTTGAACTTAGGTGAGCCAATGGCTAAAGGAAATACAGCGAAAATTTATCTGTATGATAATAAGATTGTGAAGTTATTTAAAGAATATCTTCCAGGTACAGAGTCTATGAATGAAGCAAAAAAACAAAAATATGCTTATTCATGCGGGCTGCCAGTTCCAAACGTATTTGAAGTGACAAAGATACACTATAGACAGGCAATTATTATGGAATACGTAAAAGGGGACAGTGTTGGTGATCTCCTACTTAATAATTTAAATGAGGCAGAGCGTTATATCGGACTTTGTGTTAATGAGCAAAAAAAGATCCATGCTATATGTGTGAATATCGATGATATGGAATCAATGAGAGAAAAGTTAAAACGACAAATTAAATCTGTACATAAATTGGATGAAAAACAAAAGGAAAATATATTAAATAAGTTAGATGCAATCAAATTTGAACATAGATTATGTCATGGTGATCTCCATCCATTTAATCTAATTCTCAGTAATGGTAATGTGAAAATTATAGATTGGGTAGATGCGACTTCAGGTGATATTCGTGCAGATGTATTTCGTACATATTTATTGTACGCTCAAGCTTCAGTAGAATTAGCTGAAATGTATTTACATATATATTGCAGAAATGCGGGCTTATCAAGAGATGAGATCTTTCAATGGGCTCCTATTATTATTGCAGCTAGGTTAACTGAAAAGGTGTCAGCTAATAATAATGAATTACTAAATAAATTAATGCTTCAGTATTGTAATTAAATGAGTAAAATTATTGGATTTTGCTTACAAAGAATATAGTAGTAAAAAAGGAGTCTGTTTTATGAAAACTGATGAATCGATTTCATTGAATACCGAATTTGAGAAATCTGCTCCTGCGCTACAACTTTTGAAATTACATAAGCGATTCGGTGAATTTATTGCAGTAAATCGTATTGATTTAACTATTCCAAGTGGTTCTTTTTACGGAGTTGTTGGACCTAACGGAGCAGGAAAAACTACATCTTTATCAATGGCTGTTGGTTTGTTAAGGCCGGATGGCGGAAACGCTAAAGTTTTTGGGATTGATGTTTGGAGTAATCCAAAACAAGCTAAAACGTTGATTGGAGTATTACCAGATGGATTGGCTTTACCAGAAAGACTTACTGGTCGCGAATTATTAACATATATGGGGTTGTTAAGAGGAATAGATGCCAATGAAGTTGCTCAGCGGGCAGAAGAATTACTTGCAGTATTAGAGTTGAATAATACTGAGGGGACTTTAGTTATTAATTATTCTACTGGTATGCGTAAAAAACTCGGCCTTGCACTTGCACTTCTTCATGCGCCAAAATTACTCGTTCTCGATGAACCGTTTGAGGCGGTAGATCCCATTTCTGCAACTACTATTAAAAAGATTTTACAGAAATTTGTTAGTTCAGGTGGTTCTGTAGTATTTTCTAGTCACGTCATGGCATTAGTTGAACAACTTTGTGACCACGTTGCAATTATTTCGAAAGGGGGAGTACTTTCATCCGGAAAGATGGAAGATGTTTGTGGTGAAGAAAAACTAGAGGATATTTTCATTCGATTAGTAGGTAAACCCGCCGCTAAAGGAGGGGAATTGTCTTGGTTAATGTTTTAATTCAAATGAAGTTATCAATACTTAAACATTCAATGAATCGTGGCAGGGCAGTTCTATTTATTATGACAGGATTAGTTGGTTTGTCGCTAGCGATTGGAACTATTTTACTTTTTTCTTTTTATCCGACAGAACAAAATATATCAAAAAGCATTCTATATGTAACATTCGCCATTTGGACAGTAGGATGGATTATAGGTCCGATGCTTACTGGAGGAGACGAAATATTACGCCCTGAATATTTTGTGTTGCTTCCGCTCAATTCTTATAAACTAGCTAGGATGCTTCTCGGTGTAACTTTTATAGGAGTAGGACCACTGGTTAGTTTTTTAGCTTTTATAGGATTATTAATTTATGCAGCTAGAATTAGCATATATGCGATTATAGTAGCAGTTCCAGCAATTATTTTGCAGTTAGTTTTTGTAGTATTGTTATCCAAAGTAATAGTTAGTATTATGGGTGAGGCGATGAAATCAAGAGTCGGTATGGAAATGGGAGCGATGTTCATTGGTTTCATCATTGCATTTCTAAATGTCGGCTGGTATGCACTTCCTGTAATCAATAGAATCGTATTTAGTGATACTACGCTATTTTACATGATTCCATCTAGTTGGACGATACTTGCTGTAGAGTACGCTAGTCAATCTAATTGGTTATTAGCTTTTATTTTCTTAGGTACAATAACAATATTTTGTGGGTTTCTTTTATTTATATGGACTATATTATTGACTAGACGTAAAGAGATAGATTCAAAAAAAGTTCAAGTGAAGATTATTAATAAGCATTATAGAAAGGCTTTTAAAATCTTTTTTGAAACTAAAATAGGAGCTGTTATAACTAAGGAACTTAAAAGTTGGAGAAGAGATCCACAACGAGGCCGTTTCCTGCGAATGGGCATATGGATAGGTGTATTTTATGGGGTTTTAGTTACGATTGCTAATATACCTTACTTAATGCCTTGGGCGGGGGGAATTATGGTTGTATTTACAGGTATGTTTGCTTGTAATTTATATGGTTTCGATGGAAGCGCGTTATGGTTAACGTTGGTGACACCTGGTGCAGAAAGGATTGACGTGCGTGGCCGCCAATTAGCTTGGTTGATAGCTATTGGTCCTGTGGCAATTTTAACTACAATAATTTTCACTTTTTCTAGCGGACTTACTTTCGTTTATCCATGGGTATTTGCAGTAGTCCCAGCTTTACTTGGTGGGACAGTCGGCCTTATTGTCTTATTTTCTGTAGTTAATTTAATTCCAATTACTGATCCACATCGCCGTGGAAGAGGAACGATAATATCTGCTGACGATATGAATGCGAGTAAAATGTTTATAACCACGTGGCTCATGCTGTTGATGGTGCTAGTAATAACGATACCTTCGTTACTAGTTATATGGTTGGGGACATCATTACATATACAATTCATACAATGGTTAGGTGTACCGACTGGGGTTTGTACGGGAGTGTTTTTAGCATGGCTATTTGGGCGCATCGCTTACAAAAAACTTGAAAGAAATGGCCCTGAGTTGCTATTTGAAATGAAAAGTGGGATGAAAATTAACAGTGATAATTACAAAAAGAAAATTCGTAATAAAGAAATGGAATTACCAAAGAAAAAACTTACCGTTGTTGTTCTTCTTGTGTTTATGGGAATCTTTTTCTTGGTGCACCAAAGTATAGTGCCGATTGTCTTTGAAATATTTGATGTGGATGAAAGAGTCCGTCTATTTTTTCTTTCGCGCTACCTTCCTCATATTGCCCGCATTCCTGTAAGTATCATTTTCGCTGTACTAGGTATAGTGTTTTTGTATAAAGCAATATTAATTAAGAAACAGCACGTAAAAGAATCACAACTAATAAAAGATGATATGTAAAACATTCCTAATCAATCAAGTTTTTAGCGGATGTTGTTCAACTATAGTTACGTAGTTAAACAACATTCGCTTTACATATTTATTAAAGAATAATTATTTTCAAGTTTTAACCTATAAAGATTCATTATCCGTATTTGTTCCTCAGTTAATTCTTTTTTATCCCAATACATGTGCATTAAGCTATATTCAAAAATTTCCTTTAATTTAACAAATAATAGAAACTTGTCTATCATTTCTTTAGGTAGTTCATTTTCCTCTTGATAGCCTTCAAATAGTTCTTTTGTAATAGAATACTCATAGTCAATGATATTCCCATTTCCAGCAAATGAATATTCTATCGCACTATAAATAGGAACGGCTAAATTGAATATGTAAAAATGTTTTTGGAATGAATCCAAGAGAATTCCAGCTTAACAAAATGCCTATTCAATCATTTATTAAACTAAAAATAGAAGGAGAGTTTAAAATGAATATTTCTAGAAAAATAGAAGTTGAACAGTTACGAAATGAAAATAGTGAGTTGTTTGATAAAGATGTACTTAACATATTGAATGGCCAAATGATGTATGAAGAATTTAAAACTGAGAAGCTAATGGGTGAGTCTTATTATGCTCCATTTAACGAAGCGATGTGTGTGAATCCCGCTACTAAACATGTTTTTAATGAAGAGTTTATTAAAACAAGAGCAGAAGGTCATAACAGTTCAGTAGAAAGTTATAAAAAAAAGGTTATAGATCCGTTAGAAAAACTTTTTGCGAAAAAGTATAAATGTATTGTTTTATGGTTTGGTGAAGATATGTTTTGCCAAATGAATCTACTTGCTTTACTTTCATACCTTGAACAGTCTTGTTATGAAGGGAAAGTATACTTAAATAGTTTCAGGGAGGATGAATTTAAAGTAAATCAAATTGAACTTGAATTGGGTAATTATTCTACTATATACAATGAAGTATTAGTAAACCATAAAAAGACTTCTCATAAGGTACCACCTGTAATGTATCAGGCTATAGACTTATTTTTAGAAATGCTAAAAGAAGATAATATCGTAATGAAATTTATCTCTAAAAATCAAGGTTTATCAAATCAAGAATTATTAATAAAGTTGTTTCAACTTTTTCCAAAAATCGGATATGGTGATTCTCAGTACATAGAATTAATAAATAAAATAAAGAAGAAAGCTGAACCTAAAATATAGGAACAGCTACCTTCTTACAATTGTTCAAGTAACGCTAATTCGCCCTCTACAAATAACATTAGTTCTTTAATTGTTTCGCCAGAAAAATCAAAACGAATTCCAGCTGCTTCATATACTTCCGGTAAAGATTTAGAGCTACCTAATGATAAGGCTTTTTTATAATTTTCTAGTGCTTGTTTAGGATTTTCTTTATATTGCTTATACATTTGTAGCGCACCAAGTTGTGCAATTGCATATTCAATGTAATAGAATGGTATCTCGAATATGTGTAGTACAGGTAACCAGCCAGTTGCGATCCAATTTTCATAACCCTCAATATTTACGATGTTCGATTGGTAAGCGTTATGTAATTCTAAATATTTTTCATTTCTTTCTTTAGCGGTATGATTAGGGTTTTCATACATCCAATGCTGAAATTGATCAACGATAAGCATTTGTGGTAAATACTTAACAATATCTTTAAAGAAATCTAATTTTGCTTCTATAAATTCTTCTTTATTTTCATAAAAAATATCCCAATACTCCATCGAAAACAATTCCATTGTCATGCTAGCAAGTTCTGCTGATTCTGAAGGGATTTCTAAATATTTATGAAGCTCTAACTGCTTCATACAATCATTATGAATACTATGACCCATTTCATGGAGGAAAGTAGTAACATCATAATGTGTATGATTGAGATTCATAAAAATAAAAGATAATTGAGAAGCAGGCAAATATTCGCAAAATCCTCCTGGTCCTTTTCCTTTACGACTTTCTAAATCTAAGCAATTATTTTTATGCATACGGTCCAGTAATGTAGAAAATTCAGGATCTACTTTGTGTAAAATAAGAGAACTTTTTTCGATTAAATCACTCGCGTCTTCGATAGGTTTTAATGCTTTTTGATTTGGTGCGGTTGCTTTTAAATCCCATGGACGAAGGGTATCTACTTGAAGTTCACATTTTTTCTCATTAAATATTTTATCAATAAGTGGTACTACGTATTTACGAATAGATTCAGCAAGCTCATAGCAGTCATCAGGCGTATAATCAAAACGTTCATGTTTTTTAAACATATAATCACGATAATTATCTAACTGAATGTTTTTTGCTTTTTGGTGACGAATTACGATTAATTCATTTAATATATGTTGTAATTTATCTTCAACAGATAAGAACTTTTCGGAAATAAGCGTTTTTGCTTTTTTTCGTATATCACGATCTGAATCTTGTAAGTAAGACTGTAGTTCAGTAATTGTTTTTTCTTCACCGTCCCATAGTGCAGTTAAACCACCTGTAATTTCGAAGTACTCTGTTACTAGTTTGTCTTCAGTTATCTCTAAATCAATGTTCTTTTCACAAAATAATGTTTGCGCATTCTTTATTTTTTTATTTAGTAAGCTATTCGTATTTAGATCAAGTTCCATTCGAAAAGGTGACTCTAAATATTTATTATCAAATGAATTTTGATAACGTTTCAAAAGAGGTCGTACATATTGTTGATCATATTCGTAAGTATCTTTAATTTTTTTATTATCTGTATTACATTGGAAAGCGATATAGTGCGATTTTAATTGTTCTTCAATTTCCCAAATGAAAGTAGATTGTTTTTTTAACCAGTTTTCAAGTTCTAGCTTGGAAGAAATCACTTCATTTAATAAAGTAGAAAGAGTATTTTCTAATTCTAGTACATTACTAATATCAATCGTATTTACACGTTGCAATATATATCCCTCACTTTTTATTTACTTAAGGAAGTATTCTTCTTCTTTACTACAATCCCTTTTTTTCCTAAGAAGTTTGTGCCCACTACTCCAAGAACAATCAAGATTGTTCCGATGATGTGATAGTATGCGATTTGTTCATGTAAGAATACAACACCCGCGATAATTGTAATAAGTGTAGATAAGTTGCTGAAAACACTTATTTTAGCTGCTTCAATATAAGATAACGAATAGTTTAATAACAATGCGGTTAGTAAAGAAGATAGCAAACCTAAATATAAAATGGAAATAAGAAATGTTCCGTTCATAAATGGTTTAAAGTATATAGTTAATGTCCCTTTGTTTATATGGCTGACGATAGCAATTAAATTAAAACTAATAAAGCCAATCGCTGTCATTGTGTAGGTTAAATCCATTAGCTTGAAATTATTCGCCATTTTTCGTGCTAATACATTATAGAAAGCAGATGATAATGCCGATAACAAAATAAGAATAACGCCGATGACGCTAGTTTCATAAGCCCCTAGACCATTCATTATAAATATATAAATGACACCGATGACGGAGATGAGTACAGAGATTTTTTGTGATGTATTCGTATACTCTTTCAAAAAATAGGAAGCTAACATCATCGTAAATATAGGGATCGCCGCTTGTATAATTCCCGCCTCAGATGAACTTGTATACACTAAGCCAAAAGCTTGAAAAGCAAAAAAAATTGCTGGATAAAATATCGCAATTGGTAAAAGGGAAAGTATGTTTTTTAATGATATATTTAACTTTACGAATCCAAAAATAACCGGAATATTTGCTGCTATGAAAGCAATTGTAAAACGATGAGCCAGAGTATCAAGAGGGCTTGTAATGGTTAGTGTTAGTTTCACGAATAAAAAGGAAAATCCAATAATAAATGAATAGAGTAATGCTGATATATATGCTTTTGTTGTATTTTTCATAATTTCACCTCATAGTAGTTAATTTCTTACTGGCCAGTATACGTACATAGTAATCTTTTTGATCTAGTGCTACAATGTGAACAAATACAAACTGTACCGGTACAAAATAAACGTAAGAGGTGTCATAATGTATAAGTATTTACATGTTTTAAATGATATAGAAAACATGATTCAACATGGAGTGATAAAAGAAGGAAAGAAATTACCGTCTATACGGTCACTCGTTACACAATATGAATGTAATAAAGCAACAGTTATACGAGCACTTCACGAATTAGAAAAGCGTCATATTATTTATTCCGTGCCTCAAAGTGGGTACTACGTTGTTAAAAAATCTGGAAATACCATAGAAAATAACGTGATAATTGATTTCGCTTCTTCAGCACCAGATCCAGATGTTTTCCCGTATTTAGATTTTCAGCATTGTATTAATAAGGCCATTGATACGTATAAAAATGACTTGTTCGTATATGGGACGCCAAAAGGTTTACCGTCTTTAATTCCGGTCATTCAAAAACAATTAGCAAATTATCAAGTCTTTACAAAAGAAGAAAATATTTTTATAACGTCAGGTGTTCAGCAGGCACTTGCTATATTAACTTCTATACCATTTCCGAATGGAAATGAAACTGTATTAATTGAACAGCCAACATATCATCTATATATTGATTATCTAGAAATAAATAAAGTTCCTGTAATCGGTATTAAACGTACGAATGAAGGTATCGATTTGAATGAATTGGAGCAAATATTTCAAACTGGAAAAATAAAATTCTTCTATACGATACCGAGATATCATCATCCGCTTGGAACATCTTATTCTAAAGATGAGAAAGAAAAAATCACACTATTGGCTAAGAATTACAATGTATTTATAGTGGAAGATGATTATTTAGCAGATTTAGAAACTGATTCAAAAGCAGATCCGTTATATAGCTTGGATAATTGTAGTCATGTCATATATTTGAAAAGTTATTCGAAGATTATTTTTCCAGGTTTACGGGTTGGAGTTGCGGTCATCCCACGATCCATTGCAAATGCTTTCTATACATACAAAAAAATACTAGATATTGATAGTCCGATGATTTCTCAAGCGGCTTTAGAAATTTATATAAAGAGCGGTATGTTTGAACGTCATAAAAGTAAAATTAATTCTTCCTACTACAATAGATCAATAAAACTAGCAGAAACATTAGAAAAAGTGCAAAATGAAAATTCATCATTATTTACATATAATAGACAAAACACACTTGGAATACACACTTGTTTAGAAATGCCGAAAAACATAGTTACAGAAACACTTATACAAAAATTAGGTGACATTCAAATAAGTGTCGATACTATTGATAAGAATTATATGAGGGATTTTCCTAAAGAAAAACTATTAAAATTAAATGTTTCGAATGTAAAAGAAGATAAGATTGAAGAAGGTATTCGTAAAGTAATTGAGGAAATCAAGCAATCAAGACAGTTGGATTTTCAGTTTAGAAAGGAATAATTTGAATTAGGAAGTTTGTTGTGAGATTGTTTTACAATTAGTTACTCCAGATGGAGAAGCCTATATGAGGAAATATGATAGGAAGCATATACCAGAGGTTATAAAGCTGAATAAAATGAAACGATTACGGAGAAAAGTAGCAGTTGTGGCCGGAGCAACTATATATGTAACTGAATAACTATATGTTTTTTAAGAGCACTCTTAGCAAAAAGTGCTCTTTTTCATTAATGTAAATATTTACTTAGCATCTTTTTAAAATGATTTTTATCATAATTTACATATTGCGTAGCTGTATTTCGTATTGAATCTCCCGCGTAAAATCTTTCGTACAATTCGTGTCTTGATCCTAATGGGCTTCCAATAATATCCCAGGCTAACTTAAATAATTTTGTGCGTTGTTCGGCATCTATATTTGTTCCTTTAAAGTGCTTTTTCAATAAATCATCTATTGGACTCTGGAAGTCATTCGAGCTCGAAGGAAGTTGAATGAAACCACCTGCTCCAATTAATTGTAAAATTTCTATTGCACGGGGATAATATTTGGAACCAAGATTCCTTGCAGTTTCGATATATTTAAATTTCGGCAAATAAGTTTTTGTTTCATTTGTAGTACCTTCAACTTCTGCAGCAATTAAAAGTGCGCGAATTGTTTCGATTTGCATAATTAATTCCCCAAGCTTCTCTTGAACATGCAAATAAGTAGTAGCACCGATTGCTTCAGCAATTTCACAAGCAATTGCAGTTATAAATTCTAGCTTTACTACTAATCGTACAATTGCTTGGTGATAAGCTAAACTACTAGAAGCTATATCTGACTTTATTGCCCATAACGCTTCAGGGTTGTTATATAGTAAGACACGTTCCCATGGTACAAATACATTATCAAAGATTAATAGTGCATCCATTTCATCGTACTGTGAGCTAAGAGGGGAATCAACTGTAATTGAATGTGTATTCGCAAATGGTTCTCTACAAACCATATGTAATCCAGGAGAATTGGCTGCTACAATGAGAAAGTGAGCTAAATCTTTTTGAGTATCAGTCAGTTTTGCTAATGGATAGATTAATAAATCATTTGAATAAGGAGAAGCAGTACCGATCATTTTAGCACCACTTAAATAAATTCCGTCAGAAGTTTTCTTCGTAACTCTTAGTAATCCTAAGTCATTTGTATTCAACATTGATTCTGTAGATCGATTTATTTGTGGATCACGTTGAACTACGCTTAAGAACAAGTGATTATCTCTCGCTTCTTCATAATAAGATGTAATTTTATCTGGAAACTGTACATCGAATTTTTTATAAAAATATTTTGATACGTACCAGCCGGTAAGTCTCGATCTTGCGTAATCAGATAGTCTACTCATTACACCGTCTGTAGCATAACTCCACGTTTCAAAAGCGGTTCTCCTCATTAATAATTCGTTATAGGAATTCGGAATTAAAAAGGCTGTATGGACAAATTTTTTCGTTTTTGGGCTAACATATCCAATAGAATCTCTTCGTATTGGATCATCAAACAATGAAAATAAATTAGAAATGGTACTTAATGTTCCTGCAAAATGTTTGTCTGTAGTTACATCTACTTTTTGTCCATAGAGCCAAACGTTACGACCATCTTGTAAGCTCTTTATATAGTAATCTTTCAAATTTTGCATATTTCCTCCTTCTAAAGACTATTCATATATTTGGACATCTTTTAATGGGGGGGAATATACGTGGAAAGTTATTACTGCCGAATCTGTAGCATTATACATTTTATGCACAGTATCTTTTTTTACTGTGAAAATATTTCCCTCTGTAAACTCTTCAATCCGCTCGCTATTATTTTCGTACGTTATATTTTGTAGCGTACCATTGACTATTAGTATACATCCTACAGATATTCCGTGATCGTGCACAAAAGTCTTTGCTTTGCTGGGGAAATTTAATACTAAAATCTCTACAAATTCAGACTGATAGATAACGTTCCGTCCGTATTCAAGATTAACTGGTGAAGTAATAAAAGGAGATATTTTATGAAGTGAAATATTTAATGATTGAATAGCGTGTATTAAATTGACCGTATCGTAGTTACATAGGTTATTAAACGTTTTTTGTATGTTATGAATCAATTGCATGTAAAACTTCCTCCTAAGCATGTACAGTAAAAGAAAACCTAATCTAATATTATATAGAGCGTATTGAATTACATAATATTGTATTGAAACATTTCCAAAAAGTTACTTCTTTTACTTAGGAAGTTCATTTAATTTGAAAATTGCGGTAATTAGTTCCGTTAAAATGATATGCTTGAACTATATATTTTTTATCCCGTTAAATCCCGACTGGTGGGGGCTGATAATCAGTGGAGGATGAACAAACCCCCCACTGATTAAAGTTTCACTTTATTGGAAAGGTGATGAAATAAATGGCAGTTCTTTTAGTGGGAAATCTATATCAAATGTCTATTGTTTTACTGATTTTATGTTCATTTTGTTTTTATAGATATTTAAAGAAAATAAAAAAGGAAAGAAAGCTTACAGGTTTTGAAATTACGATGTATATCGTTACGCAACTTGCGTATTTCATTTGGGCGGCAACAACTTTTCTTAAAATGTTATCAGAATAGTAATCTTAAAGTGTTAGATGCTGAACAGTAATGTACAGGAGCAGTAACGGTATAAACGTGGGCAAGGGTAATTTCTCTAGTGGGTAAATAAATATAGTCGATAACTAGATGGATAACAATATTACTTATAACATCTTTATAAAAAGAGAGGATATAAATGGAACAATATAAATTAATTTTAAAAGGGCCTAAACAACTCAAGTGGGAAATAAATGAAATTAAGGACATACAGGACGATGAAATTATCGTTAAAACAATCGCAGGAGCGATAAGCATTGGGGCCGAGTTACCACAGTATAATGGATCCGATGTTACGGAAACGAATCCTTTTTATCCAAGAAAAACTGGATATGAAAGTTATGGTGAAGTGATTCAAGTTGGTAATAAAGTAACACATGTAAACGTAGGTGATAAAGTAGTTTCTTTTTATGGACATGAAACGATAGGGATAGTTAAGGGGCATAAAGTAATCCGAGTGCCTAGTTCTATACAACCTAAAGTTGCTTTATTATCTATTCTTTCGTGTGATGCCGCTAAAGGAGTATTGAAACTAAACCCGCGACAGGATGAAAAAGTACTTATAACTGGAATGGGAGTTATTGGTTTACTCGCTTGTAATTTCTTAAAATACTATGTAGGCATTGAGCACGTGGATGTTGTTGAGCCTAATAAAAATAGAAGAGATTTTGCAAAGAAGTTTGGTGCGAAAAACATATATGATTCAGAAGAGAAAATAATAGAAACATATAATTAGGGTTTTGAATGTTCTGCTACAAATAGTGGGTTCCATACTTTGCAAAAAACTCTTAAAACTAATGGTGAAATATGTATACTGTCTGATGGTAATATAGAAGAACTAACATTAACTGCTAACTTTTATCAGAAAGAATTGCAAATCGTTGGATCAAGTGATGGATCCGATTATCAAAAGCATGCAGACTGGTTTTTTGAAGAAATAGGAAAAACACCATTTATAGAAGAGATCTTTCAACATGAAATACATTATACTTCACTCATAGAATGCTTTGATGAATTGAGTTTAGGGATAATTAAACCATTAAAAGTATATGTTTCATATGAATAACGAAAAAAATGAGTAAATATTTGTCACATACCTCACAAATGTTTCGTCACATTTATGATTACTAAATGAGGAGGAACATATATGAAAATATTTGTAGCAGGTGCAACTGGTGTAATAGGACGTTCTTTATTACCACTGTTAATAAAAAATGGGCACACGGTGTTTGCGATGATCCGTACTACTTCGCAAGTAGAAGCAATGAAAAAGGTTGGTGCCATACCAGTAATAGCTGATGTATTTAATAGAGAGGCTGTATTTTCTGTATTAGAAGAAACAAATCCCGATGTAGTTATTCATCAATTAACGTCATTGTCATCATGGAATTTTGAGGATAATGCAAAAATTAGAACAAAAGGCACTCGTAACCTTGTCGATGCAGCTAAAAATGTAGGGGTACAGAAAATAATCGCTCAAAGTATTTCATGGGCGTATGAACCAGGGGATACATTTGCGACTGAAAAAGATTCACTACATATTACTGCTTCCGCGCCTCGGCAAGTCACTGTTAATGGCATATTAAAATTAGAAGAAGCTGTTACTGAGTTACCTGAATCGGTTATACTTCGTTATGGCACATTATATGGACCAGGAACATGGTATGCGGAAAACGGATTAATAGCAAATCAAGTTCGTAATAATGAGATTATCGCATCAGACGGGATAAGCTCGTTTATACATGTCGAAGATGCTGCAAGAGCTACTATGCTAGCCCTTAATTGGCCTTCAGGAATCGTAAATATTGTAGATAATTATCCAGCAACTAGTAAAGAATGGTTACCAATATATGCAGCAGCGATAGGGGCACCTAAGCCTAAAGTTCAAGATGGGAAAAATAGTTGGGAAAGAGGAGCTTCCAATAATAAGGCACGTAAAGAGTATGGTTGGATACCTTTATTTCCATCATGGTCTGAAGGATTTAACAACTTAATAGGTAAGTAAAACACAACTTTAATGGGAATGATAGTAAAATACACCATTAAAGGATTGGGTTATTATGAATATAATTTGGGAAAGTATTATATTAACTTTTACTGGAATAATTGTCTTGAAAATGACAGGTAGTGCATCTGTCAGCCAA
Organism: Bacillus sp. RB3; assembly: GCF_030164735.1. Taxonomy (NCBI): domain Bacteria; kingdom Bacillati; phylum Bacillota; class Bacilli; order Caryophanales; family Bacillaceae; genus Bacillus; species Bacillus sp. RB3. Next base: position 59,492 of record NZ_JASNGE010000002.1, read on the forward strand.
ATGACAAGAGCTGAAATCATTATAGTTGTATCAATCGGCCGTATTATTGTAGAACCTGTATTAAGTAGAAAAGTAGTCCCATCTATATTTGCGGCCATCATATTTGCAAGCATATTACTTATTATTCATTTCTTTGAATTGAAATCAAAGAAGGTGGAACAATTTCTAAATGGAAGTAGCATTATAATTGTTGAAAACGGAGAGATTGTAAAAGAAAATTTGATGCAGGCAAAAATGTCGGAGCAACAACTATATATGCAATTAAGAGAAAAAGGGATCCATGATGTAAAGAGTTTACAGCAAGTTACAGCGGAACCGAATGGGCGTATTGGTTATCGATTAATAAAAGAAGCAGAACCAATAACTTTAGAAATGTTAGAAAAAGTATTAGATAGGTACAATATAAAAAGATAATTTCTCGTGAGAAAAAGCCAATTTTTTAACGATAAAATGTAAGAGAGAACTATAATTAAAAGTTATTAAGAATTATTAAAGATGTTTATATATTGATTATGCACAAATAAAAAGGACAAGCATATAATAGAAGTACCTATTAACTTTAAGTAACCTTAACTTTCTTTAATAGGATATCTCAAAATCCCCAAAAAGAGCACTTGCGGAAACAAGTGCTCTTTTATTTGGAATTTTAAACCATAAATATTGAATGAAATGTTAAACTGAAAAGAGCAATTTTTGTAATTAAAACTGTAGTATATGAATGGAGTGTTATTGAATGCAAACAAGAAAAGCCTATCTATATGTATTTGACACGATGTCGGATTGGGAGTACGGACATTTAATTGCTGAACTTAATACAGGGAGATATTTTAAAAAAGATGTAGCGCCTTTTAAAGTAGTCACAGTTGGAATAAATAAAGAAATGGTTATTTCAATGGGGGGCTTGAATATACAGCCGGATATTTCCCTAGATGAATGTATCCTTGAGAGTAACGATCTATTAATTTTACCTGGAGGGAATACTTGGAGTGAAGAAATACATAAACCTATTTTGCAAAAAGTTGATGAGGCTTTAAAACTTGGTACAATTGTGGCTGCCATTTGCGGTGCAACTATAGGTCTTGCAAATTACGGTTACTTGGATTCTATAAATCACACAAGTAATAGTTTAGAGTATATGAAAATGGTTTGTCCTACTTATAAAGGAGAAAATTTTTATAAAGAGGGACCTGTATCATCCAGTGAAAACTTTATTACCGCATCGGGTGTAGCTCCTCTAGAATTTGCCATGGAGGTATTGAGAAAATTAGATGTATTTGCGCCGGATACACTTCATTCATGGTATAAATTGAATGAGACTCATGAAGCGGAATATTTCTTCCAGTTAATGAATTCAATTAATAGCTGATTAGTATTTCGAATGAAAATTATATTTTAGATGATACGAAAACTAATAACGAAATAATATTATGAAGATAAAAGGTAAGGGTGTTCCTATGAATATATGAGAAAATATCCTTACCTTTTATAGTATTATTTCTGAAAGGCAAAAGTAATAGCATTTGTTTTTAATTGAATGTGTCTTTCATTACGAACTATATTATAAGCTAATTCTTTTATTTCAACTTTTACTTCTTTCCATCCTTTATAAATACTTTTTAATAGATGTATCATTTCATCAGTTGGGAGATTAATTTCAATTAAAGCTTCTAATTCTTCATTCGTTTTTAAAACAATTTCTTGTATGTTAGAGTTAATAATTAAACAATTAATACCGCCGTTTTTTGTCCCTTGTTTCATAGAATGGAGCACTTTTTTAAAATCTTCTTTTGATTTAACATGCTCTAAACTTGATACTGCAACGATATAATCATAAGCGTTAGAGTCAATATGATAGTTTTCAATTTCTGCTTGTTCTGTTTTTATAACCTCGAATACATCATGTTCTTTACTATAAATTTTTAGCTTTGTTAAAGCGGAATCAAGTAAATCAACACATGTAACAGTGCCATTATAATTTTTTATTATTTGTGCAATTGGAATGCTATTTCTACCGATGCCAGAGCCAAGATCAAGTACTTGCAAGTTGTTTTGTCCTTCAAAGTGATCCATCAAGTTCATAACTGTTTTAACCGGTTTGTACAGCCAAGAGCCAATTTCAAATAGTTTATATTGTTCATAGCAAAGGCCGTGATATTTCTTTTCTTCTTGTCTTATGTAATCGATACGGTTCACATTGTTTCAGCTCCAATATTTTTATTGCAAAATGAATAGGTGGGACAGCCTTTAACATTTGTTTGAATTCGAAAAATACCACCAGCATGTGGATACTCTTTTAATTCGTCATCAGTCATTCTTGTTCTGGCTGTGGTAACATATAAATCTGTTAAATTAGGTCCTCCAAATGTACATGATGTTACATATAAAGCTGGAATTGGAATATTTAATATTTGTTCTCCAGTAGATGGATTCCATCTAGTTATTTTTGAACCTCCCCAATGTGCAATCCATAAACAGCCGTCTTCGTCAATTGTCATACCATCAGGTAGACCATCATTTTCAGAGAAAATGATTACATCAATTGGATTATGAATGTCTCCAGTACGTATATTATATTGATAGCGAACCACTTTTTTAGTAGGTGTATCTATAAAGTAAAAGTATGTATGATCAGGTGACCAAGCAATTCCATTTGATGTATTTACATGTGAAACTTTTTTCTCTACACTTAAATTATGATGTAAACAATACAAGGAACCTGCAGCATTCATACCGTATGTATCTGTAGAACCTGCCCAGAAACGACCAGCTGGATCACATTTTCCATCATTGAAACGATTTTCTATTAAATGTGGTTCAGGGTCAAAGATATGTGTCAGTTTTTCGGTATTTATATTAATAGAATAAAAGCCTTTTTCCATAGCTAAGAGTAGTACATCCTCTAAATATGGAACAACACAGCCGATTTGTTGATTGAGTGCAATTACTCGGTTCGTATTAGCGGTAGGGTTGTATATGCATAATTTTCTCTCCATAATATCAACCCAATATAAAAGTTGCTTTTTTTCATTCCAACATGGTCCTTCAGCTAAACTTGCTTTAGCATCTAAAACTAATTCTATATTACTGAACAAGATGTTCACCTCGCGTTATAAGATATTAATATAATTCAATAAGAATAGAGGTAAACCTTTTAGTCAAAGGATATTAAAATTTATGCTGTAGAAAAATGACCTTCTCACAAGTGATTAAAAAAGTGTATAAACAAGGAGAGGAAAATGCATATGATGTTTTATGAGATTGTTTGCTTTTCTTGTAAGAATATATTTCGTGTTTACGAAGGCAGTGAAAAATATAAGCGATTTAAAGAAAAACCAAACGGGGCATATTGTTGTGATGAGTGTAGTCATAAAATTCAATTAGAAGCGATAAAGAATTTTTTTAGGTAATTATATGTTTTTGATTCGGAAAAGTTTGACAATAAAAGTGTTATAAATTATCATATTAAAAAACTAATATTTAAAATGGCATGGAAGAGAAGAGTAGTTAAGAAAGAATACGTACAGAGAGCTCTGGTAGCTGAGAAAGAGCTGTATACATCTTAACGAAAAAAGACTTGGAGCTGCGCAAGGAACTAATTTATTTAGGGATGGTGCGACGGGTTCTCCCGTTATAGAGATAGGGTATAAGCATATTTTGCCGTACCTGAAGAGGTTAATATGGTGACATATTAACAAACTGAGGTGGTACCGCGAAGCTAACAACTCTCGTCCTCAAGATGAATAATCTTGGGGGTGGGAGTTTTTTTATTGCATAAAACTGAGAATACGAAAACAAAAAATAATTGAGGTGAGCAATAAATGCATTGGGCGTATGAAGTAGCACATGAATTAATTAGGAAACATCCAAATAAAGAAACGTTTGTTTGTGCATCTGGAATTAGTCCTTCAGGTTCTGTTCATATTGGGAACTTTCGTGAAATCGTAACGACTTATTTCGTAGTAAGAGCACTTCAAGGTTTAGGGAAAAAGACTCGTTTTATATTTTCGTGGGATGATTATGATCGATTTAGAAAAGTTCCAAAAAATATTGATCCATCTTTTGCAAAGTATATTGGTATGCCATACTGTGATATTCCAGATCCGTCTGGATGTCATAACTCGTATGCGGAGCATTTTGAAAAAGAGTTTGAAACATCGCTTCAAGCATTTGGAATTGAAGTAGAATTTATTTATCAATATGATGAATATAGAAGTGGAAGGTATAACAAAAATATTTTAGAGGCTTTGTATAAACGAAAAGAAATATATGATATTTTAATGGATTTTAAAACTGGAGAGTGTAGTGAAGAAGAGCGAAACAATTTTTATCCAGCTACATTATATTGTGAGAGGTGTGGAAAAGATACAACAACTATTACACATTTTGATGAAGTATTAAAAACAGTCCGGTATGAATGTGAATGCGGAAATGAAAAAGAATTATCCGTATTAAATACAAATAAAATGAAACTAAACTGGAAAATCGATTGGCCGATGAGATGGATGATAGAGGATGTTATTTTTGAACCGGGTGGAAGAGATCATTCATCAGAAACGGGTAGTTATAATGTATCAAAAGAAATTGCAAGGAAAATATTCAATCGTGAAGCGCCTCATTACGTTGCTTACGATTTCATTGGTATTAAAGGGAATCATGAAAAAATGTCTAGTTCTTCAGGGAATAGCATTACACCAAGCGATTTATTGAAAGTGTATATACCAGAAGTAATTCTCTTTATGTTTGCCAAATACAAATCAGGCACTGCTTTTCATATTGGGTTGGATGAAGATGTGATTCGTAATTATACAGAGTATGAACGATTGAAAGATAGCTATGAAAATAAAACGCTCAAAAATGAAGATTTATTTGATGCAATTAAACTCTCTAAAGTTGATAGGCAGTTTAAAGAATATCCGAGATTTAATCAAGTAGCAGGAACGTTACCGCTATTAAATTTTGATTCATCTATTTTACAAGATACATTAGAAAAAATAGATAGAAGTTATACATTAGATGCTATGATAGCGATATGTAACCGCGCAGAGTATTGGATAAAAAACTTTCAATCTGAAAAATTAATTGCGGTAAATCGAGAGAGAAATACAGAGTTTTACAACACATTAGATGAAAGACAGAAAGAATGGTTAGTAAAAGTTTGCAATATACTTCGTTCTAACAAAGATTACTCTAACTTAATGGAGCAATTGTATTCGATTTGCCATCATGACAATAAAAAAATAATGAAAAAAAATCAAAAACAATTATTTATTATTATTTATAAGCTTATTATGAATCAGTCTAGTGGCCCACGTATATCGTTATTAATACATGTGGTGGGCATCGAAAAATTCATCTCATTACTAGATTTCTAAAATAAAGCTAAAAGAAACGCAAGTACTTAGACATCTAAGTACTTGCGTTTCAAATTTTGCTAGCGTGAATACATTTTTGGACATTCATCACCACTTGGTTCATAAAAACAATGGCTTTTAAACTGTCCTACAAATGGCTGATTATACCATTCAGGTGGACAAGCTCCAACTGGACGGAAATACCAAAGAGCCCATCGTGCAGGCCAGCGCCATTTACCTTGTAAAACTTTTCGTGCAATTTCTTTTTCTGATTCACGAGCGCGTTGATAAAAATATCCATATTGTACTGCTTCAAATCCGCCGGGGCTTTGATATACAGCGTCGCGTACGGTACGGAGTTGTTTAAAATCTAAGCAATCACAAAATACACGGTTTACTACAACGCATCCAACTAACTCCTCACCTTGGCGACCTTCACCTTCAGCTTCAGCACGAATTAAACGAGCTAGTAAATCAACATCACTTTCGTTGTATGGAATAAGGGGCATAGTGATACCACCTTTCTGTTATAGTAAAGAGTGTATGTTATAAAACAATCTGCGTGCTTTTTTACATAAAAATAACATTTAATTTTAAGAGGAGCTTGTATAAAAAGAGCTAATTAGTAATAGTAGATAAATATAAAAGGGAGAGGTATTATGTATCGAATTCATAAAGACCATATCATTTACTCAATGTCACCAGAAAATAAGCCTTGTATGGAAGTGGAAATTGGGAGCAGTCTTGTATTTGAAACATATGATTGCTTTGAAAATCAAATCGATTCTGAAGATGTTGTGTTTCAAGAATTAGATTGGAACCGAATTAATCCAGCGACTGGACCTGTATATGTTAAAGGAGCAGAACCTGGCGATATATTAGCCGTAACGATTGAAAAGATTAAAATTGCAGAGCAGGGCGTTTTAACTACAGGTGCAAACCTTGGTGTAATAGGGAATGAGTTAAATGAAAATACAGTGAAAATTGTCCCAATACATAATGAACATGTTTTGTTTTCAAGTGAACTACAAATCCCGATTAATCCAATGATTGGGGTAATTGGTACTGCACCGAAAGAAGAGAGCATTTCATGTGGCACACCGCATGATCACGGCGGGAATATGGACTGTAAAGAAATTAAAGAAGGAACAACATTACTACTACCAGTTAATGTCCCAGGAGCACTATTAGCGTTAGGTGATTTACACGCAGCAATGGGTGATGGTGAAATTGGTGTTAGTGGTGTAGAGGTTGCTGGTGAGGTAACTGTAACAGTTCAAATTATAAAAGGGAAAAAATGGCCGTTACCAATGGCTATTCAAAAAGAAAAAATGATGACGATTGCTTCAGAGAAATTGTTAGATGATGCAGCAAGTCGTGCTGTACATAATATGGTGACATTTTTACATGAAGAATTAGCAATGTCTAAAGCTGATGCAACTCTTTTATTATCGGCAGCAGGTAATTTAAAAGTTTGCCAAGTTGTGGATCCGTTGAAAACGGCGCGTATGGAATTAGGGATGGATTATGTGGAGAAACTAGGATTTACTTTTAGTAAATTTCATATTAAATAGATAAGGGGCGAAAAAGGATACTTTTGTATAAAAGCATCCTTTTTTAATTTACGGATTTTGTGAAAAGAGGTAGTATTTATTTTATATAAGTATATTTGAGATTGTGGATTAAAAAGGAGTTCAATAATGGTCAAAATTATGATTGTAGAAGACGATATGAAAATTGCAGAACTATTATCAAAACATGTTGCGAAATATGGTTATCAAGGAGTTATTGTATCGGACTTTCAAAATGTATTAGACATTTTTTTAGATGAACAACCAGAGTTAGTTTTATTAGATATTAATTTACCGAGTTTTGATGGGTACTTTTGGTGTCGTCAAATTCGCGGTGTTTCTACATGTCCGATACTATTCATTTCGGCTCGTGAAGGTACGATGGATCAAGTTATGGCGTTAGAAAATGGTGGCGATGATTTTATTCCGAAGCCTTTTCATTATGAAGTTGTAGTGGCGAAAATTCGTAGTCATTTAAGACGTGCATATGGAGATTATGCACCGAAACTAGAAGAGCGAATGATTGAGCAACAAGGCCTTTGTTTATATCCTGAAAGACTTGTATTGAAACTTAGAAACGAAGAGATTGATATAACGAGAAACGAAGCTATTTTATTAGAGACATTAATGAAAAATTATCCGCGTGTTGTGAGTAGGGAAGTGTTGTTAAATAAATTATGGGATAGCGAATCTTATGTTGATGATAATACATTAAGTGTAAATACAACACGTGTGCGTAAAAAGTTACAAACGTTACATATAGAAGGTGCGATTGAAACGATTCGTAGTGTTGGATATAGATTGCATATTACTTGGGATACTGGTATAGAAAAATGATAAGGTTGTTTATACGTGATCATATACCACTTATTTGCTTTACTATAATTCAACTACTAGCTATATTTCTCGTATATTGGTTTGATGGGCATAATCATATTACAACGGCGTTATATGCAATGTTTCTAGGGGCTTTCTTTATGGGAAGTTATTTAGTGTTTCGTTATTTTACACATCGTTCTTTTTATGAGCGCTTAGCAAACCCGATGCAATCTTTGGATGAATCTGTTCAAAAATCTGATTTTGCAGCTGTATCGGCTGCTCTTCAAGAACTACTTGAGGTGCAATATCGACATTATCAAAATCAGCTGCAAATGCAAGAGAGAAAAAATAATGACCATTTAACCTTTATGAATCAGTGGATTCATCAAATGAAAACACCTTTATCTGTAATAGAATTAATTACACAGGATGAAGTAGATTCACGTTTTGAAAGTATAAATGAGGAAACTGATCAATTAAAAAAGGGATTAGAAATGGCTCTGTATGTCGCACGTTTAGAAGCATTTACACAAGATTTTTATGTAGAAAGAGTACAACTACATAAAATAGTGAATGATTCGGTACATGAGCATAAACGGTTCTTTATCCGGAATTTTGTATATCCAGAGCTTGAAATTGATAAGGACATTACTGTAGAAAGTGATGCGAAATGGTTACAATTTTTAATTGGGCAAATACTATCGAATGCGATTAAATATTCATCAGGTAGTAGAGAAAAGATTAAAGTGAAAGCTTGTAAGGAAGGTAATACCGTTATACTTGAAATTGCTGATAATGGCGTAGGTATACCGAAGCAAGATTTACCAAGAGTCTTCAAACCTTTCTTTACAGGAGAAAACGGTAGAGATTTTAAAGAATCAACAGGAATGGGGCTATATCTCGTATATGAAATTACGAAGCAATTAGGACATAGTGTAGAAATCCATTCAGAAGTTGATAAAGGTACGGTAGTACGAGTAATATTTTTTAATGTGTAAAAAGTGATCAAGGCTAAAGAACGTTGGAGATAAGTTTTTTAGCCTTGTTTTGTATTTTTTAAAAAGTTTTCATATGAATAAATGATACAAATTAGTAAGAATTAAAGATATGAGCACATGAAATTGTAAAAATAAACTTGAAGAAAAATAATTGCTTTTGAAGTACAAATAATAATATTTACGCATACAGTATTATCATGGTACAATATGGTTATTAATGACAGAAAGGAATGATGGGTGGACGATGATTAACTAATCTTATTTTTAAATGTTGAAATTCAATAAATTTCAATTTCTAAAAAATAGGATTAGTCTGCCCAATTTCCATAGAACGGTATTGCTATTTATGTTACGTAATAGCTTATTTGGGTGTAAATATTTTAACGACTAATCCTGCCAAATTTATTTGGGAGGATTTTTTTATTCTCCCTTAATGAAAGGGATCGGTATTATGAAAGAACTATTAAAATTAAATGATGTTTATGTTGAAATAAAAGAAAATATGTTGTTAGAGAAAATGAATGTGACAGTAAAACAAGGGGATGTTATCGGATTAATTGGTAAAAACGGTGCTGGTAAATCAACGTTACTTCAATTAATAAATGGAAAGATTGAGCCTTCAAAAGGGATTGTTGAATGGCAGCAAATGAATATGACAACCGCATATGTTGAGCAAGAAATAGAATCTTTTATTAGTAATGATGTAATTGCAAAAGAAGCAGAACTTCTTGCAAAATGGGGCGTGCCAACGAACGATTTTCATACTTTAAGTGGTGGTGAAAAGCTGAAAATTCGATTAGCAAAAGGATTTGCTGAAAATCCTAATGTCTTAATATTAGACGAACCGACAAATCATTTGGATGAGATCAGTACGGGATTTCTCATTAAACAAATAAAAAACATGAAAGGTACAGTTATCGTTGTATCGCATGATCGATATTTTTTAGATGTTGTCGCAACAAAAATATGGTCAATTGAGGACAAAAAATTAATTGAGCATAGTGGTAATTATACGAGCTACATGAAAGCACGTGAGCAAAAAAGAAAGTCGCAGCAGCGTGAATATGAAAAACAACAAAAAAAGATAGAACAAGTAGAAACACATATAAAAGAATTGAGTTCATGGTCACAAAAGGCACACGCGCAGTCTACAAAACAAGAAGGTGTGAAAGAATTCTATCGTGTAAAAGCGAAGCGAATGGATGCACAAGTGAAGTCAAAACGAAAAAGACTTGAAAAAGAGCTGGAGAAAACGAAAGTAGAACGTGTGAAAGAAGAGTATTCAGTTGAGTTTTCTATTCAAGCGAACAAAAAAGTAGGAAAACGCTTTTTAGAAGTAAAGCAATTAAAAAAAGACTTTCATGGGAAAGTATTATTTGAAAACGTTAATTTTACAATTCAGCACGGTGAGAAAGTTGCGATTGTTGGACCAAACGGTAGTGGGAAAACAACATTACTGAAGATGATTATGGGAACGGAAACTGCTGAAGGAGAAATATGGATTTCACCTTCAGCAAACATCGGCTATTTAACACAAGAAGTTTTTGATTTACCGCTTGATAAAACACCAGAAAATTTATTTTTTAAAGAGACGTTTGAAGAAAGAGGAAAAGTCCAAAATTTAATGAAACATTTAGGATTCCAAGCGTCTCAATGGAAAGAGCCGATTGAGCATATGAGTATGGGAGAAAGAGTAAAGTGTAAGCTAATGGCTTATATTTTAGATGAAAAAGATGTACTCATTTTAGACGAACCGACGAATCACTTGGATCTACCTTCACGTGAACAACTTGAAAATACATTAGCTGAGTATAACGGAACATTAGTAATTGTATCTCACGATCGATATTTTCTGGAGAAAACAACTAACACAAAACTCGTGTTTTCAAACAATACGATACAAAAGCAGCTAGAAGAACCTACTAAAACAAGAGATGATATTGAAGAGCTACGTTTAACGTTAGAAACAGAGAGACAAGAAGTATTAGGAAAATTAAGCTTTTTAACTTCTAAAGACAAAGAATATAAAGCACTGGATGAACGGTTTATTGAACTTACGAAGCAGATTAAGGAGCTATAACGTAAATAAGGGGGATTAACATGGGAGAAGAGAGATTCACTAAGTTATTTAAAATAGATTGTGGAGATATATACTTGCAAGAGTTTACGGTCAAAGATGCAGAGAGTATTTATAAAATAGCAAATCAACCGGAAATAGCAAAATTTTTACCAGACTGGAAATCAACGAAAGAACAAAGGGTGGATTGGATTGCAGATTATGAAATACCAGCAAACAAAGCATTTCTTGATGCAGTGAAAACTACGAATAACATAGATAATCATATGTTAAAGCTAGGAATATTTAAGAAAGCTACAAATGAACTCATTGGATGGTGCTGCACAGGTATGAAAGAAGAACTCCCTTCACCAAACAGAGAGATAATGTATGCTATCTCAAATGAATATCAAAATCATGGCTATGCTACAAAAGCGACTAAAGGTTTAATTGACTATTTGTTTAAAGAAACAAATTTAAATGTCCTTAACGCAATTGCTTTAATTAACAATGTAGCATCAAATAAAGTTATTGAAAAATGCGGGTTTATTTATAAGAGCCAACAGAGGATAGAAAATCAAATATATAATCATTATATATTGAGAAAATCTGAGTGGATAAAAATATAACGTTTGGTAGTAAAAGACCGATAGCAATCGGTCTTTTCTCATTTATATAATAAAGATTTATTATACATTATATTTCCTACTACTATACAATTATTATAAGATAGTTATGCGTTAATTTTAGTTTGAAATAATTATGTTGTCAGTTTTTTTAGAAATCTTACAAGCGTGTAAGGTAAATGAAAGATGAATCAATATGAGCTGTAAGACAATTCATTTACACTTTATAGTGAGCAGTGGAAATGAAGGGAGAATATACATGGAAATTTTACATGCAAAAAGTATTAGTAAAGTATATAAAGGGAAAGTACCTTATAAAGCATTAGTAGATATTGATTTATCAATTCAAGAAGGTGAATTTGTAGGAATTATGGGTCCATCAGGTAGCGGAAAAACAACGTTATTGAATATGGTATCTACTATTGATTCTCCATCATCGGGAGAAATATTTATTAATGGCACAAATCCTTTTCAATTATCATCAGAAGAATTAGCGTTATTCCGCAGAAAACAATTAGGATTTGTTTTTCAATCATTTAATCTTCTTAGCACACTTACTGTAAAAGAAAACATCGTATTGCCGATGACTTTAGATGGTGTTTCCGTGCAAGAAATGAACAAGCGATTGGAAGAGATTGCAGAGAAGTTAAATATTACAGATATATTGAATAAAAGAACGTTTGAAATATCAGGGGGACAAGCTCAAAGAACAGCAATCGCTCGTGCAATTGTTCATAAGCCGCAATTATTACTTGCAGATGAACCAACAGGGAACTTGGACTCTAAATCTTCAAATGATGTAATGGAGATGCTGGATACTCTAAATAAAGAAGAAAAAGCAACGATGATGTTAGTTACACATGATCCGTATGCAGCGAGCTTTTGCAGCCGAGTAATCTTTATTAAAGATGGTCAACTATATAACGAAATTTATTGTGGTGAAAGTAGGCAAACTTTTTATCAAAAGATTATGGATGTCCTTTCTTTGTTAGGAGGGAAAAGGCATGACTTTTCGTCAGTTCGCATTTAATAATATTTTTCGCAATAAGCGTACATATGCTGCCCATTTTTTAAGTAGTGCATTTTCTATTATGATTTTCTTTACGTATGCTCTTTTATTATTTCATCCTGATTTACAAGGTGAGTTGAAATCGACAAGTGCAACAATAAGTGCATTTGGTACATTGGGATTTTCAGTTTCGCAAGGATTGATTTTTGTATTTTCATTTTTCTTCATTTTATATTCAGTTAGTTCGTTTTTAAAAACGCGTAAGAAAGAATTTGGCATTTTAATGATGCAAGGTATGTCAATGAGACAGCTTAAGAAATTATTATTAATTGAAAATATGTTGATTGGACTTGGTTCAATTTGTATAGGGATTTTCATTGGACTCATATTTTCTAAACTAGTCTTATTGATAAGTGCAAGTGTATTAATGATTAATAATGGTTTACCTTTTTATATACCAGTGCGGGCTGTATTATTAACTGTTATCACATTTCTTTTCTTGTTTTTAATTGTTTCATTATTTACATTTAAAATGATAAAAGTAACGGAACTTGTGGAACTTATTCGAGCAGAGGAAAAGCCAAAACCTGAACCGAAATCTTCAGTTTTATTATCGCTACTTTCTTTAATTAGTATAGGGTATGGATATTTTTCAGTATTTCGCTTCATACCAAGTACCAATTTTATTACGCTTGGAATAGGTGTGCTCCTAGTAATTATAGGAACGTACTTTTTATATACACAGTGTAGCGTGTATATATTGCGCCTTGCTAAAAGGAGAGAATCTTTCTTTTTAAAGAGAACAAATATATTAACATTTTCTGAATTAATTTACCGTATGAAAGATAATGCAACGATGTTTTTTATAGTATCTATTGTTTCAGCAGTTGCATTTACAGCAATTGGTACAACAACCGCAATTGGAAATAGGGATTTAGTAAGGATGACAAATCCCTATACATTTTTGTATGGAAGTCTTGAAAATGACAAAGTATTGAATAAAAATCTTTCTATTATAAAAAAGCACCTTTCTGATGCTAATATTCCGTATCGAATGGCTTCATCTTCATATATATACACAGAAAATGGCGTAAATGTAATGAAGTTAAGTGAATACAACGATCTTGCTAAAGCACTAGGCTATCAACAAGAAAAAATTGAAAAAGAAGATGAAATTTTATTAATTCCTGGAGTCGTATCACAAAAACAAGAATTTAAAAATGGCGAGTATAAAAAGAATATAGAAGTCATTCAAGGTGACTGGACAAAGACATTTCATGTGAAAAAAGCTGTAGAAAATTTAGTTTTACCACACGATTCTAGAACTATTTATATCGCTGTTCAAGATCAGGTATATGATGGAATGCCTCTTACTAGTGACCCAGTTAATAAAGAAATTCCATATCGTACTTACGGATTTGTTGTAGATGATTGGATAAAAACGAAAGAGATTTCCAATCAATTAAAGAGTATATTCGATAAAGATCTTAGGGACAGAGATTTCTACTTTGAAGCTTTAACATTAAACTTGTTGGAAGCAAAGCAAAAGAATGGTTTATTACTTATGGTAAGTATTTTAGTCGGAATCGTCTTCTTTACATTCGCTGCTAGTTTTATTTATTTCCGATTATATACAGATTTGGATCGCGATCAGCAGCAATATAAAATGATTTCGAAAATGGGATTAAGTAAAGGTGAGTTAAAAAAAGTTGTAACGAGACAGTTATTATTAATGTTCTTTTTACCAATTGTCGTTGCAGTGATTCATACTGTAGTCGCTTATATAGCATTACAGCAATTAGTCGATTTTTCTATCATAAATAGCTCTATCGTTATTTTAATTTCATTTATATGTATACAAGTTTTATATTTCTTTATAACCCGTTGGCGTTATCTGCAAAAGCTTTATAAGGTTATGGAGCAATAGAATTTATTAGCTTGTAAGACTACAATAAAGTATGTAGAAAAATGAACTGTATGATGAAAGGAAACGAGATGAAAAGAACTTTAACTATTTTTATGTTAACGATACTATTATTAATAAGTTTTAGTGCATGTTCTAAAAAGGAAAATCCATTTCCTGCAAACGGTGTATTAATTATTGGAGATGAAAATAATATTTCACCAATTATTAATCGTTATCAGGAAATTACGGAAGAAAATGAAGTGTTTTCTGTGAAAAAAGGGGAAGTTGGAAATGGAAATGTCTTAATTTTAAATGAATCTACAGCACAAGCATTGATTAAAGAAAAACTTTTTCGAAAACAAGATAATGGCTCCAATTATATTATAGATACGTTACCGAAATTCCCCAAAGAAGGGGCGCTATTATTTACAAGTGAAGACAATAAGACTATGAAAAGTATTAAAATAGGAGAGGAAGAGATTCCTGTTACATACGATAGTGATGCTTGGATAGGTAACAATCGTAAATATTCAACGGAATGGTATATGATTGTAGCAAAAAATAGTGTTTATAAAGAAATAAAGGCAAATGAAATGAAAATGCATCTTCTTCATTTGAAAAAATCACTAGGTGACGAAAAACCTAAAATGTCGACAGATAATACATTGGTTAATGAAAATGTCAAAGTAAAAAAGTTAATTAAAGGTTTGGAAGGAGAAGTATCTTTTCACTTTGTAACGATTGGCGAAAAACCTTAAAAAAGAGTTCGAAGTTGATAAAAATTTCATCAGCTTCGAACTCTTTTTAGTTTATAGACAAATCAATTATTATGCTTTACATTACTTCATTTAATCGAGTCTCACTCGTTTCTTCAATCGCATTTGAATTTTGAACTGAATTATTTTGTGCTTCTTTTTCTTTACGAGCCTTTTGTAGCATTTCAAGTATAATCCATAAAGGAACACCTTTATCCTTTAACATCTTCCATAAATCTAATTCATTAAATTTATGCTCAGGCTGTTTCATTTCTTTTTCAGATGAACGAATATCAAACTTGATAGGATCATTTATTTTCTTACTTTCAAGTTTAGTAGAAGAGATAGTATTATGCTCAAGAGTAGATGGAGTTATTTTAGTAGGTTGAGATAATGTATGAATATTTGATCCGATTTGCATGCTTTTTCCTCCTTTTCAAGCAATGAGATTAGTTTTCTTATGGTTTTTAAATCTTTTTAACATGAGGCAACTATATCTAATTATAAATTCAAATAAACAGATTTACAAGTTGTATTGTAAAAAGTAAATATTTACTTGAATTAATATTTATCAACATTTGTATATGTTTTCTATATATACAACGTATATAAAATACTTTACATTATGTTTAAGTTGTTAAAGTATTCTGTTAATTTTTTAAAAAAGAAAAATGTAAACGTTTTATTAGGGGGAGAAAGTATGGGGAAGTTATTTTTAAAAATATGTTTTTTCGCATTAGTGACCGTATGTTCATTCGCAGCGAAAATATCATACGCTGAAGAGAGGCAACAAAATAATTATCCAATCATATTGGTGAATGGATTTGCTGGATGGGGTAGAGAAGAAATGCTTGGCGTAAAATATTGGGGTGGTGTTCATGATATACAGGAAGATTTGAAACGCAATGGTTATACGGTACATACCGCAGCTGTTGGACCTGTTTCTAGTAACTGGGATCGTGCATGTGAATTGTATGCACAAATTAGCGGTGGGACAGTAGACTATGGTGCCGTACATGCTGAGAAACATGGACATAATCGTTTTGGCAGAACTTATAGTGGTTTTGCGCCGAATTGGAGTGAAACAAATAAAGTTCATTTAGTTGGACATAGCATGGGTGGACAAACGATTAGAACATTAGTACAGCTATTAAAAGAAGGTAGTTTTGAAGAAAAGAATTATGTGAAAAATCACCCAGACATCAAAATATCACCACTATTTGAAGGCGGAAAATCATATGTTCATAGTGTTACAACATTAGCAACCCCTCACAACGGTACAACACTTGCGGATGGTAGTCTTCTGCTACCGTTCGTTAAAGATTTACTCATTACAGCTGCAAGCTTTGGAGGAAACAATAATTTATCATTATATGATTTTAAATTGGATCAATGGGGTATAAAGAAAAATGCTGGAGAGTCCTTTTTCCAATATAGTAATCGTATTCTAAATAGTTCACTTTGGAAAAATACAAAAGATATAAGTCAATGGGATTTAAGTACAGATGGTGCAAAGGAGTTAAATAATTGGGTAAAGACGCAACCAGATGTGTATTATTTATCCTATAGTGGACATGCATCACAAGCAGCACCTATAACAGGTTTACATTTACCGCATATTACGATGAATAAAGTGTTGATGGGGAATGCATTTTTCTTAGGTTCTTATGCGAGATATGAAGAAAACCGTCCGTTAGTTGATACTTCTTGGTGGCAAAATGATGGTGTAGTAAATACGAATTCTATGATTGCACCATCTTCTAATGTTGCTGTAAATAATAATGGGTCATTACAGATTGGAAAATGGAATCATATCGAAACGAAAGCGAATTGGGATCATCTCGATATGGTAGGATTAAGTGTTTCAGACTCATTAGGTTTTTCTAGCATTCAAGAGTTTTATAGAACAATTGCTGAAAAGCTATCACGTTTACCGAAATAGGTAATAATAAAGCGCTCTCGATGGAATTCGAGAGCGCTTTATATTATATTGAAAGAGGGATTTGGTAGAAAAATATGGGGGGATATTATGAAAATTCAAGTTGTATTATCAGGATACGGAACAGTAGGCAGAGAGTTTATAAAATTATTAAATGAAAAATATTCATATATATATGAAACATATGGGATTCAATTAGTTGTAAGTGGCGTATTAGGGAGAAATATTGCAATACATAATGAAGACGGCTTATCACTTCATCATTTATTGATGTATGGTGGCGGTACCGCTGCAATTGAAAAATATTTAGAGTATCATCCGAAGGAACGTGCAACAACTAGCATAAGTGGTACTGTATTGGTAGAATCAACAGTTACAAATCTTAAAGATGGAAATCCAGGGAAACAATATATGAAACAAGCGATTGAGAAACAGATGGATATAGTAGCAATTTCTAAAGGGGCGCTCGTTACAAACTGGAGAGAAATAAATGAAGCAGCAAGAGGCGCCAATGTACGAATTCGATATAGCGGTGCAACAGCCGCTGCATTACCGACCCTAGATATCGGACAATTTAGTTTAGCCGGTTGCAGTATTGAAAAAATAGAAGGAATATTAAATGGAACAACTAATTATATTCTTACGAAAATGTATGAGGAAGATATGACATTTGAAGAAGCATTGAAAGAAGCACAAGATAAAGGAATTGCTGAGACAAACCCTATATTAGATATAAGTGGTTCAGATAGTGCGTGTAAATTGTTACTTTTGACAAACAGCTTAATGGAAACAGAGAAAACACTTACTGATATACATATAAAAGGAATCGAGCACGTTACAAAACAGCAAATTAGAAATGCTAAGGAACAACATAAAATTATTAAATTAATAGCATCAACATATAAGGATGAGGGTGGCAATGTGAATTTAAATGTTGAACCGTGCGAAATAGAAAAAAATCATCCGTTAGCAAAAGTAAATGGGACCGAAAAAGGAATTACGTTCTTTACAGATACGATGGGACAAGTTACTACAATTGGTGGGGCTTCTAATCCACGAGGCGCTGCAGCTGCAGCTTTAAAAGATGTAATTAACTTATATCGAAAAGATTTGTAAGACCGTACCGCCCTTTATAAAAAATACATATGTCGTGGACCTTTTGAGAATGAAATAAATATGCAAAAATGATTGCAGGGGGTAAGGAATTGTTTAAGGATTTTAAAGTTGTTAAAGATCGTCCTGTTTATATTCAATTGAAAGATTATTTGAAGAAGATGATTATGAAAGGGCATTTGCTCGGGGATCAAAAAATCCCATCAACAAGGGAACTAAGTGAATTACTAAGTGTGAGTAGAAACACTGTACTCGCTGCTTATGCAGATTTAGAACAAGAAGGACTCATTTATGCAGTTAAAGGAAAAGGGAACTTTGTTGCGAAGGTGGATATATCTAACACTTCGTCTGTTGAAATAAATTGGAAAAATAAACTTAATACAGTGACCGCATTAGCGGATGAATTAGATTTAATGAAACATGGTGTTCGTTGGGAAAAGGGAATGATTGTCTTTAATAGTATAGCCCCGGATGAGAAGCTATTTGATGTTGAAAATTTCAAAAGAGCTTTTCTTACTCGTATGTCCATTGAAGGAGACATCGTATTGAACTACGGATATGCAAAGGGATATAGACCGTTAATGAATTATTTACTTCATTACATGGAAATGAAAGGTGTAGACATTTCAAATAAAGATATTCTAATTACAAATGGATTTACAGAAGGATTGGATATTGTACTCTCGTCTTTATCAAAAAAATCTGGTCGTGTCATTTGTGAGAATCCAACTCACCACGCTGCACTAAAGCTGTTCCGTTTACATGGACTTGAAGTTCAGGGGATTGATATGAATGAGGATGGTATTGATACGAATGAAGTTGAAAAAAGCTTGCGTGAAAAAGATTTTGATTTTGCTTATTTAATTCCTTCTTATCATAATCCAACCGGTATTGTTACGAGTTCAGAGAAAAGAACGGAATTGATGAGGTTATTCTCAAAATACAACGTTCCTATTATAGAGGACGGATTTAATGAAGAATTACGTTATTCAGGTTCACATTTAGCTCCATTATTAACTTTTGCTGGAGCTGGCAATAATGTGATTTATATTAGTAGCTTTTCAAAGGTACTTTTCCCTGGTTTACGTGTAGGTTGGATTATTGCAGATAAAGAGCTGATTCATTATTTAGAAAGCGTAAAAAGAGCAAGAACGATTCACACATCTACGCTAGATCAAGCTGTTCTGTTTCAATATTTACATGAGGGATATTTTGAAAAATATTTAAAAAAGGCAAGATCTGTTTATAAGAAAAAATATGAGTTAGCTGTCGGGGCATGTAACCAGTACATTCCTTTTAAAAGAATGACTGGAGATGGTGGACTGCATTTATTTATAGAGCTAGAAGAGCATATGAATGCCCGCACACTTTTACAAAAGTGTTATGAGAAAGGCGTTACGTTTTCACCTGGAGATGTTTTTTACTCTGATGGAGAAGGAGCGAACACTTTCCGATTAGGGTTTTCGCGCTTGAAAGAAGAAGAAATAGTTCGGGGAATTAAAATAATTGGTGATACATTAAAAAATGAAATTTGGAGTTGAGAAAATGAAAATCGGTGTTATTATGGGCGGGGTATCGTCTGAAAAACAAGTTTCAATTATGACGGGGAATGAAATGATTGCTCATTTAGATAAAAATAAGTATGAAATAGTTCCAATTACATTAAATGAAAAAGTGGATTTAATTGAAAAAGCGAAAGACATTGACTTTGCGTTGCTCGCATTACACGGAAAATACGGAGAAGATGGGACAGTTCAAGGAACACTGGAGAGTTTAGGGATTCCTTATAGCGGAAGTAATATGTTATCTAGCAGTATATGTATGGATAAAAATATTTCGAAAAAGATTTTACGTTATGAAGGTGTAGAAACACCAGATTGGATTGAACTTACAAAAATGGAGGATCTAAATCTTGATGAGTTAGATAAGTTAGGATTTCCATTAGTAGTAAAACCAAACTCTGGCGGATCGAGTGTCGGAGTGAAAATCGTTTATAATAAAAATGAATTGATCTCAATGCTAGAAACTGTATTCGAATGGGATTCTGAAGTAGTAATTGAGAAGTATATAAAAGGTGATGAAATTACATGTTCAATTCTGGATGGAAAACAGTTACCTATAGTTTCAATTCGACATGCAGCCGAGTTCTTTGACTACAATGCAAAATATGATGATACTAGTACAGTTGAGGAAGTTATTGAACTTCCAGCAGAAATTAATGAACGTGTAAATAAAGCGTCACTCGCTTGTTATAAAGCATTAAAATGTAGTGTTTATGCAAGAGTTGATATGATGGTGAAGGACGGAGTTCCATATGTAATGGAAATTAATACATTACCAGGGATGACACAATCAAGTTTATTGCCAAAAAGTGCAGAAGCAGCGGGAATTAGTTATAGCAAACTATTAGATATGATTATTGAAACATCATTAAAAGTTAGAAAAGAAGAAGGGTTTTAAGGGAATTATATAACTAATTTTTTTGACAGTTTCACGAAGTATGCTATGATGAATACATTATAAAAACAAAATATTTATCCACTAGGGGGGCCTTTTATAGGCTGAGATCAAATGTGATTTTGAGACTCTTAGTACCTGATCTGGTTAATGCCAGCGTAGGGAAGTGGGAAAGACGTTGCTATTTAATGAGTAAATAAATACTGTCAATTTCACTTTCTTTACGCCTGTAAAGAAAGTTTTTTTATTTTAAAGCGTTAATAGCTGTGGATAAATATCTATATTTTATATATTATTGGAGGGATTTAAATGACTTTTTCACAATCGTTACGTAAAGAAGTAGATTCAATTTGGGAAGCGAGTTTTAACCATCTTTTTGTAAAAAAACTTGGTGAAGGAACGTTAGATTTAGCTAGTTTTCGTTATTATGTGCTTCAAGATTCATATTATTTGAGCCATTTTGCTAGAGTACAAACTTTAGGAGCTGCGAAAGCTCTTGAATTAGAGACGACAGCTCGTATGGCACATCATGCTCAAAATACATATGAGGCAGAGTTATCTTTACATGAGAATTTTGCTAAAAAGCTAGGGATAACAAAAGAAGAAAAAGATAATTTTATTCCTGCGCCAACTGCATATGCGTATACTTCACATATGTATCGTGCTGGGTATGAAGGGCATTTAGGAGATATCATTGCAGCAATTTTACCTTGCTATTGGTTGTATTATGAAATTGGCGAACGCTTAAAAGAGTGCCAGCCGGAAGAGCCAATTTATAACGAATGGATTTCTGCTTATGGATCTGATTGGTTCCGTACGCTAGTTGAAGAACAAATTACACGTTTAGATACTATCGCTGAAAAAGTAACAGAGGCAGATCGCAAACGTATGAAACAGCATTTTATTATTAGCAGTCAATATGAATATTCATTTTGGGAAATGGCTTATACATTAGAAAAGTGGCCAGTGGATACAGACGTAAAAGACGTAATTGGATAAAGAATAGAAGTAATGTTATAGCTAGGTATGGATCATACCTAGCTATATATTTTTTCTTGTCAAATTTGCGTAAAGTCATTAGTGCTACTGATATGGCGAAATAGAATATCGATAATTTAGCTCATTTACTTGTCTACGCATTAACTGGATAAACTTCTGTCACATTTATTTTACAATCAAAGAACGTAAATGTTGGTGGTATGAAGTTAAATAAGAAAAGAAACCCGAGCTGTTAGCTGTAACGGAGTTGTGTTTTTTTTTTTTTTTTTTTTTTTTGCAGGAATTTCCAAATTATCATGGAGTGTTGTTAATACGATATGCAAATATGCATATCGTATTTTTTTGAGTTCTTTATGTGTTAAAATTAGATATAGAGATATGGAAATATAAAGAAGCAAAAGCAGGAATATCCAATGAATTTTGAGAGGTGTTATATGTTTACAAATAAGAAATTAATTCGATTTGGTTTATCGTTGTTTGTATTTTTAGGGATAATTAATTTTACAATCAGCTATTTCCAAACATATCTTGAAACAGCAGCAGATATTAAATGGGTAATTCCAGAAATTTGGAAAACTATTTTGCTAGATGTTCCTCAAGGTATACTTGTTCTTTTAGGCGCAATTGCTTTATATGATTTCACAAAAGAGGCATCACAAAAAGACGCATCAATCTAAGTGTGTCTTTTTTAATTAACAATTTCATAGAGAGCTTTGCTGGAGAAATAGAATGAAAAGCCCTAATTAGGGCTTTTTTTGTTGGAATTTCTTAACCGTCATAAAAACTGGTCACTTGGAGGTGTTATAGCGAAAGCCATTTACAGTACAGAAAAATCTAAGCAGCAGACGGAAATATATAGGATATGGATCATAATTATTGAGAAATTAATTGAACTTAGTAAGTATGAAGATATGACGCTAGAATTCATATTTTTTAATTTTTATTTATCTCGCTATTTGCCGGACAGTAAGCCCCCCACCTCAAAATTTAGCGGAAGCAAAGAAGTTAGGTAGGGGATGAACAAAACCCCACTGATTAAATTTTCACTTTATAAAAATGAGCCCATAGTAAAAATAGGTATATGAACAAGGTGCATCATCTAGTGATAAGTCATACTTTGTTGGTGTACGTATTGAACTTAGTTTATAGCGCTATTTCTACTTAGATGTAACGAACAGGAATATAGGGAAGTATTGATGAGGTTGTATTTTATAAACGGAGGTTATGAAAATGAATCAGTTTCAACAAGAACTACAAGCGTTAAGCCTTAATGATTACCGGTCTGAAAATATTGTCTATTGGGACCAGCAAAACCAATATCCATATTACTATATTGAAGATGCTGCTCGTCGCTGTGGCGGTTGTGGTCGTTGTGGCGGTTGTGGTGGAGGTCGTTGTGGCGGCTTCCGTTGTGGTGGCTTCCGTTGTATTGGTTGCTTCGGTTGTTTTGGTTGTGGAGGTTGTGGCGGCTGTGGTGGTTGCTCTAACTGTTTTGATGGTTTTACTGATACTACCGGTACTATTGTAACGTATGAATATTGATAACATCTATCTTGCTAGTTGCGGGCAGTAACATCCCCAAAAAAATTCAGCGAGAGCAAAGAGAAGTTAGGTGGCGGACTGCCCATAAAAGCCCGATTGGTGAGAGCTGATTAAAGTTTCACTTTATCAATTAAAAAACATTAGTTATATGTACGTGCCGACAAAGAATATAGCCATTATTAATGGATATATTCAATCATTCAAGTGAAAGAGTAACAATAAGATATATAGATGTAATCAAGATGTGATGGATAAAGCAATGACTAGATTTAAAATCTAATCATTGTTTTTTTCTTATGGTTTTATCATTAAATATCTGTCTAGTTTGGGCATTGCTTCCTTCTAGCTAATGATTTTATTACAACCGTGTAAGGTTAATGTAATGTTAATCGATAGTAAAATAAGTTGCTTAAGTGTATTTTAAATAAGATTAAAAAGTACTGTTTATCTACAAAATAATAGGGTAAATACTATGTAATTAGGAAGTGTATGAATATGGTTGAACTAAAATCTATTTTCCATTCGTATAAACTAAAGAGAAAAATAGCTAAAGATTTATACGGAAAAAGAGATGAATTATCACTGTTATTAAATGAATTTAATAATATGAAATGTACAGTAACATCTGAAAAGAAGAAAAATAATATATTATCTCGTTTGCAACTAATTTATCAAAATATGAAAACGGATAAGCAGTACCCTCTAGCAGTTGCTTTTGATAGTAAATTATTGGAGCGATTAGAAAAAGAATCTGTACATACTATTGAGGATGGTGTAACATGTCTACATTTAATGTTAGATATGAATTATGAGAAGATAAAACAATATGGTTCGGGTACAAGTAGGTCATTCGTTCCATTATCGCAGTCTTCTATTTGTCTTGCTGATTGTATTTGTTTAACAGGATTTGTAGTAGGTTTACTAGGAACAATTTCATTTGGAGGATTACTGTTATCTATATGTTCAATTACATAACGCTTAATATTTGTAAAGAGAGCGCCGATTTAAGGTGTTCTTTTTCAGTTTTTTGTAAATTTTTTGTAAATGATAAGTACAATACATTATATAAATTTTATAATTTAAATGTATTAAAAAATAAATATAATGAGGTGCTGTATATGATAATTACTTTTAATTGTTAAAAGAGTCGATTTGATAATGTTTTATTCAGATAAATAGTTTTTACTTTTCTTTTAAATACTTGATTTAAATGGATTAGATTAAGTAACTATTGTTCTAGCTTTTTGATAATCAAGACAACTGAAGAAAGGAAGGAATCATTTTATGAAAAAATTAAGGCTGCTAACATTTGAAAATATAGTAGAACCCCTTTTAAATGAAGAGGTATCATTTATATACTTTCCTATTGAATGGCTGGACATCGTAGAGATACATTATAAGACGTTTTTATTAACGAGTAAGTTGAAACGTTTGAATGAAAGATTATATGATATGTTTTCGGATATATTGTTTATTCAGCATAATCCGTACGTATTAAATGAAAATATACCATGGATTGTATCAAAAGAACCGATTAAACAAGAGCAACTCGATTATATTTTTCAAAGTTGGTATGAGATTATTCATGATTGGAAGCCAAATAGATTAGTAGAACCACCAAAATATGAATGGCAATCCGATTTGATTTCTAATTTGCCAGTACTACATGATAATGAAACGTATTCTAAGTGGGTACCCGCTTTAATCTCACATATTTTTTGTGAGCGTCCTATATATTTAGAAAATACAAATGAAGAAGAAATCTATTTTTCTCCTCTTAGATCACAAAATATTTGTGAGGCGATGTCAGAGCCGATAAAAGATGAAAAAACACAAGATTTTTTCTCCTATGTATATCGATTTCAATGCATAACCCGCGGTGGTGAGAACGCTCCATTATTAAATATTTCAATAGGGATTCGGAGATTTTATCAAGAATATAAGATGATAGGTTAAACAAACCTTGATATAACAACGTTTGTTTGACCTATTTTTATGAATTGCAAACATTTTGCAAACATACGTTATCCAAAGATGCTTTTACCAAAGTTTTTAACGGCTTCTTCTTGCATATTCGGTAAAACATGAGAATAGACACTTAATGTCATTGAAATATCTGTATGACCTAATCTTTCACTGATGATTTTAGGGTTAACTCCTTGTTTCAATAGTAAAGTTGCGTGTGTATGTCTTAAATCATGGAATTTAATTTCTTTTATACCTACTTTGTGTGTCGCCCTGATGAAACCTTTTCTGAAAGGTGCTCTTTTTATGATTCTTCCAAACTCATTACAATTTATTAAATCTTGATCTAGATAAGCAGAGCCAAACCTTAATTTCTCTTTATTAATTAAAATCTTATGTCTTTTTAAGGATTCTATAGTTTCTTTAGGTACAGGAATGGTACGCTTTGATGAATTTGTTTTTGCTGTTTTTTTGATTTTATTGTCATGGCCAGATGTTTGGTTTATTGTAACGGTGTGTTTTTCAAAATCAACGTCCTGCCATCGTAAGCCTAGAACTTCTCCCATACGCATACCTGTAGTTATTGCAAGTAGATATCCAATGTGATATCGTGATTCTTGTGAATGCAAAAGAAACTTTTTTACTTCGTCCTCTGTCCAAGTCTGGATAGGGGTTTTTTCTTTTTTAGGTATCTCAGCAAAATCTGCTGGATTTCGAGAAATAATATTTTGTTTTACGGCAAGGTTTAAAGCGCTCTTTAAAATTCTATGCATAAGCAGAATAGAATTATTTGCAATCCCTTTATCTATCGCAGTCTTATAACATTTTTGAATGTGTATAACATTTAATTTATGGAGCGTAACCATTCCTATACTAGGTATAACATGTTGGTTTATAAATGCCTTATAGCCAGCAAAGGTACTCTTTTCTATGCTCATACTTTTAATTTCTAGCCAATGATTTAGATAATCCTTTAACGTAACTTTAGATGGTTCTATAAAAGTTCCTTCATTCAACTCTGTAATCTTCTTTGCCACATCGGCTTGTGCTTCCTTTTTTGTCTTATATCCAGAAAACCACTTCTGTCTTCTTTTTCCTGTCTCTGGATCAGGGCCGATATCTATAACGATGCAATATTTATTTCCTCTTTTTCGAATATGTCCTTTCACTTAAAGCACTCCTTCATTTATTTTGAGTCATGTTGTATAAGTCTAGTTGTAATTTTGCTGCTATGAAAATTACATAGTTGGACATATCAGCGATGGGTATATTTTACCATATATGAACAGAATTGATTATTTAATATATTGGTTGTTTTTTACAAAAGTTAATTTTATAAAAGAATTTTGTATATTTAAGGAAATATTTTTATTTAAAATATTTTATTTGGAATAGTACATCTTGTATATATCATATTTTGTACAATTAATATTTTCTTAATTGAGAAATGATTTTTATTTGGAGTGAGATATATGGAGAGGAAAAAGAAATGGGAAGGATTAAACTCTAAAAATCTATCTGCTAGTCTACTGGATTCGAGTTTAATAGGACCGACATTGCCACCGATTTCCTCATTTACTCTACCAACGGGAGCAAGCGGAGCAACAGGTCCGACAGGCCCAACGGGAGTAACCGGAATAACAGGCCCAATAGGTCCAACGGGAGTAACCGGGATAACAGGCCCAACAGGTGCAACGGGAGTAACCGGGATAACAGGCCCAACAGGTGCAACGGGAGTAACTGGAATAACAGGCCCAACAGGTGCAACGGGGGTAACTGGAATAACAGGCCCGACAGGTGCAACGGGGGTAACTGGAATAACAGGCCCAACAGGTGCAACGGGGGTAACTGGAATAACAGGCCCAACAGGTGCAACGGGAGTAACCGGAGTAACAGGTCCTTCAGGGGGCCCGGTAGGCCCAACAGGTCCAACAGGTCCTTCAGGAGGTCCAATAGGTCCAACTGGAATAACAGGCCCGACAGGTGCAACGGGAGCAACTGGAATAACAGGCCCGACGGGTCCAACGGGAGCAACTGGAATAACAGGCCCGACGGGTCCAACGGGAGCAACTGGAATAACAGGCCCGACAGGTGCAACGGGAGCAACTGGAATAACAGGCCCGACAGGCCCAACGGGAGTAACCGGAATAACAGGCCCGACAGGCCCAACAGGTGCAACGGGATTTGAATCTGCATTCAGAGCTTTCAAATCTACTGATCAGTCCGTTACTGCTAATACACTGTCTATAGTAACATTTGAAACTACACAATTCGATTTAAATGGTGAATATGATGGTGTATCAACATTTATACCGCAACAAGATGGAGTATATTTAATTATTACTACTATAATTTTTAGTCCTACTGATGATACTCTAAATTATGTGACGGAAGTATTTATAACAGTCAACAGTGCTTTAATAGCAGGAGATGATAGCTTTTTTGGTGGAAATACTGGGCTTTTAAATGCGGTAACAGTTTCTACGATTGTACAATTGAATGCAGGGGATATGGTGCAAGTTCAAGCTGGTAGTACCATAGATGGCGCTATTGCATCTCCACTTCTTACAAATTTTCAAGCTGCGAGGTTTCCATCACCAGTTCCAAATACACTTTTCTTATTAAATAATTTATCTGCAGATTGGAGTAAAAGGCCATTTAGTAGAAAATCATAATTATGTTCATTTTTAAAATACCCTAAAGAAAATGATGAATTTAGATTGAGTTTGTCTATTAAGAATAAGAAAAGCCACTTAGATGAGTGGCTTTTCTTATTCTTAAATTATGGCATATACAGTTAAAACTAAGTGATTACATAATTGAAAATAGTTAAACTTGTACTATTTTGGTTCAGGATAGTAATTTTAATATAAAATCTCAATAGGTATTTATTAACTTTACATCTCTAAAAGAATAATTGAACTTTTGCTATCACTATAGTTACATATAAACCGATTATCAAATGCAATATTTCATATTTTTAACTGTCAAAAAACTAGACTTATATTAGTATTTTTAACTTTCTCAAGTATTTTCAGAATATAAGAGAATAGATGTTTGGGTTATTTGTGATAGAATATTCTTAATAATATAATTTAAAGGAACAAAAAGACCCATAGCGCAGCAAAAGTAGTGTGCAGCCACTCTTATGCTGTTCCCTAATTTGGATAGGGGAAACTATTGCCATGAGTCAGCCCAAGTATA
The DNA here is from genome assembly GCF_030164735.1 of Bacillus sp. RB3. Taxonomy (NCBI): domain Bacteria; kingdom Bacillati; phylum Bacillota; class Bacilli; order Caryophanales; family Bacillaceae; genus Bacillus; species Bacillus sp. RB3. The sequence goes on from NZ_JASNGE010000002.1 coordinate 87,802, forward strand.
ACATGATATTTCAAATAAAATCCTCTATGGTACAGTTTTTCTATTGAAAAAATTCGGGAGGGTGTCTCGCGTTCAAGGAGGCTTCAATATGAATAAGGTGATAGGTCTTGGAGGTATTGTTTCAAGTGATGATATGAATTCGGCGAAATTGTCAAAAATAACAAATTTATCGCAGTCGAATTTATGGAAAACATTGAATGGGAAAGTACCTATGACTTTTACAAAACTAATGAAAATTTTGGATGGATTTGATTCTGAAGAAAAGAAAATGGAAGTAGTTCAGGAGTTTTTGAAGGGTACCAATAAAGAATCGGATATACGACTTGCTATGTATTATTTATATTTAGCAGGTTATTCGGACCTACTTAGTGATCTTGTTGGAAAAGAGTATAAACAATCAGTAACAAATAATTATAGAGAGATTTTTCGTGTTTGTTTAGATAGACAAACTCGTTCATTAAGATCAGGGGAATTCCTTAAAGAAATAGAAGTGTTACGTACAAAGGTCAATTTAAATAAACCAGGAGTAAATATACTTGTGAACACTTTGAGTATCTATGGTTATTTTGATTTAGGGGCATACAATGTTTTAACAGTGCTACAAAGGATGATACAAGAAAAAATAAATCATATGCCAAAAGGTTTAGAAAAAACTTTAAATGAGGTGGAGTTAAACATAATATGCTCATATGCATATTTAATGCAAGATGAGGTGAAAATGGCTAGAGATTTATTGCAAAAAGTACTAGAAGAAGCAAGTGCTCCGGGTTTATTAAAAGCTACGGCATTAAGTATAGTCGCGGAAAGTTATATTTTCTGTAATCCAGATAAAGCATTTTATTATTTTGAGCTTTCACTTGTAGAGTTGAAGAAAATAAGAAATAACAAATCATTACTTAAAAGAAAGTTAGTGGAAAACACCCTCTCTTTTTGTTGTATTATTCATAATATTCATGTAAAATCTGGATATATACATCATGATGCTGAAAGGGCGTTAAAGTATATACGTCAAAATAAGAAAAGTGAAGCTTCTGCAATATTAAATCAGATTGATAATCGAACCGCGATTCAAGACTTTTATTTATCGATAGCAACAAATGATGAGAAACTGCGTAGGAAAGCATATCATCGATTCTTAAAAGACGGTAATTTATTCTACATAAAAATCTTTGATATCTTAAAGTGAGGGACAATGAGAATGAAAAAAATAGTAGCTAGTTTAGTTATTACATGTACAATTACGTTATCGTTGTTATCTGTTGGTTTGGTATCAACTAATGATAATAAAGCCGCTGAAAAAGTAAAAGAAGTACAAATAATGAAAATGGATCCGGGAACTTTAGGATAATAAATGATTTAAAATGCCATTGCATCTAAGGATGTGATGGCATTTCGTACGTTTAAGGGGTTATTCATTTTCTTCATTTTGGGATTTTTGAATAATTAAGGGTGATGGAGGATGGGTTATATGGGGAATTTAATAAAAGAAAAATCAGATAGGGATGTAGTTGAAAATAAAATGGAAGTATTATTAGAAAAAATATATAAAGGTGATAAGGAAGCTATTGAAAAGCTGAATAAAATAAAAAAAGCGATGGTTAGCAATTAAGCTAGTTATCGCTTTTTCGTTATAACTCTTTTTTGATCAAATTAATTATCTCTTCACGCTTTTTTGGATTGAGTTCATTAATTTGAAGCATAATTTCTTTGAGATCATCTTTTAATGATTTTGACTCTGTTGAATTTAAACTTTTATATTCAGAGAGTCCCATGATATAGTCTGCTGACACTCCAGATAAACGAGATATTTTTTCAACGGTCTCTCTAGATGGGTTTCTATGGCCATTTTCGTATAAAGAAATCATGGTTTTTTTAGCATTTATAGCTTCTGCGAATTCAAGTTGACTCATTTTAAGAAGTTCTACCCGTATTTCTTTAATTCTAACACCAATTATATTTTTACTCATTAGTAAATCCTCCCCTTAAAATTCATTGATTATAGTCAATGAATTCCCTATATAGAATGTATCAAAAAGGTTTGCTACAAGACAACTAAAATTTTTTGAATAAAAAGGGTTGCTTGAAGCAAACCTTTGGTATATACTCAAATTAACAAACAAGATGAAGGTGATAAAATGATGGTACTTGATACAGAAAAAGTTAAAATCTTAAGGACGAATCTTGGATATAGTCAAAGTTATGTTGCTGAAAAGATAGGTTATCGAAACAAATCGATCTACTGTAATTTAGAATTAGGTAACAGACAGCCAAGTATAACTAAATTGGTTAAGTTAGCAAAATTTTTAAATGTGACAACAGAGGAAATTTTAAAGGAGTCAGTATAAGACGACTTATTTTTTTACCTAAATGTTTGCTTGAAGCAAACTAGATGTTATACTTCATAAAATATTTTTACCTTTAATCAAAATTTCATAAGTAAATTACAGATATAAAGGAGCGAAAAAAATGGGATTAGATCAATTTATTAAAGAATCTATCCGTGAAGTTGTAAGAGAGGAAATTAGATCAGCAATAGCTGACTTACAACTACAATCACAACCAAATAAGGTTATGCGAGTAAAAGAAGCGGCAGCTTACCTCAACATTGCTGTTTGTAGAATGTACGAATTAGCAAATCACCCTAGGTTTCCAGTAATAAGAGAAGGGCGTAAACTTCTTTTCTTGCAAAAGGATTTAGAAGCTTGGCTTGAAACACAAAAGGGGGAACCAAACGTTGATTGAAAGTACATTCAGCCTTTTAATCACAGGGGTGGTTATCGTGTCAGTCGTGGGTGGCGTAGCGCTATTTGATACTTTTGCAAAACTTATCAACGAGAATGATCAGCTGAAGCAAGAAAATCAGCAATTAAGGAAGGTGAAAAAAATATGAGCATTACAGCACCGGTTTTACAAAAGGACATGCAAAAGAAACAGGTGTTAGATGAGTTCTTAAATTATTGTAATCAAATGCAAATCCAAGCATTAAGAACACATGATGAAAAGTTATTGCGTGAGTGGGTAAAGGAAGCGCGTCTGGCAAGAAGAGAACTTGCAACACTGTATCGAGCGAAAGAAAAACATGATGCAGAACGTGAAAGAGATCATAAAAACATCTTAGAGATTATTAGGCGGTTAAGAAGCCAGGGAGTAAACGCGGACGTGGTGGAAAGAGCTCATTACATTACTCTTTCAGAGGAGGTGAGTTGAATGTTAGAAAATCCAATTGTATTAGGTAATCAACAAGATTCATGCAAAAAAAACTTCGAACATTATTGTAGCGATTGTGAAGGTGAATTGTATTTTGGAATGACCTATTACGAATTTGAAGGAAGTTTAATTTGTGAAGAATGTGCCGAAGAGTTTTTAGAGCGGCACGCAACGAGGTTTGTTGCAGGGGAATAAAAAAGAACCCACGGCAATGGGTTCCCTTTGAAAAATAAGTCAGAGCTAGTATATCACAGAAAGCGAGTGAATAGAACATGCAAGCAAAAGTATTGGTAAATACACTTAATATGGACCACGATCAGTGGTTGCAAGCACGTACACAAGGCATTGGTGGTTCAGATGTTTCTGCAATTGCAGGTTTAAATAAATGGAAATCAGCAGTTCAAGTGTTCCTTGAAAAAACACAAGCGATTGAAAAAGAAGATATACAAAGTGAAGCGGCATACTTCGGTAATGTTTTGGAAGAAGTAGTTGCAAAAGAATTCTACAAACGTACAGATTTAAAAGTTCAGCGCAGAAATGCAATCCTTCAGCATCCTGAATATCCTTGGATGTTAGCAAACGTAGACCGATTAATTGTTGGTGAAAGAGTTGGACTCGAATGCAAAACGACGTCGGAATATTTAAAAAAAGAGTGGGAAGACGAGGAAGTTCCAGCAGCTTATCTCTTGCAGTGCCAACATTATATGGCTGTAACTGGCTATGAAGCATGGTGGATTGCAGTACTCATTGGCGGCAATAAGTTTGTTCATAAGAAAATCGAACGAGATGAGGAATTGATTCAGTACCTTATTGATATTGAAAATGATTTCTGGCTCAACAATGTTGAGAAAAACGAACCACCGATGTTTGACGGTTCAGATGCATCAACAGAATTACTTAAACATTTATATCCAGAATCCATTACAGATAGGTTTGTAAGTTTAGGCAAGCAAGAAGAACTTCTCATTGAAGCTCGTGATCAAGTGGATAGAGAGATTAAAGCGTTGCAAGAGCAAAAGGCAGAGTACGAAAACAAAATCAAAGCAAAGCTTGGTACAAGTGAAGTTGGTGGAACGGAGAACTACAAAGTTTATTGGAAGTCATATATAACAAATCGTTTTGATAGCAAGCGATTTAAAGCAGATCATCCTGATTTGTATGAGCAGTATGTTAAAGAATCTAAATCAAGAAAATTCACGGTTAAATAAGGGGAGGAAACTGTTATGAAGCTATTTGTTCAATCCACAGTATTTAATAAAGAGTTAGTTGGTAAAGCGATTTTGATTGAAGGTCGTGATGTTGATGGAGATAAGTGGGATGACATTTATCTTGTAAATAGCGTGGAAGCTGAGAACTTAATTTTAGTGAATTTACTCGGGAGAAAGTGTTCTTTGCACATGGAAAACTTTGAAGGGGAATATGGTATGAAGTTAACGGTCTTGACGAAAGGGGTTAAAAACTAATGGCAACTAACAAAGATGTAAAAAATCAATTAGCAAATCGTAAGGTAAGCGCACCAGTAACACCTGAACAAACAGTAGAAGCGTATATGAAGAAAATGGCTCCACGTTTTGCGGAAGTGTTACCGAAACACATGAGTATGGATCGGATGAGCCGAATTGCATTAACAACGATTCGTACAAATCCAAAGCTGCTTGAATGCAAAGTATCATCGCTTATGGGAGCTGTTATGCAAGCCGTACAGTTAGGGCTTGAACCTGGGTTATTAGGACATTGTTACATCTTACCGTATAAGAGTGAAGCGACATTCATTATCGGATATAAAGGCATGATTGACTTAGCAAGACGTTCTGGCCACATTCAAAGCATCTATGCACATGCGGTGTATGAAAATGATGAGTTTGAATACGAGTTAGGTTTACACCCTCAACTGAAGCACAAACCGTCATTTGGTGATCGTGGTGAGTTTATTGGAGCGTATGCAGTCGCACATTTCAAAGACGGTGGGCATCAAATGGAATTTATGCCAAAGAGTGAAATTGAAAAACGGAGAGGGCGTTCAGCTTCAGCAAATTCCAACTATAGCCCGTGGAAAACAGATTATGAGGAAATGGCAAAGAAAACAGTGGTTCGTTACATGTTTAAATACTTACCAATTAGCATTGAAGTGCAGTCACAAGCGCAGCATGACGAAGTGGTTCGTAAAGATATCACGGAAGAACCAGAATTCATTGAAGCTGATCCAATTGAAGTAGATCAATCAACTGAAGGTAATGGACAAGCAGAATTCGTGATTGAAGGTGAATAACAAGTCAAAGGTGCTACTCTCTCGCAAATTGTGGGAGAGGGCACAATCAAAAATTGAATTAAGGCAGTCGATTGCGCGTTATATACAAACTGGTTATCCAGGTTATCGGATAGAGAAAGTCATTAAGGAAAATGAGTCTTACATCGCGATTTGTACAAGGGGGTAGATAGGGTGGCAACTTTTAGAGTTAGTAAGGATAAAAATTATACCACTATCAACAATACAGGTCTTAAAGATAAGCGATTAACTTGGAAAGCAAAAGGAATTCTCGCTTACATCTTATCTTTACCAGATGATTGGGTTTTCTATATGGAAGAAGTAGCGGAGCATGCCAAAGATAAATTGGATAGCTTGAAGTCTGGAATGAAAGAGTTAAAGGAGTACGGTTACGTCAAAAGGTACCCTGTAAAAGATGAAAAAGGCAAAATCGTTAGATGGGAAACGATTATATATGAAGTTCCACAAGCGGAAAATCCACTAGTGGGAAATCCACAAATGGAAAACCCACTGGTGGACAAACCACAAGTGGAAAATCCACCGCTACTAAGTACTAAAGAACTAAGTACTGAAATACCAAGTACTAATCTAACTAATGATGATGTAGATAAGCATCCTTTGATAGATGAAGAATTTCAAAAAAGTTATAACTACCTTTTACAGAACAACATTCCATTAAGTGAAAAGGCAATGCAGGATTTGGGAGAGTTTAGTGATGTATTAGGTAGCCAAATCATTATGGAAGCTGTTGATAGGGCGGTTGATCAGAACGCGAAACGATGGAAATACATTAGCGGTATTTTATTCAACTGGCAAAAAAGCAACGTGAAAACATTGGCAGATGTAATCAAGCTTGATGAGGATTATAAAAATCAAAGAGGTGGTGTAGAGAATGCAACACGTAGGGGACGCGCTGGCAAAGGTTTTAGTACGGGCAGAAGCTATGAGGAAGAAATTGCAAGCAGAGAACGCAATAGACCCAACTACATCAAACGAGTATAGATGTTTAAAATGTCAGGATTCAGAAGTGATTTTTTACGAAGAAGTTAATCAATTCGGTATGAGAGTGTCTATGCAAAAAGATTGTGAATGCAAAGCGCAACGAGTATTAGAGCGTAGGTTAAAAAACGCAATGATTCCCGAAGAATTTACAAATGCCCGTTTTGATTCTTACAAGCGGGAAACAGAGCAACAAAAGCTTCTTTACAAAACGATGGTGGAGTATCTGCATTACTTTAAACAAATCAAAGGGACAAAACAAAATAGTTTAGGTTTTGTTGCAACATTTGGTGAGTTACGAATTAAGCAATTAGAACCAGCTAAGCGAGCGCAAGCAAAGAGAGAACATAACAGTTTTGGACTTGGTAAAACGCATCTTCAAGTAGCTGCAGCAAAGTATCTTATGAATCAAGGATATAGCGTGCTGCTAATATCAGACGGAACTTTTATGGATGATCTCATTGCAGCCAAGATGATGAATGATGATAAAAAAGAATTTAATCGCCTGATGGATCATGCAAAAAAAGTAGGGGTTCTCATTTGGGATGATTTAGGGAAATCAAAATGGTCAGAAGCAAAAGAGAATCTCTACTATCAAATGATTGATTATCGGTATCGACATAATATGCCTATTTTATACAGTTCTAATGAAGATAATGAAACATTAGGAGAAAAAATTGGTTTTGCAGCAAATAGTCGATTACAAGGCATGAGCAAGCATTACATCGTCGAAATTGAAGGCGAAGATTATCGTGAAAAGGAGTGAAGAAAATGTGCATGACATGCAGTAACACTGGCGTAGTTCATAAAGAAATTTATCCTGGGATGATAACGGTTGAGGGTTGTAATTGTGAGGTAGCAAAGCAGCAGGAAGCTTCATACCAAGAACATTGGGATGCTTGGATACAAAAATTTGAAGGATGGAAAAGGGGGTTACTGCATGAGCAACGTGTCGGTTGAGAAAAAGCGTGAGTTTATGCAATTTGTTTTAAACCATATCTTGCCCAGAAGACACGAGGGCTTTCCATTTATCTACACATTTCATAAACATTTAAGGTTTGTAACTAGAATCCACTTTGTTGAAAATGCAAAGAAGTATCCGTATGGAATTGAAATTTCAGCACATTTTGCAGAAGGCAAACTGTTCGCGTTTTATAAACCGAATTTAACTGTCACAGATGGGATGTCAGCATATCATCATTTCAATGTGAATGATGCACCGATATATATTCAAATCAATTTTAAAGGTAAATACAAGGAACCTTTGTATATGGAAGTACTTGAAGATGATGAGTGCTCACTTGAAACGCATATCGACGGAGAAGATCATGATGAAATTGAAAAGTTAATAAAATACCAACTCATTAATCATGCACTAGACACAAGAAATAAAGAACTGTTCCACCAGTTGATTGCAAATTAAGGGGGAGGTGAAAGGATGGTGGTTCTTTACAAATTCAAACTCACTACCATTTTCGAACAATGGCCGAATGAAGAATATGTGGTAGCGGAAACTGAAGGAAAGGCAAGATTTCTGTACTGGCAAAAGTTCAGAACAAAGCTTCTAACGATGCCAATGGCTGAATTCATGAAGTTTGTAAAGTGTGAGAACGAAGGGGTTTTTGATATCAAGCGGATGTACAGCACAGAACAAGCGTTTAAGAAAATGCAAAACTTTAGAAACCTACATTTTGCTTACATGGGTATGCGAGTAAACGTAGCTGGCATGTGGGGTATGATCGTTGGGAACTGGAAAACTAATCTGTTCGTTTTGTTCGATGGAGAAATTGAAAAGCACAACTGCCATCCTTATTGGGAAATTGCTTACTACGATGATGGGGGCAATGTGGTTCGAAATTATCAGAAGGGAGAGTATGCGGTATAAGTAAAAAAGGACGAGCAGTCGTACCTGCCGTCCTTTATAGGAGAAAAATTATTCTGGATTAGAACTACGAATAACCAGAAAAAGCGCTTTAAAACAGTGTTGTCAAAGATGTAATAATCTATGCAACAAAAAGCTTAGTCGGAATTCAAAACACCAAATGGCTTGCATTGGCAACATGCTCAAAAGTAGTATATGTAAAATGAAAAATTCCATACAAAAAGCAGACAACATTTTCGGTTGTCTGCCAGTTAGTCGAATGAGTTAGCTAATTGTGATAAATTGCATTCCCATTGCGAGAAGAGTGAAGCTGCTAGTTCGAACAGCTTGTTGGTATTATTTTCGATATTTTTAAAAATATACAGTAAGAATTAGAAAAGTGATGAACCAATCTGCCTCTTACTGTAAAAGAAGGAAGTACCAGCCGTGGATTAAGCGGCTTGAAAATAGTATGTATTGATTTTTGAAAAATATTCAAGGGGTGAAGAAACATGGAATGTGCACAAAATGCTGCATATGAAATCACTCAGTTAATTAGTGAAGCGAAAGAGAAAAGTTATGAGTAAATATAACAATAAGAAAGTTTCTGTAGGAAAGCGTTTTGGAAGATTGGTCGTATTAGAAGATACAGGGAAAAGAAATAATTCAAAAAGAAAAATATTTCTTTGTGAGTGTGATTGCGGAAATAAAGTTGAAGTGGATATTGCTGGACTTAGGACAGGTGACAATCAATCGTGTGGGTGTCTACGGTTGGAGAAGGTAACAAAACATTCCAGCAGTTGCACAAAGCTATACAAAAAATGGGCTGATATGCTGCAACGCTGTAATAATCCAAATTCAACAAACTATAAGTACTACGGTGAACGTGGGATAAAAGTTTGTGATGAGTGGTATGATTTTGTCGTTTTCAAAAAATGGGCTGCCGAAAATGGATACAAAGAACCGTTAAGTATTGATCGAATCGACCCGAATGGGAATTATGAACCTGAAAATTGTAGGTGGGTTACTAGAAAACAGCAAGATCGAAATAAAAGGGATTCGATATTTGTATGGATTCACGGAGAACATTTGAATTTGATGGATGCAGCAGAGAAATATTATGTCAGCTATGGTTGTTTGAAATATCGATATCATAAAGGAATCCGTGGAGAAAAGTTAATTTCGCCATCCCAAAGGGGGAAGAAACTTGAATAAGTATAACGCAAAAAAAGTAGAGGTAGATGGCATCATTTTTCATAGCAAAGCAGAAGCGGATTATTACTCCGGATTAAAAATCCGCCAAGCTGCAGGTGAAATTACGAGCTTTGAATTACAGCCGAGATTTACATTGCAACCGGCATTTACAAAGAACGGTAAGAAATTTAAGGCAATTACATATAGTGCAGACTTCATGGTCTATTTGCCAAATGGTGATGTGGAAGTCATAGACATAAAGGGTATGGTGACGGAAACATTCGCGGTGAAAAAGAAGGTGTTCGAATATAAATATCCACACTTACAACTCATTCTTTTAAAGCATGTTATCAAATATGGCGGATTCATCACACTAGATGAGTACAACAAATTAAAGCGTGAAGAGAAAAAACTAAAACAAGCGAAATAAGGGGGCGGATCATATGTCATATATCGAATTTAAACCAACTTTAAAGAAAGTAAATCTTAAACCTGATGGTAAGAAAGAAATTGTTTTGGAAGTAACGGATTCATCATTGCGCGGTAAGTTGGATGTACTTTCCGAAATGATCGATACAAAAGTATTTATCTCGCTGGAATCCATGCAGGTTAATTTCAACGTTACTGTTAACGCAAAAACGAACGAACCTGTAACGCAGTATGAGGTTGATGACAAAGGGTTTGTGAAAGAAGTAAAGGCATCATTTGAACAGTTAGAAGCTGATTTCGATATTCCAGAAGAGAAAATTCCAACTCGTGAAGAGAAAGAGCAAGCGGATCGTGAAATTGTAGATGCGTTTATCATCAGCGGGCTCGCTCCAGGTTTAGATGATTTACCGCATGATTTTGCTTACATCGTAAAACGAAAACTCGAAGGAGAGTCATATCTAAAATTAGCAAACGAGCTGAAGATTTCTAACGTGAAGCTAATTGAAATGATTGATGATTACCGTGCTCGCATTGCACCGATGGCGATTAAATGGCACGAATGGAAAGAGAAACAGCCGGATGTAGGAGAGCAGTCAAAGGTAGAAGAGAAACCGAAGGAAGAAACAGTTGTAACGGTAGAAGAACAGGTGCAAGAAAAAGAATCGCAATCTTCTGAAGAAATTGAAGTCACTGATGAGGACAAGCCTTTTGATGAAACATTAGAAGACTAATAAAAACAGGTTGGTAGTATGACAATTTCGTTGTACTACTTGCCTTCCAATCTCATATGGGGTGATGGATTGAACAAAGCCGAAAAACGTCAAATCCGAATCAAGATTTTAAATATACAAGATGAAAATTGTAAAGGGTGTAAAACTGTTCCGAAATTGATTAGAAACAATTATGAAATAGCGCGTTGGTGTTCAGAGAACTGTGAAGTTGGTAAAAATCTAAAAAGCTTAGGTGAGGGCCTACTCGAGGGGAGAACGGAACATATGGCTGAACAAAAAAACTGGGATCAAATTTGTGTAACTGCTGAAAAATTACGTGCTGCTGATGAAAAGAAATGGACTTGGGGAAATATCGCGGCAGAATTTGGCGTGACCGAAGGGAATTTATATTATCACGTTGCAAAAAGACGTGAAACAAATGCAACGCCCGATAAGCGTGTAGGCGCACCTAAGAATCCTCAGAATACAAAACCATCAACACAACCTCAAAATGACGAGAAAACGAAATCTGAACCGCCAAAATTAAAATGTGTAGTAACTAATCATATCGAGAATGTTGAAACGCTAGATGTTTCTTGGAAAGAGCGATTAAATGACATTCTTGATGAAAAAGATACACTTCGAAAAGAATTGAGAGAAGTTTTGAAAGTGTATGAGGAATTAAAGGGATTAAAAGAACAACTAGCACAAGATCTTATCGCGGAAAAGAAAGCACGCTTTGAAGCGGAAGATGCTTTTGAAAGCATGAAGCAACAATTACGAGCTCGTGAGGAAGATTATAACTCGTTGCTCAATGAATTTAACGCTGTTACGGAAAAGAATCATGAGTTAGGGCATGATTTACAAAAAATGCATGTCAATGTACGTGCAGCGGAAGAAACTGCTGCGAAAGAACGTGAACATCGTTTAGAGTTACAAGGTAGATCGCAAGCGCTCGGTATAGCGCTCAAAGCAGTCTTGTAGGTGGATGCTATGAAACTGACTAAAGAAGAACGAAAAGAGCTCACATACCGAATTGGTGACATTATCGAACAGAAATGTAGACGTTGTTATTACAATCGTACATCAAACGAATGTTTTAGTGTGAAAGAGTGTAAAGCATGCCCGACTGGTGATGAATTACGTCGGTTGGGCCGATATTTGGATACACAGCCTAAAAAGAATGGTGGACCGAGAATAGAAAAATCGAGTGGTTTAACACCTGAGGTTGTCAGGAATTTAAACATGCAAGGTATACCGGATAAAGATATTGGTATTATGTATGTATGATCTTAGCCCCTCGTATGTCGGAAAAAAGAAAAAACAATGGAAACGAGTGGGGATTTGGAAAGGTCCAACTGATATGAGAGAAATCAAAAGGGGTGGAGCGAATGCCGGAAATAGTTGATGTGAAAACTTTGACGGATGATGCGTTTTTTAAAAAATATAAAAAGCTAGTTTATAAGTTTGTATGGGAAAAGTACGGATCAAATTTGGAGTCTATCAAAAGTAATACAGGTTTAGAAATAGAGGATCTAATTCAATGTGGCATGATTGGATTACTTAAGGCAAGAAAAGATTTTGATCCTGCATATGGGTGCAAGTTCTCCACTTTAGCGATTCCTAAAATGCATGGGGAAACTACTAGAGCGATTATAAATAATCAAAAAGTTAAAGTGACGCGAGAAATATTCTACTTAAAAGGCAGAATTATTAGAGAAAAATTAGCGGAAGAAAAACCAGAGGTCATTAGTCAGTTATTAGGCGTAACTGTTGAGGATGTAGAAGAAGCTTTGCGATATCAGCAAATTCCAAGTTCTTTACATGACGTAACATTTTCATCAGGAAGTGGAGATACTGAATTAACCTTAGAGCAAATGCTTGTCGATGAAAGCTTAACACGTAAAACAGAAGAAATCGATGAAAAGATAGTGATGCGTTCTTTTATAAATACGCTACCAGATAGAGAGTTAATGATCTGGGATATGTATTCAAATCATATGTCACAAGAAAGTATTGGTGAACGTGTAGGGGTTACTCAGACTCAAATTAGTCGAATTCTAAAACAAATCAATCGAAGAGCTACAGCTTTCGGGAAAGCGCAGGGGGTGGCAAAGTAGTACCAATTTTGAATTTTATTAAGAAAGTTTAAATTAAAGATTTCATTTGAAAGGAATATCCCAGTAATAAAATAGAGCACTGATGTACAGTGCCCATCTTATCAGAGATTGCTTATTCCATAAAAATAAAGCCATTACGGACAATTCACAATGGTAATAGTGACGTTGGCCATTGTTCCAGGAGAATCAAGGGGTGAAGCAGTAACGATTACTGTTCCAGGTCCATTTGCGGCTAGAAATACAGCAGTAAAGTTACCTGAAGCATTGGTAATGGTAGCAAGAGGGACCATGAAAGCAAGAGAAGGATTACTAAATGAAAAGCTGACTACTACCCCTGCAGCAGGGATACCATTTACTAATACTTGACCCGAAAAAAATAAAGTATTATTTCCTTGGGTGGATACACATGCTGTGGTTGCATTAGAAGTTAAGGTAATAGATGCAAGTCCAGCAGGAAGATTAAATCCAGTTGGTCCAGTTGGTCCAGTTGGTCCAGTTGGTCCAGTAGGTCCAGTTGGTCCGGTTGGTCCGGTTAGTCCAGTTGGTCCAGTAGGTCCGGTTGATCCAGTAGGTCCGGTTGGTCCGGTTAGTCCAGTTGGTCCAGTAGGTCCGGTTGATCCAGTTGATCCAGTTGGTCCGGTTGGTCCAGTTAATCCTGTAGCACCAGTAGCGCCTGTTGAACCAGTAGGACCGGTTGGAGATTGAAAAGGTAGAACAGGTGGAAGTGTGGGGCCAATTGCATCTGGATTTAGTGCAGCAGAAGATAAAAAACCATCCATTATATATCACCTCTGAAAATTCGTATTACTAATAGTAAATGCGAGAGTTGAGGAGAGTGAAACGGACAAGTAATTGTATTTATGAAATTTAACAAAATAGTTATTTTATAACCTAAAAATAAAAGAACCCGTTTGTTATAAACGGATTCTTCCCTTAAGGTGTGCAAGAAATTCAAGGTAACTTGACCAGAGTAACCCGTGAAATCCCTTGTGGTAATACTGTATGTAAAGGAACCAATAAGGTTAATGAATTTTAAACAAAATCCTTATTTAAATATAAAAAGAGCGCCCGGGAAACCGCCTTTTGGTCAAGACACATATCGAAATGAAATGTGGTAGCAATATATTTTATGTATGTTTTGAGTGTATGTGCAAGTTTAAAACAAAATCTTTATTTGAATAGAAAGAGATTCAAGAATTATAAGGTGAAAAGCGTCATGTATTATCCATTGTAATTAAATATTCATAGTATGAAAGATGGAAGACAAAATATTTACAGGATGAGGTGAATATAGGATGTTTTTTGATTTTTTTTATAATAAAACACAAATGCGCCCTTTAGGAGGATCGGGGCCTGCACAAAGTACTATTCAAGCAGTTCATCAGGCTATACAAGCACAACAACAACAAGCGCTACAATCACAGCACACGCAACAAAGTTATACCCCAGCACAATCATATTATTCTTTACAACCTTATTACCCAGCACAATCATATTATTCTTTACAACCTTATTACCCAGCACAATCATATTATTCTTTACAATCGTATTACCCAGCACAATCGTATTACCCAATGTAGATTATACAGAATAGAATATTCTTTTTATTGATTTCGTATGAAACTATATTTTTTTATAGTAATAAAAATAATAAAGTAAATTTAAATAAAAAGAGCGCTTTTAAAAGCGCTCCATGACCAAGATTTATATTTAAACAGGATACCACATTATACTTTATGTATGTTTGGGTTTATGTGCAGGCTGTAATAAAATCGTTATTTGAATAGAAAAAGAGATAGGGTTCACACCCCCATCTCTTCCAACAAAGATAAGTGCAGTTTTGCTTCTTCGCAATTTGGATTAATGCAGTAATGAATAAACGAATGTTCATCGTGTTGTATGAGAGGTTGATCACAAGATACACATGTATATAGTGAGAGCATTTTATATACCTCCTTACAAATTATGGATTAATTTTAACATATTTTTAGCTGGTTGAGGAGTAAGAAAAAATCGTTATTTAAATAAAGGAAACCCCGTTTGTCCGCGGGGTTCCTAAGGGTAATTGTCAAGTAATGACGTACTCGACTAAATAACCATATCATGAATTTTTTGGTAAAAATACTGGTAAATGTGTCCAAATGGGAAAGCCATTATTTTGAACAAAAACGCTATTTGGTATGTAAATGTAAGAGCACTTCTGGAAGTGCCCTTCTGTAATGACTATCCGCTCTAAAAAGAAAGAATGCAATATATCATATGAAATTATGTTTGTTTAAGTGTGGGTCTTTTATATAAAAATTTCATTTTGTAGAAAAGGAGAAATTAAAAAAGAGCAGCTAGCAAGGCTTGGAGTGCAAAAGCTAACTTCTCGGCTCCTATCTTAAAAAGAGATGTATGGCGCACGAACTGGGATATACGTTACAAGATATTGGTGAAATGAATATTGCAAAATTAACTAAAAGATATCCTGATGGTTTTAATCGAGAAGCAAGTCAAACACGTGTAGATGTAAAGTAAGACCAAATTTGAATTTTGTAGAAAAAGAGCACTATTAGAATAGTGCCCAACTTCAATTCGCAGGAGAATTATGAGGAAACTTAAGTAGGTGGCTTAAGTTTCTCTGTAATAATTATGAACCTACGATTAAAAAAATGCCTATATTTTAGAGGGGAGTTAGGGAGTATTTGTATACAGTGAAATCCTTTTTGAAAATATCTTCAACTAATTGAATAGTTTCGGAGTCATAAAAACTTTCATATGTTGGGAGTCGTGGGAATATAGGGTCGGTAATATCAGCATCTGCATAGTTACCTTTAAAAATGGTGATCTCACTTTGATGATGCCATGACCTAGTTAATATATCTAAAGGGGACTTCTTTAAGCCATATATATTCTCTAAATTTGAAATTTCAGAAGAGAAATTTTCAAGGTGAATATAGTTTGTTACAAACTTTTCTTCATCTTGGATATATTGTTGCACATAGTGGGGGTTCACATCATCTAAATTTTTCATATGTGCTTTTAAGTAATATAAAAAAAGTTTAAAGGAGATTTTTTTATTACAGTTTTTATCATGATATAAAAACTGTCTAATTGGCTGCCATTCGGGATGCTCAATATTTGGTGGAGGGATTAGTGAGAGAAATGAACTTACTGCTCTTTTATAGGGATTTCTAACAAGTTTATATGTGGGTTTTTCATTTGTGTATAGTGCATGAGCAAGCCCAGTAAAGTAGTATACTGAATTTTTGTAAATGTCGAACTCATAATTATGGATGAATGGGTTATATTTAATGGCTTCCTTAAACAAGTTAATTTGATAAAAAAACCAATGAGCAAGTGATGTACATCCACTTTTTTGACTCCAAAATAATATTATGGGGAAATCTTGATGAAAATGAGGTCCTCGTGCGTATTTCATAATGAAGTCGTAAATATTTGAGTTCGTCATATGTTACCTCCCATCATATTCTAGAAATCTCATCTTTGTATACGGTATGGAGAAAATTCTATATATATGATAAAGGGCTTTGTAGGGCTATCAATTACTTTATAAAAGCGTTAATTGAAAACAAAAAAGAGCTTACAAAAGAGTAGGCTCTTAGAATGATAGGCTTTATGAGTAGTGAATTACCATACACCTTATGCTTTATTTTGTATAATCGTGAAAATAACATTGAATAAAAAGAGCACATATTTAAATGTGCTCCTTTAAAAGGTGACAGCTTACAGAGTCTAATTTGTAAGCTGAATACATGTGCAGCCCATATTAATATATGTATTTTCTTATGAAGTGTGAAAAGAGAGCACTTTTTCATAGTGCTCTTTGTAAGGAGATTCCTATAAGTGAAACGATTCCATATCAATACTATATGCTTGTCTTATCAAAAGGTGAAAACTTTTATATAAATGTTTTTCATAATAACAAACTTAAGGGCACGCATTTAGCGATGCTCTTAGACAAGAAAAATTGATATTTATGGGTGGGTCCTCTTCATACAATATTATATGCTTGTCCAGTTTAAATGTTAAAAGTTTTTAATAAAAATGTTATTTTATAATCAATAAATAAAAGAACCCGTTTGTTATAAACGGATTCTTCACACAAGGTCTGCAAGAAATTCAAGGTAACTGGACCGGAGCACTTATTGAATTGCTTGTGATAATACTGTATGCAAAGGAACCAATAATGTTAATGAATTTTAAACAAGATCCTTATTTAACAACAAATAAAAAGAGTGCATTTTTATATGCACCCTTAGTAAGGTAGGTGAATGTTTTATGAGATATAGAAAATCTAAAAAATCGTAATCAGATTTTCACGAGTAAATTTTTAATATTGTATGCCTTACATGGAATTATGGAGCCTGTCATTAAATAATCAAGAGCGCCTTGAGAGAAAAACGCTCTGACTAAAACTAATGTTGAAAAAGAATACCCATAATATTCTATGTATGTTTTTGATTTAGGTGCGAGATTAAATAAAATCTTTATTTGAAATAAAAAAGGCCCTAGAGGACTAGGGCCAAGATTGAAGTATCATCTTTAAAGTGAAAGTAAAAAGAATGATATGATGTTATTTTAACACAAATCTTAAAATTAAGAAATAACGATATTAATAAAATCGTTATTTTGTTGAATGAAAAAAAGTCTCTCATTGAGAGACTTTTGAAAATGTTTATATTTTTAACTAACTTAAAAATCTTTTCTTAATATCCGGAGTAGGGATAAGACATTGTTTTTGTTTGCCAAACCATTTGTATCTATTTTCTGCAACTTTTTTATAATAAAGGTTTCGAATAGGTCTTGGAATTATTAAAAGGATAAATAATAATTTACAGCTTCCTTTTAAGTATTTACAAATATTCAGTATAGCATCTGATTCTGTATAAGCCTTATTATTATCGATTAGTATCACGCTATCTATGGTTTTGCTAATGTTGTATTGATCTAATAACTGAATACCTATGCTACTTTGGCGTGATGCAAATTTAAAATATCCTTTAGGATCTCTTTTAATAATAAATTGAACACTTTGATTACATAAATTACAGTCTCCATCAAATAGTATAATTCGTGTCATTTATAATCCTTTCTAAAACGTTTATTTGAATGCTTTTTATTTTAACTGAAAAGAGAATATAAATACACTGATTGTGAATTATTGAATGAAGAAAAGTTTTTATTAAAAACGCTATTCGATAATAAAAATTAAAAGTGAAAAGAGCACTATGAATAAGTGCCCTTTCCAAGAGTGAGTATAAATACCTATCATTCTATACTAGTATATGCTGATAGATATAAATTGTGAAAAAATTGAAAAAACCTTATTTGATAAAGATATAACTAAGTTACAATAAATTCTACGATAATTGGAGTTGCTCCATCAAGTACATCTCCACCAGGAATGGTAATAGAAGAAGGGCCAACAGTGATAGTTGAGGTATCAGCTGTTTGGAGAACGCCATTAATATAGAGGTTGTAGTAAGAATATGAAGCTGGAAATGCTGTATTGGTCCCTATATCATTTGTAAAAGCTGTTGCAGCAATTGCAAATGTAGCACCAGTACCTGTCCCAGAGCTTGCTAAGCCGGTGAATTTTCTACCAGCCACAAAAGGTTTAACGATAGCCATTGAAATTCGCTCCTTTCTAAAATTAACTCGAACAAACTTTTAGAAAGCTTGGTCCTGTATTATATTTTATGGTTTACTTTTCAAAAAGAAACGGCTTATATATTAGCGTATTAGTATAATTTTTATCATTTGTATATAACATTATTAGGGTTTTGACGATGCGTTTCGTGTTATTAGAAAGATTTTGAATAAAAATTTCATTTTGTCATAAATAAAAAGGCGGTTGTTTCCGCAACCACCTTTTTATAAAGCAGAGCCACTTTTTCAGATATAACATATGGATGATTCCTGAAAAAAGTTATAGGACATAACCCTATTTTTATAACGAAAGTGACGAGCTCAAGTTATAAGAAAGGACTGGATATATTGTATGAAATCTTTTCTAAAGTGTTCGCAAATAAAAGAGCAGCTAGCAAAAGCTAACTGCTCATATAAGGAAATCGGAGAAAGATAACCATGTGTCTATAGTGTTGACGGAATATTGAGTTTTATTCAGGGGATAGAGGGTCTTTTGCAAAGAAAAAGGCTAAGATTTCTCCTAGCAAAAGAGTTATGTCGTACAGAAAGGTACTTGTGCGCAAACCAGGTGTTTGTTAATTCATTATATAACGTTTCTTAGGTAGATAAGCTGAATCATAGTAATCTTTACGTAAACTTTACATGGTATTGAAGATTTTGATAGAGATCAAATTTGAATTTTATTAAGAAAGTGGACTAAAAGCGTTGATAACTAGATGGGAAAAGAGAGCATCATCACTGAAATAAAAAAGCCCTGCACACAGGGCATCTAAAAGATACCTTAGCAATAACGACGATTAGGGGGACGTATTAGCTAAGGTATCTGGATGGATGGCTATGCAATCAAGAGCATTGTTGAATGTATTGGGATATTCAACACGTTAAGAATAACATGAAATTTCAGTTAATTCATCCGGTAAATTTGTCCAAAAAAGGTGCTTCTATAAAAGTTTTTCACGGAAGAAATGGATTCGTGGATCTTAACAAAAGTGTTATTTTAACTGAAAGAGCATCCAACCTTTATTAAAAGGCTCATTGATTTTAACTTCAGATGTGTCTCTAATTGAATAGTTATCACGAAAATTTACAACAGAAGAAACCTTTTGCTTTTTATTATCTGCCACATGTCCGTATAGGTGGATTTCATGTGTTCTATATTCTTCTGAAGGTTCAACTTTTTTGATTATGATATCAAGATCTTTTTCTTTTTTAAAGTAACCGATAGTTACTAGTTCAGCAGTTTTACTTACTTCCGGCCATTCTTCACTATATTCTTTTGGAACGAATTGAGATGAAACAAAGTGTATAAATAAAATGGGGATAGTAATAAAAGCTATACATACAATGCCATAACGTAATAATTTTCTTTCCACAAACTGTCACCTACCAATGGTGTTTTGTTTAATAAAGTTAACATTTTATATATTAAACCATTATTAAACAGGAAAACATTCTTTTTGGTGACATTAGTATTACAAATTTGTAAGGTTTATTAGAAAAATTAACTTAATGGAAAGTTGAATAAAATAGTTATTTTGCAAAAAAGGAGAGGTGATCGATGTGCATTTAGATATTCCAAGAATCAAAAAGGTGGGAAATTTAACAGTAAGATTCGTAAATGAAAAAGATCAGTTAGAAATTAAGGTGCATATTAATCACCATGATTTTAAAGAAGCTAACATTCAGATCGATCAACAACTTTTAATCGATAAGGGAGCTATGAAAAAAAGAGGGGCATTAAAACAAGCTCAAAATTGGTTGCAACGTAATAAGCAGTTCGTTGTGGATGTTATCGATAAACAGTTTCCAACGTTTTGGTGATTTTATAACAAAATTCTTATTTGAATAGAGAGAAGCCCTAGAGTTTAGGGGGTCTAGGGCTTCAAGTCTGAGTATACCTTAAAAGGTATTATAAAGAGAAAAGAACATATTGAAGATAACATATGAATGTTTCATAAATGTATCAAAAAAGTGAACAAATTCTTTATTTTATATGAGAGTGAGGTGATCCCAATAAAAATTACACAATTAGATATCGATAAAATGGTACTTCGATTAAATGTAGGGTACAACGGTTTTAAATTTAAAGAATCGGATCTAAAGGACGGCGAGCTAAAGGATTGGGCCAAAAAGAATAATTTGTTAAAAAGTGATGATAAGGACAAGGGTTAATAAAATCGTTATTTAAATAAAAGAACCCCCGATTGTCTGCGGGGTTTCTAAGGGTAATCGTCAAGTAATGACGTACTCGACTAAACAACCATTTCATGAATTTTTTGGTAAAAATACTGGTAAATGCGTCCAAGTGGGGAAGGGCATCATTTTGAACAAAAACACTATTTGATACAGGTTTAAAAATACCATATGTATCCTATGAAAAATATGGATACAACTAAAAGTATAAATAGAAAA
This sequence comes from Bacillus sp. RB3, assembly GCF_030164735.1. Taxonomy (NCBI): domain Bacteria; kingdom Bacillati; phylum Bacillota; class Bacilli; order Caryophanales; family Bacillaceae; genus Bacillus; species Bacillus sp. RB3. The sequence continues at coordinate 108,655 of NZ_JASNGE010000002.1, forward strand.
TATTTAAAGAATTTGAGTAATATTTTCATTGCTTAACTCCTAATTTTTTAGCTATTTTATGGGAATATATAGATTTTTATACAACTAAACCAAAACTTCATTTTATTAGAAAAGGAGAATTGGAGATGGAATTCTATAAAGTATCTTTTTGTGGCGATCAGGATATAAAGGTTATCCTAGCCAATAGTAAATATGAAGCTGCAGGGTATTATTTAATGCAGTGTCATAACGGAAGTGGTTTTATGGATGATGTGGTACTTGAAACGATGGCAGCTGATGAAAAAATCGAAGTTTCGTGTGTTGGTTTCCCAGTGTATAAAACATTAGAAGAACTATATAAAGAGAAAGAATTCGGTGATACACCATGCGTTATTGTCGGATTAGCAAATTAGAAAACTAAACAAAAATTTCATTTTGTAGAAAAACGCCAAAGTAAAACGAGCACTTGTTCCAGAGTGCTCGCTTAAAAACATTCCATGTATTGGGGTTATGTTTGTAAGTCATGAACCAGTGAATGACTGAAAAATAAGGTTCAAGATAGTTTATTCATTTTAGAGTAAATGGGTACCTGTACAGTAAAAAAGAGCGGCTAGCAAAGGCTAACTGCTCTCCTAAAGAAACATTAAGAAGGAAGTTCAATCATTAAGTGTATTTATAGTATGGACAAGATTTAGGAATTTATTCAGGGAGGAATTAATATGGTTGATGGATTTGAGGCGTTATTTACAAAAGTGGCCCAAGTGCAGGGAGATCAAGAGTTGACTTGTAGTTGTACAGAGTGTTATTGGAATATGTATTTCCCTAATCGTTCAAATTCAAAAGAATGTGTATCAGAAAGCTTAGCGGATTTCAAAATGACACCTAATTCAACTGAATGTAAAGGATATTGGGATTATACAGAAGCGTGCGGCCATCCAAAACGATAAAAAAGCAGCTAGCAAAAGCTAACTGCTCATCTCCAAGGGGGAACAAGGAGAAAGTAACTTAATGGGTTGTCTACAGTATTGACGGAATATTGAGTTTTATTCAGGGGATAGAGGGTCTTTTGCAAAGAAAAAGGCTAGGATTTCTCCTAGCAAAAGAGTTAAGTCGTACAGAAAGGTATTTGTGTGCAAACCAGGTGTTTGCAAATTCATTATATAACGCTTCTGAGGTGGACAGGCTGAATCATAGCAATCTTTACGTAAACTTTACGTGGTATTGAAGATTTTGATAGAGATCAAATTTGAATTTTATTAAGAAAGTGGACTATAAGTATAAATAATTGGATGAGGGAAATCGACATTACTGAAATAAAAAAGCCCTGCACATAAGGCATCTAAAAAGATACCTTAGCAGTAGCGACAACCAGGAGGGGTTGTAGCTAAGGTATCTTAATAGATTGTTGCATACTTAGTATGCAATTAAGAGCATTGTTGAATGTATTGGGGTATTCAACACGTTAAGAATAACACGAAATTTCTGTTAATTCATCCGGTAAATTTGTCCAAAAAAGGTGCTTCTATAAAAGTTTTTCACCTAAGAAATGGATTCGTGGACCTTAACAAAAGAGTTATTTTGTATAAGAATCTTTACGCCTATACACAAAAATAGCAGGCAACTGATTAAATTGCCTGCTATGCTCATAACGTTTCACGGAGGAGTGCCTTCCGTTTTGAAAGAGCGGAGCCAGGGAGAGTGTGTGGCTCAAATGTAGTATGTGTAATGTAAAAAAGATTATTCGTAAAGGAGAATGAAAAATTATTTTATAAGGACTGGTATTCTTTTAGTTTCAAATCTTCCAAAGTCTATAGGACAATATGCAAACGTTGCTATAGGTTCTGAAGTCTCGTTTGTAAAAAAAGTGTGGTTAATTACGTCACCAGAAGAAGAATAAAAAGTAATTTTGGTTTTTGATATAGGAGGAAGCGTTATTACTAGTGGTTTACTTGTCATACTGATCAACTCCTAAATTATTTGGTTTTATATGAACTTTATATGTATTCAATAAATGTATATGAATTCATTTTATAAAGTTAGTACTTTGTGAATTGAGAAATTTAACAAAATAGTTATTTCATAACAAACGAAAAAGAGTACACATGTAAGTATGCTCTTTGATAAGAAAGGTAGATTTCTATGAGTGGAGAGTCTTTATACAATAACATATGCTTGTCCAGTTAAAAGGTGAAAAAACGTTCGAAAAATCTTTATCTAATTTAAAAGAGTACCATTTGGGCGTATGGTACTCTTGGACAAAGAACTATATTGTGTATATTTTATAGTCCGTATAAGTATATAGACTTCGTAAATAAATCGTGAATCATTTTTCAACAAAATCGTTATGCAAGTATAAAAATTAAAAAGCTGTTTAATGCATCAATACTAAACAGCCTAAAATAAGAAAAATATAACTTGAAATATTGATTATAAGTTTAAAGCTAATTGGGCACTTGGAGGGATTTCTCTTTTTTGTACCTCAGCCCAATTTTTACCACTGGAGCCTCTAGATAATACTTGTAAGTATGCTCCTCTACTTAGTTTTTTAGTTGTATTAATAATAATATCTTGTTTTTGGCCTTTATCATTATATGCTGTAAATCTATATTCATAGGATGGTGCTCCAGTTCGTATTGAATCCATACCTAAATACTCACCGTCACTTTTAACTGTAGTGTAGTACAGATCTAAGTTGCGAGAGAGGTTAAATTTATCAAAGGTAGCGCGACCTTCTGGTACAACTGTAATGCCGAGTATAGGTGCTAAAAGTGCAACAATAAAAGTGCGCTTCATCATGTTTATTTACCTCCATATGTTATTTGTAAACCAAAATATATTTTATAGGAATTGAATGAATTAGTCATCAGAAAAAGTATTCCAGAGACCTTACACTTTTGTAAGGTAAGAAAATTTTAATAAAAACGCTATTTTATTAGAAAAGGAGAATGAATGATGAAAACATTTACTGTAACGTATACGGAAACTAAGGTGTATGAGGGAATTGTAGAAGCGGAAACATTAGAACAAGCAGCTGATCGCGTTCGTGATGGATATGTCGAAGAAGAGGTGCTAGTTGAAAAAGACATAACTATCGATGAGCTAAAACTGGAACAAACGGAAGAACCGGATAACGTTCGAAGTTTGGTTATAAATTACGGAGAACTTAGTTTTACGAATTTTGAACATGCTGTAAATGTTCTTTCAGAGGAGTATGGATTTGAAGGTGAAGCATGGGAAATGGTTGTAGCGAGTGGAGACTTAGAAATATTATGTGAGTTTCTAAGCGAAGATGGTATAAGTGCAGAAATCGAATAAAAACTTCATTTTATACAATAAAACAGCTAGCGCGATTAGCTAGCTGTCCTGTTAAGAAAAAGAAAACGGTGCTTATCAAATGTGCAGTTGTAATTGCGAATTACAACTATAGTATGAACAGAGTTGTAAATGTTATGCGAAAATAATCTAATAAAAATTTCATTTTGTAGAAAAGGAGAAATTAAAAAAGAGCAGCTAGCAAGGCTTGGAGTGCAAAAGCTAACTGCTCACCTAATGGAGGTCTTGTCTCAACTAGGTTGTCTATAGTATTCACAGAATATTGGATTTTATTCAAACAAACCTTAAAGAGCACCTTTGAATAGTGCTCTTTAAGGAAAAAATGAGATGTTGAAAAGTAAATTAGGTTTTTTTACTTCGAGATAATATATGACTATTTCATCATAATGTGACGATGAATCACAAAAGAGCAGCTAGCAAAAGCTAACTGCTCGGCTCCTATCTTAAAATAAGATGTTAGGTGTAAGGTTGATTCGTGATGAATGGAGCCTGTATCTATTATTAACGAAACATTGAGTTTTATTCAGGGGAGGAAGAGAAATGAGACCACGTAGATTTGAGTATTTGATTTCTTATAAGTATTACCATAATAACGGTAATACGGATTGTACGTATTTATTCAATAGTAGAAAAGATGTCCTAGATTTAATGGATCTATTAAAAGAAAAATGCAATGCTCATACGGTCATAATCAATAACAGTCAATTACTAAGAGAAAAGAGAGCATTATAAAAACTCAACAAAATAATCCTTTGAATAGAAAGTGAGGTTAGGAGAATGGAGAATAACATAAAACTTTTAGGTGATGACGGGATGTTGGGTATGGAGTTTAAGAATAGAACGATTCGTGTTTATAACACAGAAGGCGATGTGATGGAATTACTTTCAACAAAAGAACAGATTCGAGAGGCTATCGATTATTTAAAAGAATGCCAGAAAGAAATGAAGTAATGTTTTAAAGAGTAATCACATCGAACGGAGGGGAACCCTATCAACAAGGAACTCCGGATAAGGAAATCAGAATTATGTATGATCGTAGTTTTACTTATGTTGGGAAACTCAAGAAGAAGTGGGAAAGTGAAGAGAAATGGCAAGGTCCAACTGATATGAGAGAAATAAAAAAAGGCTAGGATTTCGCCTAGCAAAAGAGTTATGTCGTACAGAAAGGTACTTGTGTGCAAACCAGGTGTTTGCAAAGTCATTTTTAGTTAAACTTGTGTTAGTCAATAATACTTGCAGGTTATTTATCATTAGTCTAAGGAAGAACGAATGTTTTTTGCTGAGTGATATCTGATGTGAAGACAGCCGTTACATTTGAGTTTTTAAAATGTTCAGCTATATCTTTACCAAGCAAATCCTTTACTTTTTTATATTGATTATCAGAAATAGGTGTTCTCCGGGTGTGATGATAATAAATTTCTTTATTAGGCAGCACAGACTTTTTGTTGGCATTTTGGATTTTTTGTATGCCGTCATGACTATCAAGGTAAGAGATTTTAAATTCATCATTTGGGTTTTCTACACTTTGAATCGACTCTTTAAGTTTTTTCTGAAACTCGGTAAACCCTGGGCTTGTTGTGTTACTTAACCCTGTAGCGTATGTAATGTAAGGACCCCAGTACATATTGATATCAGCAATACCATTTTTGAATAAGACTGGGTAATTCTTTATAAATGAGATTTCACTATTTTCGCACACAAGAACCAAAAATTGATTTCTTTCTTTGTTTGAAAAGAAGATTTTAATTCTATGATTATTAAAGTCAAATACAATTTCTAGTATTTTATTAGAATTTATAGAGCACAATATTTCATATTCCTTTTGGAATTTCATTAAAAATACACCTCCTAACACGGTCAATATTCGACATTTAGGAGTGTAAATCCTGCATAATTTGTAGAGATAGGTTGAAGATTGAACGAAAACGCTATTTTAATACGGAATGAGGGAGTGAAATGGAGCAATAATCAATATTTGAAATGAATGAAACAAAAATTAAACTGTATGAAGTCTTGGAGGATAACGACTACCATTGCGAGATTAGGAGTTATTACCTCCACAACGATTACATGGGCGAGGTTAAATATTTTTACATTAGAACGACAGACGACACGATTATTGATATGTGTTTAAGTGAGTTTCCAGAAGTGTTTGCTGTGTACGAGGGATTCACTGAAGCGCAGATCAAGAAGATTTACAGAGGGAGATTGTAAAAGCCACATTTAATTAGGGAAATCCTAGGCCAAGGAATACATCATTAAAGATACTACTTTAGTAATATAATTGGTGATGCATTCCTAACATTAAGCCTTGTTGCACTTGCTATTTTATCTGCCCACCATGGATTCCTGAGAAAGTGCCAAGGCACCTAGGATTGTAGCTAAATGGAATAGCATAAGCATCATCTCCGTTACAAGTTTTTTCTTAACTAAGAAGTTAAGTACTTCAGAAATGGAGCAGGAAAGTGTGCCAGCATACAAGATGCCAACAAACCAGCCTTTACTACCCAGCCACACTGGTAAGTCGGTCAGGAATGATTGAATCGAACAATCAACAGTTAAAACCAAAATATAGTAAATAGTTTATTAGATTTGAATGCAAGTGTCAAATTAATCTATTGTATAGATCGAACGGAGGGGAACCGTATCGTATGAATCAATTGTCATTTTTTAAAGACATCGATGAAAAGGAGATGCGAAGACTTGTGGTGAAGGAGCTGAAAAACTACAAAGCATTGTGTGTCCGGATGAAGAATCAAGAAGAACGGGCTCAAGCTGGGTGTGTTGTTCTTTTTCCTAAAATGAAAGGTGACGATAAGAATCATGAGATACGCTTTAAACAAATTGAACGGACGTTGCAATATGCGCTTGATAAAGAACAGCGACAGATTATTGAGTTAAAGTATTTGGGGAATGAGAAAGTGAAAGATTCCTATGTTTATAACGAGTTGATGATGAGACGCGATAAATTTTATGAGAATAAAAAAAGTGCCGTTCGGTTGATAGCTATGGCTTTGGGGATAATATAGAATAATTATTTATAGGAAGGAAAAAGCACCCGAAAATTAAGTGCTTTTTCCTTTTTGAAATATATATTTTACCGTTTATAATTAGATACTGTAGCATGTCCATCTCCAGAACTAATTGCTACCTTATACGTACAATAGCCATTCATATAATAATCATTAGAACTGTCTCCTGACATTCTATCAACTATATTATCTGTACCACCGCAGTTCTCATATAATACGGCGTTAACTGTTCGATGATTTGTTGTCACTGTCCATGTACCATATTGATGTTTCCCCTCTACTGAATAGCTCGGATTTTTGCCTGATGAGTAAGCGTATTCAAGCATATTTGGAGAATTTACTCCAGCAAAAGCTGCTGTTCCTCCAACAGATAAAAGTCCTAATGTAAGGCCAAAAGCAACTAACGATTTTTTCATTGTATAAAACCTCCCTAGTATTTTTATAAGGTTGTCCCCCTTACACTTTTTAGGTTATATTTTGAATTTGGAAGTGTAAAACTAATAATTTAGACAAAATTATACAATTTTCTCAAATATTGTATAAAAATTCATTGTTCAAAAAGTTGTCAAAATTAAAAAGTGTTTCCCTAGAGAAAAAAACGAATAGTTTATACAAGATTTGTATATTAATTTATTGTTGAAATATTCAAAAATGAGTTGATAAAGGTATTTGAAATGATTTTCCTTAAAATAAGTGATTAAGTGAAATGATTTTTTATGCAAAATGGAGGAGTGGAATTAGGTTTTAAAGGAGTAAAGTTTTAAAAATAAATTTTATTCTAGTGAAAATGGATTTCTAGCGTTTTGTGTTATTGATATAGATGAGGTTATTATATTTTACATGTTGTATCATCTTCTTACCCTGCCTGATGGTGGGGATATTTGTGTTTCAGAAAAAAATATGAGGTAGAATTCTGTTAATATAGAAATATTTTTTATTGATTAGGATGATTAAATTTACTATTTTTCATGTTATGATAAATTTCATAGGGAGGATAAAAATCCCAATATAAAAGCCAATCGTATTACAGTACGATTGGCTTTGAAAGGAGGAGAATTATTATATTCGCCCCAATATCCATATCGGATGTTTGCCAATTAGTTCTTCTATTAATTCTTTTAATGGATAGAAGAAATAGCAAACAGTAATCTTTGAAGCTTATTTGTGTTACAGCACAAATAAGCTTTTTCCATACCTATTATATCCGATTTTATTGACTATAGTACATAAAAATAATTTAGATTTTTATAAATTGATGGATTAACAGGAGGCTTTCCATGTCAAGTTTATCAGAAATACGTATGTATTTTGTTAGATCTTTTTGCAGGTACTGGGGGGCTGATGAGTGATGTTTATCGACAAAAGAAGGGACAAACTTGGGGACGCTTTTGAGGATTTTTCAAAACAGAATAACTATTACGCTATACCTATACAGTTCTTTGAAAAAAGAATAGTGTGGGGATAGCGTAACCCCTTTATCAAAACGTTACCGGAGAACGGGCAAGGACGGTAAGAACCCGCAAAAAGGACGAAAAGACCAATTATATTTATATATTCAGCCGCGGTGCGTGAGTGTCGTGGCTTTTGTGTTTCTTATTGAGCCCAGTAATATTGCTGGGGTGATCGGTGATACAAAATATTTTTTCGTGATATTCCCCAAAAATGTCATTTTCAATTTGTGCTATTAATGGATGGGTGGTAGAGTTATTTCATAGGAAGCCCGGGAACCTATAAAGAAAAATGAAAAAATACATAATTTGAATTGGGTTATCATATTAAAATGATTATTTAATGTAGAGTGAGGGAATAAAGTTTGAATTTTAGATGGATTTTCAATTTTTTACTATTGTTATTGGTTGTTACAGGGGTCATAACAGGATTGTATAGTTGGATGTATAATCAAAACCTTTCATTAGAAATCCTTAAAACTATTGCGCAATTTGCAACGGTAATAACAGCTGTGGGTGCTATTATATCAGCTTATTTCGGGGCGAGGAAATATTTTGATGATAAAAATAGGGAATTCATAGAAAGGAGATTAAATGAAGTATATGCTCCGTTATATGGACTACTGGCAAAGCAAAAAGTGTTAAGAGATATTATAGCACCAGGTATGACTGTAGAAGAAATACCAATCATAAGTATTTCACATACAAAAACTACATCAAAATACAATGAAGAGTTAAAGGAATTTGAAAAAAATGTGGAAGAATTAACAAGTATAGCTGATAAAAAGGAGTTTTTATCTATTATCCAAGGGTCAAATATGGGATTAGCTAGCCCTAATCTAGTCGTATTAATTAATAAGTATGAAACAGCCTTGTGGTTCATGAACCTACCTGAATCACATCCTGAAAGAAAAAAAGTTGAAGATTTAATTTTGGAAATTGAAATATCATTGTGCAAAGAAATAATAATTAGTTATAAATCTTGTATTAAAAAATTAGGTTTGGATAAATCAACTGAAATTGATCATTTGGATGTAAAGACGGGATTTTTTAATTAAATAATTTTTGAGAAAAAGCATCTATTTGGGGTGCTTTTTCTTTTGCGCAAAACAAACTCGAGCGTTAGTATATTTTGAGGCCCTTAATGAGCTGAGTAATTTTATTAAGTTCATATGTAACATAATATCTTCCTCTATATATCTGAATTCAAAAATGTAGTGTATAATTAATGGAATCATAATTAGGAGAGAGGGAGAAGTAAATGAACACACAAGCTGCTATAGAAGCTGCGAAAATCGCCGCAGAAACAGCTGCACGAAATGCTTTGATTACAACGATAGTTGCGGTAATTACTTTGCTTATCACGAGTGGGATTTCAATTTGGTCAGTGATGAGAAATAGTAAAATCACTAAGGAATTAGGAGAAAAGAATCTTAAGTCTGCAGAACAAAATAGATATATAGACGCAATAAGTCAAGAGAGAGTAAAATGGATAAATATAATGAGGGATAAATTTAGCGAGTACGTCAAGATTTCAAACCTTCTAATGAACGATATGAACAAATTGAAACATGGTAAAGGTGATGTTGATGATAGCCTAATGAGAGTGAGATATCACGAACTTACATATATAAGTAATAATATATATTTTTTATTAAATCCAACAGAACCTGTTAGTAAAGAAATAAGGAAATTGCAGGGAACAATTAATAGCCAATTACGTAGAGGTAAAATTTCTGAGTTTGATTCTGATCAGATGAGAGATTTAGCTCAAGACTTAGGTTATTTATTTCAAGTAGTACTTAAGTCAGAATGGAAAAGAGTAAAAGAAGAGAATAAAAAAGGTGAAGAGATTGATGATGAAAAAATGGAGCGAATTTATAAAAAGGTAGCTCAAAAGATAGATAATAAAAAATATAATAAATACTTTAATAAGTAAGAAAGGTAATGTGCTCATTTAGAGCGCTTTTTCTTTTGCAGAAAACAAACTCGAACGTGAGGTGGCAGGTGAAATGTAGATGGCGAGGTGTTGTGGCTTTTGTGTTTCTTATTGGGCCTGGTGATGTTACTGGGTTGATTGGTGATATAAAATTATTGTATTATAATATTATAATTCGAATATAATACAGGCATACGGAGGGCGTTTTCATGACCAGAGGTATTTACAGAAGGAATAAACTTTTTATGCAAGTTACTGCTATTCTTACAATAGTAACGATAATTGCTGTATTATCAAATGTATATAGTGATATAGAGAAATTACAAAAATTACTCACTGCAATTTTTCAACAAGGAACAACTGTAGTTATTGCTTTAATAGCAATAACAGTTGCATGTATCTCGTATCAAAGTAGTCAAAAAAGACAAGAGAACAAAGATATTTATTTGAATTATTTAGCTTTAATGTTTATATTGATAATTTTTATGCTAGTAGGTTCTATATTTCAATACTTACCGGAAACGAATAAAATATATTTATTAGTTTTTGTTATGTATTCATTATTGGGATTACTCTTAATTACCACTGCGTTGGTAGAGACTTATAGAATTATTAAAAAAACATTTGAATGAATTCTATAGAAAAGCATCCAATTGGATACTTTTCTTTTGTATGAAACAAACTCGAACGTGAGGTATCATGGCTTTTGTGTTTTTTATTGAGCTTAGTAATTTTTTGTTAAGTTCAATAAGAATTATAAATACTCTTCTTTCAGAATCATTAATATTATATAAAATATTTTTTATATAATGATTCCATAATGTATTATAATTATGTGTATGAAAAACGATGGAGGGTGGGTGAAAATAGGGACATGCAATCAATTATAGCGTTATTTACAGATCCTAGATTTGTAGTTGGTGTTCTTTCTTTATTAGGTGTTATATATACTGTCTATAATACACGTGAAAACGTGAATAAGACTAATAATCTAAAAAAAGAACTAGAGGATCAAGCTAATAACTTAAAAAAAGAATTGGCAGATCAAACTAATGATATTACAAAAGAATTAGGCGAGAAAAACCTTAAAGCTTTAGAGCAAAGAAGATACATAGATGCCATTTGCGCAGAAAGGGTAAAATGGATAAATAGCTTACGGGATAAGTTTAGTGATTTCCTCAAGAATGTAAATCTTCAAATGATTGATGTTTACAAATTAAAAAGTGGTAACTCAAAAGTTGATGAAAATAAAATGAGTGAAAGACTTGGCGAGGTTATGTATTTAGGTAATCATATCTTTTTATTATTAAATCCTACAGAGCCTATTTGTAAGGAAATTAGAATACTGCAATTTCAAATTGGTAAGTGCTTGGAGAAATTTAATGGTTCTGATTCGGATAGACAAAAGTTGAATGATTTAGTAGATCAATTAAGCTTTTTCTATCAAGTAGTACTTAAAGCTGAATGGAAAAGGGTAAAAGAAGAAAATAAAAAAGGTGAAGAAATTGATCGAGAAACAATGAAAAAAATTTATAAAGAAACATCAGAAAATATAGATGTTGAAGTGTATGATAATTTGTATACTAAAACGGAAAGTTAAGGCGCTCTTTTAGAGTGCTTTTCATTTTGTATAAGCGTTTAGCGTAAGGAGTGAGCGATTCTCTTGATGATAATTTATCTTGATATATAAATTTTCTCTTTAATTAATTTATTATTATCCTCTATAATTAGTATGAGGAGGATTTTATGAAGACTATTAATAAATATTTACCATATTTTGTACTTGTTTCAGTTGTTATATTAGATTTGATTATTTTTTATGCGGTCATGGATGCATTGAAAGTATTAGAAAAAGAACTGATAGTGGGATTAATCGCCTTTTTGGGTTCGATTTTGGGAGGACTTATTACGCTAGTGGGGGTGAATGCAACACTTAAACATCGAGATAGAGAAGTGTTTTTACTGAGTGCTACAGAAAAGTTACTAGCGGTAGAACGATTGATTGCAGATCTTAAAGGATATCTGAATACGATTACCATCACTAATGCGAAAAATATGGATATACCAAATAAATGTTTAGAGATACAAGCAATAATTCAGTCGTTTGAAAATGTTTTAAATACTAATAAAGAAATAATTTATAAAAACATAGAGTACGATAAAGTCCAATATATTAATATCTACCATAGCTCGTTAAAATCGATGTGTCATAAAAGATTTATCGATGAACAAGAGAAAGATGAATGTATTGATAAAGTCCAATCAATTTTTGGGATTTTATTAGAAAGTAAGGAAGAAATTCAAAGTAAATATTATAAATATAAAAAGCACAATAATCATTAATTATTGTGCTTTTTCTTTTGCACAAAACAAACTCGAACGTGAGGTGGCATGGCTTTTGTGTTTCTTATTGAGCCTAGTAATGTTGCTGGGTTGATTGGTGACATAAATACCCCTTTTGAAAAACTATTATCTTAGGATGATGGTTATTGCATATCTTAATGATAGAATATAGTATTATTAGTAGTATTAATAATAAAAGGGAGTGGAAATATGAGTTTGGTATCAGTCGTTGCACATGAATTGTTCATTACAGTTGTGTCAGATGGTCTAGCTGTGACAACATATGGTGATGGTAGGGTTGTAAGAAATGAAGAGTGTCCAAAGTTTCATATGATAAGTCCTAAACAATTTGTAGCTTATACAGGTGTTAAAGAGATTAGTGATGAAGTACTAGCAGGTTATCCAAATAGAATAGAAGAGTATAATCTAGGAATTCTTAAGGAAGAACTTAAGGAAAGAGTAAATAGCTTTTCTTATGAGAATGGAAATCGTATCGCTATGGTTGTAGGTGGAGTGTGTAATAATGAGATTGTTGCCTATAGTTTTAACAATGATCCAATGGTTAGAGACATTTCGTTGAATACTGAAGATGGAAATATGCCGTTTGTAGTCTTGCAAAGTCCACTAGTTGAAGAGGATTTAACTAATAAGCTTTTTGAGATGTTGTCGAGTGAAGTGATAACTCATCCGAATGATGTTTTAAGAATTCAAAGGGAATTTACTGAGTACGTAGATGGGATAGACGAAAGTGTTAACGGTAATACTTATGAATCCTTGATTGTTAAGACGCCTTAATGGCGTTTTTTTATTTGATATTTATAATTAGAGTAAGTATTGGGGTAATGATAATATAAAAAATTGACCGCGAGGTGGCAGGTGAAATGCAGATGGCTTTTACAATCTATATTGAAACTGATAAATTCAATAAAATGGAGCAATGCTTTAGAGTTGCTTGCTAATTGAGAGGAGAATGATTACACGGTAAAGAAGATATGTGATGTTACTGGTGTAAGACGTATGGTACTTTATGAAAGAGCAAAAGAAAAGGGGATTATGTAGGAGGGGTAATATGGCTAGAGCTAGGAGTGAAAAAAGCTACGCTGCTTATGAAATATGGAAAAGAGCGAACGGGAAAATATTATTAAAAGATATAGCTAAAGAAATTGGTGTCTCTGAGTCACAGATTAGAAAATGGAAGTATTACTATAAGTGGAATGAACAAAGAGAATGTTTAAATGTTGATGGGAAAAAATCCGAAAATAACATCCAAGAAGATAATAAAAAGACACTTTATCTCCAAGTTCTTAATGTAGTAACCACAGCTATAAAATCTGATGATGTATCCATCGAGAGCAAATTAAAAGCTTGTGATTTGTTAGTTAAATTGATGGAAGACCAGGGATTAGGAAGGAAAATAAACAAAATTGAAAGACGAGTGAACCTTTATCTAGGCGATTCTATTTCGAATGAACAGTGGGAAGAATGTAAAACTTACTTTAGAAATGAAGATAACGAAAGTTGCTGTGCATACTGTGGAGATGTTGCGGATAGTTTGGAAAAGGAACATATCATTTCTGTAGATAAAGGTGGAACATATAGTATCAACAATATCATTCCAGCATGTTCAAGATGTAACAGAACGAAAAATAATCAAGATTTGAACGATTGGTTTAGAAGCCAACCTTTTTTTCACCAAAATCGATTAGATAAGATAGTAGAGTATCAACGAATTAGTAGTGAAAAGTATATAGATTAAAAAAGATCACTTCTTATAAGGTGGTCTTTTTTAATTTGTATACAAGATTGGAGATGAAAAGGTGATGTGACATGAGTAGACGAAGCCCAGAACGAGATAAAGCGTTTGAGATGTACAAGAATTCGAAAGGCGAAATTCCTATTGAAGACATAGCTGGTGATTTAGGAAAGAGTGTTTCTTTAATTAGAAAATGGAAAACGCTTGATAAATGGGATGAAAACATTACTGGTAATATTACCGTTGGTAAAAAGGTAATTACTAATGTTAAAAATCCCAAGACAAAAGCCAAGTTAAAAAAGATGCTAGATGATGAAGAGCTGACTGAACAAGAACGGCTCTTTTGTTTGTATTACGTAAAGTATTTTAACGGTACGCAAGCTGCACTGAAAGCTGGTTATGCAAAGGGGAGCGCACATGTTACGAGTAGCCGGTTGCTGAGGAGAGAACGTGTAGCATCGTACATCAGGGAGATTAAAGGTGAAATGGTTGAGAATATCTTTTTGGAAGCGATGGATGTATTGAATGAGTACATCAAGATTGCTTTTGCGGATATTACGAATTACGTAACCTTTGGTCAAAAAGATGTAGAAGTGATGGGGCCGTTTGGACCTGTAAAAGATGAAGACGGAAAGCCGGTCATGAGGACCATTAGTTATGTTGATTTTAACGAATCTGATATGGTTGATGGTTCTATCATTGCGGAAGTGAAAAAAGGCAAAGAAGGCGTTTCTATCAAGCTTGCTGACAAGATGAGAGCACTTGATAAACTAGCGATGTACTTCGATTTAGTGCCTGATAACTTCAAGCGAAAAATTGAAGAAGAACGTCACAAGATGCATATGGAAGTACAGAAAGCGAACATAAAGAAAGCTAATGCTGAAATTGCAAATTTAACTGGTGATGAAGATGCTGATAATGCAGAAGCAATTCAAGATTTCTTACAAGCAACTGCTCCTGATCCAGAAAAGATGAAAGAAGTATTTGGTGATGCAGATGGCGAGGATTAAAAAGCGGAAAACCAAATCGTTTAAGTTCCAGCCGTTTTCAAATAAACAATTACAATTATTGTGGTGGTGGCGAGATGGTTCGCCATATGAGAATCATGACATCGTTATTGCAGATGGAGCAATTCGTTCTGGTAAAACAATTTCGATGATCTGTAGCTTCTTGCAATGGTCACAAGAAAAGTTTAAAGGTGAGTCATTTATCATTGCTGGTAAATCAATTGGCTCATTAAAACGTAACGTAATCAACCCTATGATACAAATACTTACCGCATGGGGTTGGCGATATGATTACAACCGTTCTGAAAACTATCTGCAAATTGGGTGGAATACGTACTACTTGTTTGGAGCTAATAAGGAGAATTCGCAGGATACGTTACAAGGTTTAACTGCTGCTGGCTCATTAGCTGATGAAGCTGCGCTATTTCCTAAATCATTTATAGATCAAATGATTGGGCGGTGTTCTGTTGATGGCGCAAAGATATTTATGAACTGCAACCCTGGTTCGCCATATCACTTTGTAAAAACAGAGCTTATCGATAAGAAAAAAGAGAAGTTAGTTTGTCATTTGAAATTTACAATGGATGATAATTTATCTCTTTCTGAGAAAGTAAAAGACCGCTTTAAACGTATGTTTAGTGGTGTGTTCTATCAACGCTATATATTAGGTTTATGGGTAATGGCGGAAGGTTTAATATATAGTATGTTTAATGAAGAGGAACATGTTGTACCGTCGCATCCAAGAAAATACGAACAGTACTATATCTCCTGCGATTACGGTACACAAAACCCTATGGCTTTTGGTTTATGGGGCTTATATGGTGGCATTTGGTATAAGGTGAAAGAATACCATCATGACGCTCGTAAGAAGAATTTACAAAAGTCAGATGAACAATATTATGATGATTTAGTTGAGTTTGCAAACGGTCTAACCAAGCGTATTATCGTAGACCCATCGGCAAGCTCATTTATTATTTTACTGAAACAAAAAGGTTGGAAAGTAAAAAAAGCAAAGAACGATGTATTAGATGGAATACGAAATGTAGCAACTGCATTAACAACGGAATTAATTAAATTCTGCGATTGTTGCAAAGAAACGTTCCGTGAATTTTCTTCTTATGTATGGGATGAAAAAGCAATGGAACGCGGGGAAGACAAACCAATTAAGCAGAATGACCATCAAATGGATGCTGATCGCTATTTTGTAAATACCGTAATTATGTCTAATAACAAAGCTAGAGCAGTTAAGTCAATTTATTAAGGAGGTGAGACGATGTTTGAACATTACATTCCGTTACTGGATGAACAAAATGGTGAGCCTACACGGAAGCTGCTCAAGAAGATTATTGATGAGTTTGAACCATTAAAAAAACGCATGATTAATAGGTATGAACGCTATAAAGCAAGCGAAAAGGGTGTACCTATCTTCACACGTGAGTTTAAAGGTGATGGAAATAAGGATAAGGTTAACAACAAGCTGAACAATGACTTCTTCTCTGAAATTATTGATACAAAGATTGGTTATATGTTTGGATTACCTATTTCATATAGCTTAGATCATGAAGATGAGGAAGTATTAAAACAAATCCAAGATTTCTTAAAGGCAAATCATACTGAAGATGCTGATGCAGAAACAGGTAAATTTGCTTCTATCTGTGGATACGGGGCAAGGCTACTTTACCATGATAAAGATGGTGAAGAAAAGGCTATGAATATCAAACCTTATGAAGCTATTTTCCTTACTAATTCAAGCATCGCAGAACCCAAATACGCTATCCGCTGCTATCCAATCAAAGTAATTGACGGTGATGACTTTAAAGATGGATATAAAGTGGAATTTTACAATGATACGCAAATCATTGAGTACACTGGTGAAGATTTAGATAAGCTGAAAGAAACAAATCGAATCACTAATTTATACAAAGGTGTACCACTTATCGGATTTCCTAACAATGAAGAATTGCAGGGGGATGTTGATAAAGCTATTGCGCTTATTGAAGGGTACGACAGAGCACTTTCTGATGTGAACAGTGAAATTGAGCAGTTCCGCTTGGCTTATATGATTTTTAAAGGTGTTGATATAGATGATGATACTATCGAGAAGTTAAAGCAAACTGGAGCTCTTGATGTAGGTGAGAATGGCGAGGCTTCATTTTTAACTAAGGATCTTAATGACAACATCTTGGAACATCATCTAGATAGATTAGAAAAGAATATATGCCGTTTTACAAAGCATGTTAATCTTTCTGATGAATCATTCGGTGGTAACCTCACTGGGGTTGCTATTCGTTATAAGCTACTAGCATTAGAAACGAAATCAGGAACGTTAGAAATGAAATTCACTAAGTCGCTGCGACAACAATTCAAGTTACTATTCGACGCTTGGAATTTACGTTCAAACAAAGCTGAGCTTGATTATCTTTGTATGACGTTCCAATTCACGCGAAACCTTCCAGCTAACTTAGCTGATGAAGCTGATGTGCAGTCTAAACTACAAGGTTTAGTAAGCGAAGAAACACGATTATCTATGTTATCTGTTGTTTCTGATCCGAAGGCGGAGATACAGAAGATGCAGGAAGAAGAGGCTGATTCCATGAATCTCGACAAGGTAGGTGAGCCTAGTGGAATGGGACAAGAAGCAGAAACACCTCCAAAAGATAGAGGACGAGCTGGAAAAGGCGATTCTCTATCTGTATAAAGATGCTCTGGAAGAAGTCAGAGGAATACTGGCTTTTTATTATGCCAAATATGCGGTAAATGAGCAGTTAAGTATGCAGGAAATGCTTCGGTTTAATCGATACAAGAACCTGCGAAGTGAACTACAGCAAGTTATTAATGAAATAACTTATGAGAAAAAGAAAACTCTCAATGAAACACTCTCCACTCAATATGGGGAGTCTTTTTATTATACGAGTTATCTTATCGAAAAAGAGGTTGGTGTATTTCTTTCATATGGGCTGATTGACCCAAACGTCATTAAACGTGCGGTACAAATGCCAATCGATAAAATGACGCTCAATCAAAGGTTAAGTACACATCGAGTACAGATAGTTAACCGAATACGCAGAGAATTATCTATCGGTCTTAGAAAAGGCGAAGGATATGCAACAATGGCAAATCGGATTAAGCCGATACTTGATAGTGATGCGAAGAAAGCTCAAATGGTCGCTTGGACAGAAAGTGCTAGGGTGCAAAACTTAGGTACTTATGACAGTGCTTCTCACGCTTTTGATGAAGGTGTATCAATGAAGAAGATTTGGATTTCTACATTAGATAAACGTACACGTCCTACTCACCAAGCAGCAGATCATCAAAAAGTGCCGTTTAAAGGTTTATTTAAAGTGGGTGGCTATAGCTGCGAATATCCACATGATAGTAATTTACCTGCTAAAGAAGTTGTACGATGCCGCTGTACTTTCATTACTGAGGTAGCGGATGTTAGCCCATTTATTGAGAGAAGGGCCAGAAACCCAACTACAGGTAAGAATGAGGTTATTACCGCAGTTAGTTATGAAGAATGGAAAGACTCTCTTGAATAATAAAAAACACTTGAGGGCTTATAGATTACGAACTTAATAGGGCGCAATTATAGGAACTCAGAGGAGGAATAATAATGAAACAATTACAAAAGCAAGCGGAAGTACAGTTTTTAAAAGAAAGAGAACTAACAAAGTTACGGTTTCGTTTATCAAATCTGCAATTCTTTTCTGATCCTGCAATACCTGCAGATGAGACACTACAGAATGAACAAACATCACCTGCGGATGATATAAAAGATTCACTAGTTGAAGATCAAAAAGAACCGCCAGTTGGTGAACAAAAAGAACCGAAATTAGATGATGCAACAAAAACATTTATTGAGAAGATGGTACAATCAGCGGAAGATAGAGTGCGCTCTAAATATTCGAAAGAACTGAATGCAACAAAAAAGGAATTAGAGAACTATAAAACCGCTTCTATGACTGCACAAGAGAAAGCTGAATATGAGATGAAGCAACTTCAGGAACAACTAGAAGAGCGAGAAAGAGTACTTCATCAGAAAGAAATGCAGAGTGTTGCATCAGATGGTTTATCAGCGGTTGGATTGGATCTTAAATTTGTAGATTTTGTTATTGGTTCAGATGTAGAAGATACAAAAGTTAGGGTGTCAAAGTTTAATGATTTATTCTCTACTGCATTAGAAGTAAAAGTGGCTGAAAAGTTTAAAGCTGCTGGCCGAGAAATCCATGTTAGTGGCGGAACTGGAGGGGGATTTACGAGAGAACAAGTCAATTCAATGAGTCAAGCTGAAATTAATGCGAACTGGGCACAAATTCAGAAGGATATGCGCAATTGGGGTAAGTAGCACTAGGGAAGTTAAGTGATTTGAATGATACATTCAAAAAAATATAAAACGAACAAAAGAGATTGCTAGTTTAGTAATCTCTTTTGTTATGGAAAAACAATAAGGAGGAATTAATATATGTCAGTATCAACTTTTATTCCAACAATTTGGGAAGCGCGCTTGATGGCGAACTTTCACAAGCGTTCTATTGCAGATTTAATTACAACAACGCCAACGAAAATCGAAGGTAATAAGATTATCTTTAATCGTGTAGGCGCAGTAAATGTAAAAGATTATAATGGTACAATCGAATGGGATGATACCAACCCTTCTAAAGTAGAAATTAATATGGATCAACAAAAGTATTTTGCTTTCAAAGTTGATGATGTAGATGCAGTTCAGGCTGCTGGAGATTTAATCGACCCACATACACAAGAGGCAGGAGCGGTACTTCAGGAAACCGTTGATACATTCGTATTAGGGCTTTATAAAGGCGCTCATAAAACTCATACAATTGGGAGTGACTCTAGTCCAATTGAGTTATCACCTAAAAATGCATATGATTACATTGTAGACTTAAATACGATTTTAAATATTAAAAAGGTTCCTAAAACTGAACGATTCACAATCATCAATTCTCAGGTTTTAGGTTTATTATCTAAAGATGATCGCTTTACTAAGCAACCTGTTGTTTTAGAAAATGGTATTGTTGAAGGACAGATTATTAATGGATCACAAATCGTTGTATCAGAAGAAATTCACGGTACTGGTGGTAAGTATAAAATTTTAGGTCTTCATAAGTCTGCCATTGGATACGGGACACAGTTAACTGAAACAGAGGCACAACGTCTGCAAAATTCCTTTGCAGATGGTATTCGTGGTCTTATGGTTTATGGTGGAGATATCCTTCGTCAAGAGTCAATAGCGGTACTTACAGCTACAGTTACATCAATTACTCCGGAAAAACCAGGTGGAGGGGCTTAATAAGCCTTCTCCATTTTTTTCTTTTACGTAAGTAGGTGATTAGATGGAAGATATGAAAGCAGAAATTTTAAAACGTGTAAAACTGCAAGTACCTAATATAAGTGATGAAAATTTATTAATAAGCATTGAAGATACAATGTTAATGGTTGCTGAGTACACCAATAGAACTATTCCTGAATTCCCTCCTGCTTATCCAGGTATTATCGCTAAAATGGTGGTTCATCAGTATATGGAGCAGGAGAGAGAAGGAAAGAAAAGTGAATCGTTAGGTAACTATTCTGTTACTTATGATGATGTGGGAGATTACCCAGAAAGTATTACAAAAGGACTGAAAGTGAGGTTACGTGTCTTATGATTCAATCAATGATTCGTAAATTCGGAAAAGATGCTTCAGTACTTCGTAATGCTAGTTCTGACGATGGTCCATATCCAACAGAAGAGTGGAACGAAATTAACAATGTAAAAGGTGTATTAGATGCTATTCAAGGAACAAAGGATGCCCGTAACAAGAAAGTAGAAGAGAAAAGCACACATTTCTTTTATTGCCTACCATTCGATGTAACAATTCAAGATAGATTAGTTATCGACAAGAAGGTATACAGCGTTACTTATCCGGGCGATCCAATGAATGCGGGTAGATTCTTTCAAATAGAATTGGAGATGTTGCCATATGAGCGTGAAATTCCAATCCAATAGAGCCGCTGTTATGGCGAGACATTTGGCTGCAAAGAAAGCAGCTCATACTGCTATTGGTCAATTTGTATCTTCTAAAGCTAAATTACTTGCTGCTGTAGACACTGGCAATCTAAGAAGAAGCATTAGTTCTAAAGCAGAGCAAGAAAAAGTTGTTATCGGTACTTCTGCTGATCATGGAATTTATGTTGAGAAAGGAACAGGAATCTATGCGGTTGATGGTGACGGGAGAAAAACTCCTTGGATGTACCGTGACCCTAAAACAGGGAAGATGGTTAAAACTCAAGGGCAACATGCACAGCCTTTTCTTAGACCAGCAGCAGAGAGCAATAAACCGCAAATTACACAAGTTGGCACGCGAACCTATTCGTCGTTAATGAGGTAGATAGCATGAATGACTTTATAAATATATTACACAGTGAATTAAAACAGATTCATAAAGAAACGTATTATGAAATCGCTAAAACAACGGCTGAAATGCCTTATCTGGTATTCACGGTAAATGATGACAAAGAACCATGGGGACGAAAGAATATCATGCTTACAATTGATATTTACGGCACTTCCGCTCATCTTAGTAAAATAGATGAACTGATTATGAAGCTAGAAAACAATCTTCATAGAAAAAGGTTAAGCAGTGCTGAATTTGGTGCTGCTATTTCTTATCTTTCGAGTCAGAAAGTACCTGATCCAGACCCGAATATCAGACGTAAAGAAGTGCGGTTCATTTTAAGAACTTATTTTAAACAATAGAAAGGGTTGATTATATGGCAGCTCCACAACCAAAACCAGAGAATGTCCTATTCGGAGATTGGGGTGCATTCTTCTTTAATTATGGAGAAAAAGACGAACTACCTGTAGGTGCTACACAAGGCGGTGGCTCATTTAAATACGAACCAGAGTTTAAAGAAATTGAGTATGATGGTTCTCCTGGTGACACTATGGGGATGAAGCGTATCACTAAATCAAAAACTCAAATCAGTTTTAAGACACTTGAATTTTTGGATAAAGAAAAAATCAAAAACTTTATTGCTGGTTTAAAAGTATCAGAAGAGACTGTTACAAAAGACGGGAAAACAATTAAGTACGACGTGATCGAAGCTACAGAACGTCTAACAAAAGATAGCTATCTTAAAAACGTAGCATGGGTTGGCGAAACTTTAGGTGGAGATATCGTTGAAATTATCGTATATAACGCATTATCTGACGGTTCATTAGAGCTAGGATTTGAAAACGAAAGTGAAGTTGTTCCAGAAGTGACATTCACAGGACATCGTGATCCAGAAAACATTCGAAAAGTACCATGGAAAAAACGTATTTTAACAGCAACAGAAGCAGCTAAATTAATACCAGCAGGTTAAAGAGTAGGGATAATCCCTGCTCTTTTTATTTTAAGGAGGAATAAATATGACTATTGCAATTCAAGAAAAAGAATATAAAGTGAGACAAATTAATGGTGGAGATTTATTTTCTGTAGTTCGTATTTTGAAGAAATCGAAATTCAAGGTTGATATTAATTTACTTAAAGATTTAATGATGGGCGTACGAAATAAAGAAGGAGCAACTCAAGCTGATGTATTAGCTGCACAAGAGACTTTCGGGTATGACATTATCATGAAGTTTATCTTCGGATTAGAAGAAGCAGAACAGGAATTTTTTGAGTTTGTAGCCGGACTTTTAGTTCATGAAGATGAAGGTGGCAAAAAAACATCACCAGGTTGGGAAACGATTCGAACTTTAAATCTAGAAGAGTTGGTTCGATTATTTATTGCAATTAAAGATTCAGAAGTTGGGCTGGTTAAGCTTTTTTCCAATGCGGTGAACTTGATGAAATAGACTTCATCGATACGTTAGCTTCTCGCTATCCAAATATGGAGTATATAAGGAGTTTGGATGCAGAGATAGTTATTAACTTGTATCTCACCGCAAAGAAGAAACAGATGGACCGCATGTTATGGGAGGAATGGTGTGCCCTACAACCGTACTGCGATGAAACATTTCCTCAATTTAAACATAAGCGCGAAAATCCAACGCAAGAACAGGTAAAACAATACAACGATTCAATCGAACAAACACCGAAGCAGAAACTTACAAAAGAAGGAGTGTTTGCTCGAGTTGCAAAAATCCGCGGAAAGGCGGGTGAATAAATGGAACTATTTCGTATGTTTGGTTCAATATTCTTGCGTGATGATGAATTACGAGGTGGATTGAACCGAGCAGAACAGCACGGTCAACGAACTACAGGGATTTTAAATAGAGGTTTTAGTAGCGTCGGTAGAATGGCTGGTTCAATGGGGGCAGCTGTCGGGACTTCCGCTATAGCTATTGGTGGTATGGCAGGTATGGCATTAGGGGCAGGAGCCGCACTTGTTGGTATTGTTTCCGCAGGTGCTAACTTTGAACAAATCATGTCAAAAGTAGCAGCTGTTTCCGGTGCTTCCGGAAGTGAAATGAAGCAATTGGAAGCTCAAGCTAAAGAATTAGGTGCAACAACTCAATTCTCCGCTACACAAGCTGGGGAAGGGATGATGTACCTTGCGCAAGCTGGTTTTAAAACTGGCGATATTATGAAAGCAATGCCTGGCATGTTAGATTTAGCCGCGGCAGGTGCACTTGATTTAGGTACAGCAGCAGATATAGCGTCTAATATCATGAGTGGTTTTGGATTGTCAGCTGATAAAGCGACCCATACAGCAGATGTATTAGCGTTGGCTGCTTCTAACTCAAATACAAATGTAACACAAATGGGCGAAGCGATGAAATACGCTGCTGGAACTGCCCATACTGTCGGTTTCAGTATGGAAGAAACATCAGCGGCAATTATGGCGATGGCAAATAGTGGTTTGCAAGGATCAGTTGCAGGACAAGCTTTCGCTACATCTTTAGGGCGTTTAGCTAAACCGACAAAAGAAATGCGAAAAGTTATGGATGAGTTGAATTTATCTTTCTTTGATCAGCAAGGTAAAATTAAACCTTTACCAACGATTATAAAAGAATTAGAAGATAAAACAGGTAGTATGACAAACCAACAAAAATCAGCTACATTAACAACGTTATTTGGTGCAGAAGCATATAAAAACTGGGCAGCTTTAATGCAAGAAGGTAGCGAGAAATTAGAGAAAAATACAAAAGCATTAGAAAAAGCTGATGGTGCAGCTGCGAAAATGGCTAAAACTATGAATGACAATCTAAAAGGAAAGTGGATTGAATTCACATCTGCGCTAGAAGGTTTAGCTATAACGATTTTTACACTTATCGCTCCTGCATTAGCTGCTATTGTCCTTGGATTAACTCAGGTGGTCCGGTGGGTTGACGGTACAATTAAAAGGTTTGTAGATTTAAACAATTATATAGGTAATATCCAGTTAATAACCAAAGCAATTCAAGATTTTTGGCTCGCGGCTTCTGGTGATAGAAATGCCATGGTTGAGGGATATGACATTCTTACTAAACTTGGTTTCTCTGCTAATTCAATTCAGTTTATACAAGAAACTACAGCGGCAGTGCAGTATGGTGTAGAAACTATGAAAGCCCTCGTATCTGGCGATTGGGGAGCTGCTAGTAATTTCTTAGATAAGTTAGGTTTTTCGCCTGAGAAAAAGGCTGACATTATTATGTTCGTTCAGGATGTACATGCCCAATTAAGTAGTTTTATAGAAAATGTACAATCTCTAATCTCAGCTGCTGCTCCTGTAATTATGGGAATAATCGGGGCTACTTGGGATTTTATTAAAGGTGTATTCAATACAATAGCTCCTTACTTAATGCCTTTATTAACAGATGTGATGTCATTTGTGAACGGGATTATAGAAAAGATTGCAGCATTTTGGAAAGAAAACGGAACACAGATAGTTCAAGCGGTACAAAACGCTTTTTCAATTATCCAATCAATAATTTCTTTTGTGATGCCAGTGGTGATGTCTATTGTGCAATCTACTTGGGGTGCCATTAAGGACATTATCCAGGGAGCCGTAAATCTCATTATGGGGATTATTAAATTTTTTGCATCTGTTTTAACTGGTGATTTTTCTGGGATGTGGGAAGGAATAAAACAGATATTCAATGGTACGATTCAGCTAATTTGGGGGCTTATCCAATTTTCGTTTGTCAAACAAATTTTCGGTGCAGTCAAAGGGCTCGCATCTTCTTTTGGTTCTACGATTAGTAGCATGTGGTCTACTGTAGTTGGATATTTCAAAACATTTATCAAGGAACCGATCGCTTCTGTAGTTCGTATGGCAATCGATATAGGTGAAGCTGCTATGAAAATTAAAGATAAATTGATTAATCCTATTAAAGAAGCTTGGAGTGGGATTATGGGTTGGATTGATAAAATACGAAATGGAATTGCTAATATGTTTAGAGGTATTCATATTCCTGTTCCAAAGATTAGTGTAAATGGATCACTAAACCCTGTTAATTGGGCAAGTGAAGGTTTACCATCTTTCAGTATTAAGTGGGCTGCAAACGGAGCTTTAATTAAGCCTGGTAACCCAACATTAATTGGGGTTAAATCTAGCCCGGTTGTCGAGAAATCGGCAGCATAAAATATTGGGTGAATTCATGGAAACCTAAGTTTATGTATACAAATCATAAATATGGCAATCATGAGCCAAGCCTGTACGGAAACGTCAGGAAGGTGCAACGACTAGATAAAGTAAGCTAAGTAATTAAGGCGATCAAACGATGGTCTTTTTATATGCCAAAATATCCACGAGCGCCCAACACCCTAACGTAAAGTCGAGGGTGATGATATAGTCTGATACCTAAAAAATTTCCATCGAGTGTCGGTTACATATGATATGATAATATAAATAACTTGGTGGTGAATTTTATGTTATATAAAGACAAGAAATGGTTTTGTGAACAAGTAAATCAAGGTAAAACTGTTAATATTGTCGCAGAAACATTTGGTGTTTCAAAAAAGACTATTAACAATTGGGAAAAAATACATGGGATAAAACTAAAACGAGAAAAAAGAAAGTATCAAAGCAGTTGTGACGAAACATTTTTTAACGATATTGATACAGAAGAGAAGGCATATATTTTAGGATTTATAGTAGCTGATGGTTGTATTGGCACTAGTGGTAAAACAGGTAAAGGAAAATATGTGGATATCACAGTGAAAACTATTGATATCGATATATTAGAGAAAATAAAAAAATCCACTAGACTTCTTTCTAATATAAAAGATAAAAAGAATGGAGAACAAAAAAGAATTTATCTAACTTCTACTAAACTATGTGACCAATTAGAAAAATATGGAGTTGTAAAAAATAAGACTCGAACTGTTTTTTTACCTATGTTTAAAAAATCTGAAATGTATCGTCATTTCTTTAGAGGGTTATTTGATGGAGATGGATACATTGGGGAAAGACAATTCGTTTTAGCAACTGGTAGCAAACGTTTAGTTGAAGATTTAATATCTTTTACGAGAGAACAGTTTAGTTTAACTCCTAATATAAAGACAGATAAAAGTGGTAAAAACTATTTAGTCACTTTCAGTAAAAAAGATAAAAGTTTTATAAATTACATGTATGATAATTCTCAGATTTACCTTGATAGAAAATTTGACACTTACAACCGTTATTGGATTTAAATAAACATAGCGAAAGCTTAGGAGTTAAGGATAAAGAGCCTTAACATAACAATTGTGGCGATGCGAGGGGGTATGACGAAACAGTTCTTCCTTTACGCAAACAAACCTTTGATGCAATTGCTAATGGAATAATGGGGTCGCTACCATTAGCACAACAAGTAGGGGCGCAACAATATGCGTCACAAGGTCCAACTATTTTGCAAGTTAATTTAAACGGAAGAGAAATAGCAAGGGAAATATACACAGATGTTAATGAGTTTCAAGAACAAGAAAAAGAAAGACGTAAAGTATTTTAGGTAGGTGATGATATGACCGGAATTAGTTTCTTTAGTTTTAACGGGAAAAGAAATCCAAATGTAATTCCATTGCAGGGGAAAAAACGCCCTGCATGGTCTCCTTTGGAACGTACATTTCTTGAAGTCTCGCATTATCCAGGAGGTAGATTACTACGCACACAAACTAAAATGAGAAAGATTTTAGTTCCTATTGCACTATTATATGATTCAGCTGAAGAAGTTGAAAAACTAAAAGAAGAAATAGCAGATTGGCTCGTTACGGATCAACCGTGCGAGCTTATTTTTGATGATGAAAAAGATCGTACGTTTTTAGCTGTCGTAGATGAAACTTTAGATTTAGACCAGTTAGTTGATCTAGGTGAAGGTACTTTAACTTTCATTTGTCCAATGCCATATAAGTTAGGAAAAGAGCAAACGATTGACTTTAAAAAAGACGCTAATGGGTTAGTTGCTAATGTCCAAAATAAAGGAACTGTTCATTCTAACCCTATCATTGAAATTGATATTACAAAGCCAAACACTTTTTTAGATGTATGGTTTGGCGGGGTATCCTTAAGTGATCGAGATTATTTTCGTATCGGTATGCCGTTAAAAACTGTGGAAACACCTGTAGAAAGAAATCAAAGGATTATATGGGATGAAATGGCTACCACTGTAGGGTGGAGTAAAGTCAGTTCAATGGAAGATGGCAATCCAATTGGTGAAATGAAGTCAGATAAATACCAATTCTATTGTTCTGATTTTGGTACTGCGGTTAAAGGTTGGCACGGCGCAGCTGTTAAAAAGAGTATCCCTGGCGGTCCAGTACAAGACTTTATTATGCAAGCCTACGTTACATGTAAGAGTAAAAAAATCAATGAAATGGGACGAGTTGAGATAGCGATATTGGATGAAAATAGCAAGGTACTTTCAAAAATTGCTATGAACGATCTGTTTTGGCAAGCTGAACAAAATTTCGGGACAATGGTAATTGGATATGACAATAAGCCAGGGAAAACAGGTTTAATTTATGAGAGTGGCGATTATCCGAATACATGGAATCAGTATTTTGGTCGATTGTGGATAGCTAGGACAGGAAATGTATGGGAAGCGTATATTTCAAAATTCCTTCCAGGTACAGAAAAAGATGATTCAGAACGATTTGCACGTTGGACGGATGAAAAAAACTATCATATGGAAAAAGCAGCACAAATTCAGATTAGCATCATGCAGTTTCAAGACGTTCCACCAGTAGAAGCGATGTCAGTTAGTGATTTGAAGTTTTGGAAAGTGAATTTAAATACGAAAAATACACCGCCTTATATAGTAGATGTTGGTGATAAAGTCGTGATCGACACAGAAAACAGTCATGTAACAATTGAAGGAAAGAATGCGATTAACATTAAGGACATTTTCAGTAATTTCCCTGTTATCAATAGAGGCACTAATAAACTTGAAATCATGCCTTCTGATATCGGAACAGCAAGGGTCAAATATAGGGAGCGATTTAGATGAGAACATCAAGTGGAATACTTCATGTTGTTGATTTCAAAACAGATCAGATTATATCAGCTATTCAACCAAAGGACTACTTGGCTGATAACCGTCATTGGGAGATAAAAAATAACATTGATATGTTAGAATTCAAAACTTTTGACGGCACTCCACATGCAGTTACATTACAGCAGCAGAACTTAGTTTTAAAGGAAGTGCGTGATGGTCGCATTGTTCCATATGTTATCAATAATGAAGTAGAAAAAGACTCTGATGATAGATCGCTCACTGTACATGCTTCTGGTGCCTGGGTTCAAATAGCCAAAGATGGGATTATTAAACCTCAACGTATAGAGAGCGAAACAGTTAATACGTTTATTGATATCGCTCTTGCCGATTCAAAATGGCAACGTGGAATAACGGATTATTCTTCATTCCACACGATGACGATTGATGAATTCATCGATCCCCTCACTTTTTTAAAGAAAATCGCGGCTTTGTTTGAGTTAGAAATCCAATATCGCGTTGAAGTATCCGGTTCTCAAATTACTGGATGGTACATCGATATGATAAAGAAACGAGGGAGAGAAACAGGGAAGGAAGTAACCTTGGGAAAAGACTTAGTAGGCATTAGACGCATTGAACATTCCAGGGATATTTGTACCGCCTTAGTCGGATTTGTACGGGGCGAAGGTGATAAACTTATCACGATTGAGAGTATTAATAACGGGCTTCTTTATATTACAGATAGTGATGCCTTTCAACGCTGGAATGAACGTGGTAAACATAAATTTGGTTTTTATACACCAGAAACAGAAGAATTAGACATGACTCCAAAACGTTTAATGACTTTAATGGAAATAGAATTAAAAAAACGTGTCAATTCTTCCGTTTCTTATGAAGTAGAAGCACAATCGATTGGACGTATTTTCGGACTAGCACATGAACTAATTAATGAGGGCGATACGATCCGAATCAAAGATACAGGATTCACACCTAAGTTATACCTTGAAGCACGTGTAATTGCTGGTGATGAATCTTTTACGGACCCTACACAAGATAAATATGTGTTTGGAGATTATCGCGAAATTACTGATCCAAACGAAGAACTACGGAAAATTTACAATCGAATCTTAGGATCATTAGGCAATAAACAAGAGCTGATAGATCAGTTAGATAAATTAGTGGAAGATGCAAATGAAACAGCTAGTAATGCTAAGAAAGAATCCGAAGCAGCGAAAACATTGGCTGAAAAAGTGCAAGAGAATCTTAAAAATAACACGGTAGACATCATTGAAGCTAAGAATCCACCGACAACAGGACTGAAACCTTATAAAACACTTTGGCGTGATATTAGCAATGGGAAGCCTGGTATTTTAAAAATATGGACAGGCGCAGCTTGGGAATCGGTTGTATCAGATGTTGAATCCGTTAAGAAAGAAACACTTGAGCAGGTTAATAAAGATATTGAATCAACAAAAACAGAATTAAATCAAAAGGTTCAAGAGACACAAAATCAGGCAACGGGACAATTCAACGAAGTAAAGGAAAGTTTACAAGGTGTCAACCGTACAATTTCTAATATTGAAAATAAACAAGGTGAAATTGATAAGAAAGTAACTAAGTTTGAACAGGATTCTAATGGATTTAAAACTTCTATTGAATCATTAACGAAAAAGGATACTGAAATTAGTAATAAATTAAATACTGTCGAATCAAATGTGGAAGGTACAAAAAGGGCTATTTCTGATGTGCAACAAACAACAAGTGAACTAAAGAAAACCACAACTGAAATTACAGAAAAAGCTGGCCAGATTAGTGAGAAGTTGGAGAGCGTAGAAAAGAAAGCTAATAACGATAAAGCTGGAGGTCGTAATCTTTTATTAAAATCAAATGTTAAATATGAGAAGACCGATTATTTAATCAATCAATACAATTCTACTGAAAATTTCTCTACAGGCGAGGAATATACCTTTGTAATTAAAGGGAGTGTCCCGCAAGGTCAGAAATTTGGAATTTGGCAGAATGGCGGGGCTAGTAATGTTGGATATGCAACAAGTGTTTACGCTAATGGAATCACTTATGTAACCTTCAAAGCTGTTGCGGCTACAAGTGGAAATGAACGAAAGTTAAGCTTATATAACTATCCGAGTAGTACTACGAAATCTATTGTGGAATGGGTTGCCTTGTATAAAGGGAATAAGCCGCAGGATTGGACGCCGCCGCCTGAAGAGCAGGTAACTACCGATGAATTTACGAAGAAAACAACCGATATTGAAAAAAGTGTGGATAGTATAAAAGAAAATATAACTAAGGTTGAACAAAATCAAACGGGATTTGATAAACGTGTAACAGCAGTAGAGAAAAACGCGGATAGTATTTCACAAAGCGTCGGTAAAGTACAAGAAATACAAACTCAGCAAGGGAAAATGCTTAATGAGGCTACTACAACAATAGGTCAACATTCTGAAGAGTTGAAATTGGCAATGAAAAAGAAAGATGTTGAGGATTATGTAGGTGGTTTAGGTACTGTAAACGAGTTGCGTGATGCTGATTTTAAGTTAGGGCAGAAATATTGGTTTTGGAATAGTGGTAATGGGGCTGCTGGTTCTGTTGATACTAACTTAAAATACAAAGGTATGAACTCATTTTCAATTACCGGTACTGGCCATACTCAAGATCGTTGGTGGGGACTTACAAGTCAATTCATTGAGTGTCAGGTTAATGAAGCCTTTGTTGCATCAGGTTATTTCAATACTGATGGGGAAACACCTATTGATAGTGGTGGTGCATTTATTGAAATTGAATGGTGGACGGCTGACAAAAAAACTTGTGTTAAAACAGCTAGAACGAATGTCAAAGTTGTAAATAATACGTGGGTTCGTGCTATATGTACAGATAAAGCGCCAGCTAATGCAGCGTTTGTGAGATGGCGTTATTACGTTACGAGAAATGGGCGTTTATGGTGTGCTGCACCTATGTTACAGCGTGGTACTATAGCTACAGAATTTTGGTTACATCCGAAAGATCAAACGGATGCTGATAAAATGCTAGAAGATCTAGCCAATAGAGTAGCTACTGAAGATTACAATAAAAAAGTTACAGAATTAGAAAGAAGTATTAGTGCTAATGAAAAAGGCGTTTCAATCATCTCTGGAAAACAAGAAACGTTTATAAATGAGACTTATAATGCCTATGTAAAGAAAACGGAATCTAAGTTAGAAGTGCTAGATGAGGGGATTATAGCGCAGATTTTAAAGGACGGGATTGTCACTGCCATCAATATGTCCCCTGGCAAAATTACAATTAATGCTGCAAAGCTGGATATTAATGCTGACACAATGGTCAAATGGTTAACAGCAAAAGGCATAGATACAAATCTTATTAGAATTGATGGTGATAAGATCACCATTGATAAAGATGGTGTAACTGTTAAAATGCTAGACTTCCTATTCCAAGATGAATGGGGCACAAATACAACTGCGGTATCAAGACGAAACCTAATAGCAGATCCAGACTTTTCTAGTGTTATAAAGAAAAATATCGGACATAACGATTATTATGGATTTGAAGGTGGATATGGTCTTACTTGGAAGTCATGGGGAAATGTCGTAATAGAAAAGAATACACATATATTTGACTACGAGCAAATGGTGAATGCTGCAAGGGTAGATATGTATAACTATCCAGAAGCAATCGTGAATAATGGTATACATCCTGGTAACGAATATACAGCATCCGCACACTTTAGAACTGCCATGATAAATGGCGTGCGAAAGACAGGAAAACCGAGAATACACGTGTGTTGCGTTAAATTCCGAGACAACGTTAGTTACGACATATTGAGTGAACAAAAGATGGACTTCCCTGAGCCGTCTACATTTTACGGAGAAATCAGAAGGTATTCTTTTACTTTCAAAGTCCCGACAAACTATATTCCACAAGAACACGCATTGATTATTAAAGTTTGTTCTGGAAATGCTGACATGAGACAAGGGACAGCGATTTGTGTAAGTGGTGTAACGTTATACAGTGGCAAATATGCATCTATGTATAATTGGGATCGTGCTGCAGCAGAAAGAGCAGAAGGTATTCAGCCGTTTAACTCACTTGCTGTAGGTGGTGTGAATAATAATATATCTCCAGCACCAGACGGACAAACGTTTGATATAAGTACTGAAAAAGAAGTGAAAATCTTTAGGAATATACGAGCAATGCAGGGAATTAACTTAGGTGGCGGTGGATTCCAACAATGGGGGCATATTCGTTTTACAGACGGTAATGCTGGAGCGGGTTTTTATGTGAGTACTCCAAGTGGTTGGAAATTTAACGCACTTGGATAGAGAGGAAGGATTGGACATGGATATTAACTATATGATGCCTTTTCAGGAAGGCGAAATGCTTCCTTATATGGGAAGAATAGTAGATGTAAAACGAACAGAAACAGGAGTTTTTATACAAGTACCTGCTGACATGTTAGATAATGCAGGGATTGCCAACGACACAAGTAAAGTTGAGGTGTGGAGGGACATGGCTGACGGGACTATTGGTTTTAGAGTTTTAACGAAATGTGAGTTATGTGGTTGTGGAGCCAAATTATATGAATTGAACTTAGGAGTTGCTAAAAGGCGCATTTGTGCAAATGATTATTTTAAACTAACAGGTGAATATCCTCCACAAGAACCGCCAACATCAACTAATGAAAATAACACACAAACAGAGCAGGAGCAGCCGTAAGCTGTTTTTTATTTTGCACAAAATACGGCTTTTGTTTTGGAATTTCTGCGATGCATTCACCATAAATAAGGTTGTCTCATATCATGTAGAGATTGCTTTATTAAGATTTTAAAAGGATGTGAGTACAGTGGAAGATGTATATGTAAAAATAGACAGTTTAAAAGCAGAACAAAAAGAAATTATGCGAGATATTCGTAGTTTAGAAACTCGCACAACAATTAATGAGAAAGACATTGCTACAATTAATAAGCAATTAGAAAAGATTAGCATGAATACAACTTGGATTTTACGAATTATTATTAGTGCAATTACTATGTCAGTCTTGGGTTTAATACTAAAAGGGATGATTTAATATCCTAAAATAAAAGTACTTATTGAGAGAGGGACAAGCGTCTCTCTTTTTTATTATAAATAAGGAGATGGAAAGATGGATCGTATTGATATATTAATGAAAGCATTTATAGCTACATTTGGAGGCATTTGTGGGTATTTTTTGGGAGGATGGGATGCAACATTGAAAATCTTAGTAATGATGGCAGTTATTGATTATTTAACTGGCATGATTGCAGCAGGTTATAACGGAGAGTTAAAAAGTAAAGTTGGTTTCAAAGGCATCGCCAAAAAGGTGGTGCTTTTTCTTTTTGTTGGAGTGGCGACTCAGTTAGATACAGCACTTGGAAGCAATAGTGCTATTCGTGAAGCGACTATTTTCTTCTTCATGGGTAACGAATTACTTTCACTTTTAGAAAATGCCGGACGAATGGGTATTCCGCTTCCGCAAGCTTTAACAAATGCAGTTGAGATTTTAGGCGGTAAACAAAAACAAGAAGATAGAAAAGGAGATGTTAAGTAATGGGACAAATTATTGATATTTCAAAATGGAATGGTGACATTAACTGGCCTATAGCAAAGCAATACATTGATTTCATCATCGCTCGTGTACAAGATGGTTCAAATTATGTAGATCCATTGTATAAAGGATATGTACAAGCCATGAAGCAACATGGTATTCCTTTTGGTAACTATGCATTCTGTCGTTTCGTTTCTGAAAATGATGCAAGAATAGAAGCTCGTGACTTCTGGAACCGTGGAGACAAGAGCGCGACAGTCTGGGTTGCAGATGTTGAAGTAAAAACAATGAATGATATGAGAGTGGGCACACAAGCATTTATTGATGAACTACGCCGATTAGGTGCTCAGAAAGTTGGTTTATACGTTGGTCATCATATCTATGCTCCGTTTGGTATGGCAAATGTAAAAGCTGACTTTGTTTGGATTCCTCGTTATGGCGGTAATAAGCCAGCTTATCCATGCGATATTTGGCAATATACAGAGACAGGTAATGTACCTGGTATCGGTAAGTGTGATTTGAACCAATTGATTGGTAGTAAATCGTTATCTTGGTTTACAGGGGAGGAACAAACAGAACAATCTGTTGCTAATGGCGGCTATCAATATGTAAAATCTGGTGGGTTTGGCATTTCACTGGTTCAGGAAGTCGTAAATGCTATGAATGAGCGTGGAACTAAAGGGCAAGTTATTTCTGATCCATCAACTGGTATAGCATACTTACAAACTGAAGTATTACCTAATGGTGATTTAGACAAAATCACAACTTGGATGGATGAAAGACCTGAAGGGAAATGGTTTTACGACTATATAAAAGTTAAATAATAGTTAAAGCCGTCCTGTTGGGCGGCTTTTTAAATTACATCTTCAATTATTTCGTTTTCGATTTCTTCTATTTTAGTAAGTTCTACTTCAAAATCTTTGATTTCTAATAGCCCATCTTCACCTTTACCAAATACTTTCATCTCAACATTCTTTACATTTTGCAAGGCACGATATATTTTACTTGAATAATTAGGGGCGATTGTAATCATGCGAACTTCTTCATCAAAACAAGTTGGATAATAAGCTGATTGCCATGTAATTCCTTTATCATCATCAACAATTTTTAATTCAATAACACATTTAACTCCATTTTTATCTTCAGCTAAGATATCGATGACACCATATTCTACTTTGTGTTGCCTTTCAACAAATGTCATACCATCTTCAATTAGGTCTATAAAATCACATAGAAAATCCTCTAGTAGGCTCTCAGTGCTATTAATTATTTCGTTAGTTATTAATTTCTTCCACATCATGTCCATTTTTTCTTTCTGTTCTTTAATATCCTTGTTGTTTTCCCATTCCTCTCGAGGTATACAGTAAGTCGAACATAGGCCGAAAAATACAGAAGGTTCTTTACTAGTAATATCCTCTACATGTGACCAATCAAGATTATTTATTGAAAATAATATTTCACTTTGTAATAATTGTTTAGTTTTCTCAGGTGTCTTCTCCCAAAAACCATGAAACCAGTATTTTGTTTCTTTTGTGTTAGATAATCTTTCTACCTCTTTTTTTCTAAAACACTCTTTGCAAAAAAACTCCCTAATTCAAGAAAGAATACTTGTGATTTTATCGAATCTATAATTTCTTCATCTTGTGTAACCATGAGTAACTTTCCTGTATTAAAATCCCATTCTGGCAGGGCGTTATCGAAAGCATAAATATAATATCTTCGGTTCTCATATTCTCTGTATTCTATTTTTACACAACCGTATTTTTCCAAAAAGGTATCTTTATCGAGTAAAAGTTCCACACCATTATTAAAATAATCATCCATCACCTAACACCTCCACTAGCATTATGGAAATGTTAGGTGAATATTATACAAAAAAATATATAGCCACCTTATTGCGCAGCTTTTTATATTTTTATCCAATACCTTCTTAAAAAACTTTTCTAAAAGAACGTTGGTTCGCATCTAATTAGAACGAACATTCTGTTGTTTAAGGAGGAAATGACAGTGTGTGACTATTCAATATTGCCAAATCGAATTGCTTTATGTGTAGATCTTCGTTCGTTTTATGCCAGTGTATCGTGCATCAAGATAGGATTAGATCCTCTACATACCAAGTTAGCTGTAGTTGGTGATGTGAATAGGAGTGGCTCAATTGTTTTGGCTGCAACTCCACCATTAAAAGAGTTAGGCGTAAAGAAAATGGCAAGAGCCTATGAGATTCCTCGTCGAAAGGATATTCTTGTTGTGAATCCAATTATGGGAACATAAATTAAATGCTCAAACTACATAACGAAATTGGCTCTTCAATACGTTCCAATTGAGGATTTTCATCAATATTCCATCGATGAATTTTTACTGATAGTATACATTTGTTTGCTAACGCTCCGTATGAGTTCGCATTGAAATTCAAGCGTGAAATATATGCTCAAACACGAATTGAATGCACGATAGGAATTGGACCTAATCCTTTAATGAGTAAGGTAGCACTGAGAATACTAAAGATTAATCTGTACATAAATAAGATGCGTATGATAGTAATATTTAGCAACTAATTTTGGAGTGTACATTATCTGTGTACATTAATCTGTAATGATATAAGGAGATTTTTGTATGTCTAAGTATATTTTTGCTAAGTTTTTTAAAGATACAGTTCATATCTAGGTTTAAAGTTAAGGAGAATTTTAAAAGGTTGTTAATTAAATGGAATTATAAGATGCTTTTATTTAACAGTTCATATACAATAAAATGTAGAGATCTCATTGAAGTAAAATAGTTGATAATAAAATTATTTTATCAGTACATAAAAATATTAGATATTGAGTAAAGTTTTATTAAATAAGCTCATGGTAATCCTATATGAAATGAAACATACGAAAGTGGTGAGAAAATTGAATTGGCAACATTTTCAAACTTATAACGATGCCCCGACGCAAGCTTTTGAAACTATGTGTAATCAATTATTTGAACTTTGGTGTAAAAGAGAATATAAATATTCTTTAGATTCAGTTACTGTAGTTAACGGAAGTGGTGGTGACGGTGGAGTAGAAGCATTCGCTACTTTAAAAGACAGTTCAATAGTCGGTGTACAAGCTAAATGGTTTCCTTCTAGTATAACCGCTGGTCAAATGACTCAAATAAAAAAATCTATTAAAACAGCAATGGAGGTTCGACCAAATTTAATCCGATATATTGTATGTATTCCTAGAGATTTAAATTCAATAAAAAAAGGAAAAGATGGTAAGATTGTTACTAATACAGAATCAACTAGATGGGATTCATTAAAAAAAGCAATTAAAGAAGAATATCCATTGTTAGAAATAATCCTGTGGGATGAAACAAAGATATTATTTCAACTTCAACAACATGAGGCTAACGGTATATATAGATATTGGTTTGAAAAGTCTGAAATGAATTATGAGAGTTTGGAATATTCTTACAACCGCCAGAGAAGTGGATGGCTTTCTCAAAAGTATATACCTAACCTTCATCAAGAGGGGGCTATTAACAATCAGGTATTACAGTACTTAGGTACCTCAGAAACTAGAAAAAATATATTTGTTCAATTAAAAAATATAAAAGAATTATGTAATTGTATTAAGCGTTCGATAGACGATTATGTAGAATTTATTGAATTTAGGAAAATAGATAGGTCAGATCTTGACAATCTAGCTCAAATAAAAAATACGTTTGAAGACATAGAGGGTAAGGTTGCCCAATTAATTGAAATTCTAGTAGAAGAGAAACTAAATCAAACATTACTTAGTTATCATGATTTTTTAATTGATATAGATTTTATTTACTCAATATTAGATGAAAGAAATATTTCTGATGATAAGCGTTATTTTCATATTAGGGAAATAAAAAAACATATAACTGAATTCGAATTACATGATTTTTATTCAATTTTATCTGAAATGGAATTCACACTAAATCAAAATCTTTTTGTAATTGTTGGTAATCCCGGAGTGGGTAAAACTCACGGGATTGCGGGTGCCATTGAGGATATCTTTGAGGGAGAATTTCATATACCTATTTTAATTAGAGCTAAGGATATAAATCCTTCTAGTAGTTGGAAAGATATTATGACAAATGTCTTAGGTCTCTCTAGTAACTGGGGAGAAGTAGAGATTTGGAGAGGGCTTGAATCTTTATCTTATAGAAATGAAACAATAGAATTATATAAAAATATTTGTAATGAATTTAAATTAGTACCTAAAGTAATTATTTTTATAGAAGGGTTAGATGAGTCGAGGCCATATGATAAATGGATAGAAAAACTTCGTGAAGCTAGCAGTATAACAGAAGTGTATTCAAGAATAAAGTTTTGTGTTACAAGTAGACCATATGTATTTGAATCTATATCACATGCAGATAATCTGCTGGAAAATATTTTTAGGCTTCAATCAACTGGAGATGTGCCAGTAAATCAACTTTTCTCAATTTATATTAATCACTTTGGTGTAGATATAGGTAGTTCAAATTGGATTAAATGGAGCTTAAAGTCACCATTAAGTTTAAGACTGTTTTGTGAGAATTATAAGAATCAAAATGTGAGCAATATAGATAGTACAGCTATGACTATAACAAATCTATTAAAAGAAAAAATAAAAATACTTGAAGAAGAATTTACTAAAACTCACGATTTAAAAGTTGGAAGGAATAGTCATATAATTAAAAGT
The DNA here is from genome assembly GCF_030164735.1 of Bacillus sp. RB3. Classification (NCBI taxonomy): domain Bacteria; kingdom Bacillati; phylum Bacillota; class Bacilli; order Caryophanales; family Bacillaceae; genus Bacillus; species Bacillus sp. RB3. The sequence goes on from NZ_JASNGE010000002.1 coordinate 147,127, forward strand.
AGTCTAATAGCAATCTCAAGTTTATTTATTGAAAAGGAGCGAATACCTCTTTCTGAGATTGAAAAAGTATTGATTGATTCAATCCCTGTGATTAATAGTCAGGAAATAGTAAGTTCATTGATACAGTACTTAGAGAACTATGGATTACTTCAAAGTTTTGAGGAATATTCAGAATCCTTCTTCAGTGATTCAAAAAGGATATTTTCGATTGGTATGCAACCCATATTTGATTATATTTTTGCACTTAGATTATATGAAAGTGGACATAATTATGATGACATGAAAATACCTGGGCAATTCCTGAAACAAAATGGTGTAATAATGATGCTTGCAATTTTGTTAATGGAAGAATATTCATATCTTCTATCAAAAAATAGCTGTATAAAACAAGCTTTTTCAGATTCGAAAAGATTGTCTTTAACATGTTTTACTTTAGCTAATGTTTCTATTACTGCAGCTGAAAAATATAAAGAATATATCGCTGAAGTAATGCGAATAGATGCTGAACATTTAAAGAAAATTGTTAATTCTTTAATTAAAGTAGTATCTCGGGTTAAAGGGCATCCACTTGGTAGTAAGATGTTACATGATTATATGATGGAGTTCAGCCTACCTGCTGAAAGAGATATAATTTGGTCCGTCCCAAGTAACATAGTGTATGGTATTAATGAAAAGTGGGTTTCTAGTATTTCTATTCAGTTAGACCATGAAACTTTCCAATTAAAAGCCGATGATTCTTTCGATGGTTTACCATTAATTTATGCATGGTTATTAACAACTGTAAATAATTCAGAAAGAGTAAGGTATAGAGCAACTTTAGGAGAATGGGCGGTTAGTCAGCCGTTAGAATTCTTTAAGCTGTTTCAATTAGTAATCGAAACTAATGATATGCAAATGCAAGAAGACATTTATTCAATTGCAGCTGGAAGTGTTCTTGCAAATCAAACGAATGAAGAATTTGTTAAATTATTTTGTGATTGGATAATACAATTTGTTTACCCTGATGCTAATACATGCCTCACAAACAATATCGCGATTAGGTACTATACTCGTTCTATATTGGAAAGTGCATATAGAAAAGGATATATTAATGAGGCAACTATTGAAAGATGTCGTCCACCTTACTTTAATAATATGGATATACCAATAGATATTACTGCAAGAACCGGATCAAGAATGGGAGGATATGGACCAATTGATTACGATTTATCAAGGTATGTACTAATTGACCCAATTAATTCGAACTTCTTTTATCCAGAAAAAGTATGTTCTGAGAATGAAAAGGATGAAATAGCTGGATTAGCAGAATATTTTGAGTTAGATGAAGTTAAAGTACTATTAAAAGTAGAGGATTTGGAAGAAGAAATCAAAATAAAATTGAATAAACTTGTTGATTATTATGAGAATCAACAAAATTTTTGGTTGAGAATTGATTCTTTAGAAGACTATACTGATTCGGATAGTAATTCCAACATTAAAGAGAAAAATGATGTGGGAATAGTTGAAAGCAAAGAAACTCTTAATTTAAAATATAATATTAAAGCTGAAAAGTTATTGAATCGATATATGGAGAAGTATGATGTTCAAAATCTTACTTCTGATCAATTTATACTTTGTGCTGCTTATAATTATCTAATGAAGCAAGGCTGGAAGAAAGATATATTTTCAACATATATTTCTTCAGATGGTGAAGAACGTATTGTCGGGATTGACTCGGCCATTCTTGGGAAATTCCATGCGGCTACACATGGTGCAAAAAGTGGAGTAATGAGTTTTTGTGAAAAATACATTTGGACTGCCAAAAATGAAATTTTAGGATATTTAGCTGATAACTTATTATTTAGAGGTTATGATAAACCACCTTTTATTATAGAAAATTATACCCTTCTTTCAGATTTTCCGAGTTCATTACAAGAAATCTCTCAGATTGATCCAAAAGAGAAAAGAAAACAGACAGAGCTTTATTTACCAGAGAATCTTTCTCCGGAGATAGAGGGAGTAGTTAGTGAAGAAGCAATCAATTTATGGATGAAAGATACCCCAGAGCCTACACTGGAAAATTGGATTTGTTTAAAGGATGAAAAAAATGAGAAGGAATCAGATAAGGTTTTATCATTATTTGGGTATCACTCCTTGTCAAATCAAACTGGTGGAGAAACGAATATGTGGATTACTTCAGTAATAATTGATAAGGAATACCTTTCAATTTTTAAAAGTGATTTTTTAAACAAAAAGCCATATCTATTAAGCATGTTTAATGATATTTCTGATGCCCATGCTACAATAGATAACTCGTGTTATATAACTCCAAAAGAGGTTTTACTTTTAGATGAAATTGAAGAGGTCGATGCTATTAAAAGGGTAATCACTTTTAAAGATAAAGATTTTAAAGAGTACTTTTTTAACTATACAGCAACGGAGTGTGTTTCTCATTTTCTTGAATTTGGTGATGTATATTATATTATGCCATCTAAATATATACGAAACCTCTTAAATATTACTGGTGGAGATGGATATGAATTCTATAACGAAAATTTAGAAGAAGTTGGTTTTTATAGAATAGCAGGGGAACCATGGTTTGATGAACAATCGTACTTATGTGTTAATAAAGAGAAGTTATTAAAGAATTTAGAAAGTGAACAAAGATCTATAGTATGGATTGTAAGAGTTATGAGAGAGGCAACACCTAAGGCTAGAGAAAAATACCGAAATGTGAATGGAAGATATAATGAATATTACATGCTGTGGTTTGAAAATGGAGAGATGCAGCAAATCAAGATTCATTCAGAGGATGACTAATATTACGATATTCTCTCGAATTTTATATAAATTTAAAATGTTTTTTGAGAGAGTAAATTACTTATTTATTGAGCTAACATTTAAAAATAATGTTAGCTTTTTTGTTAGTGTATAATATAAATGGAAGGAATAATTTGTAAAATGATAGTTCATTGTTAAAAAGGATTACTAATATTTTGTATAAGTGGAGGCGTTTAATTGAATGCTTATGATTTTGGAAGGCAAAGTGTAGAAAAGTTGAAAAAAGAGAGTAAAAGGTTTTCTAATTTATTTGATTTCTGTAGTAGTTTATCTGGTTATCAAGAACTTAGATTTGTAGAAGCTTCTGAAAGTAGGGGAAGGATAGAATATAGAAAAATGGTGAGAAGAAAAGGATTATCCCTGATGTGAAGTTTCGCGATGAAGAAGGCATACTTCATGCAGTTGAGGTAGATCGGTCGCAGAAAATGAAAGTGAATGAAGAGAAGTTAAAAAAATATGAAGAACTTACGCAAATTTATAAACAGAAGCATAACAGAAAAGTGCCAGTCATTCATTTTTTTCAGTTACACAGTACAGAGTAAAGAAACTGGAAGAGTTAGCAGCTAAGTATGATGTTTTTGTGAAGGTGTATGTAATAGAAGAAATATAAGATGATAGGTTAATCAAAATTTGATATAACAACGTTTGTATAACCCATTTTTATAAATTGCAAACATTAGTTATCCAAAGATGCTTTTATCAAAGTTTTTAACAGCTTCTTCTTGCATGTTTGGTAAGACATGCAAATAAAGCCTTAGTGTTAAGTTGATAGGAAATACATTGCTTATGGTGCAGGATCAGAAACAAATAAACGATTTGTTCAAGCAGAATTATGCGAAACGAGGGATTGCGAGAAATTCAAACGTAGCTATGATAAATACGTTGAGTTATTAGCTAAAATCCTTCGTGATCGTGGATTATCAGTAAAAAAGATTATGGACTCTATACTATGTAACAGCAAATGAGGCTTATGTATTTATGAAGTAAAAAAACAAGAGCCGTCCTTAATCAATTGGACAGCTCTTGTTTTTGTAAAATTTTAATAACTATTTCCAATTCTATATTCTGCATTAAACAATAAAAATTATCACGAGATTGTTTATTATCTATAAGACATTCAATTGTTTGAAGAATATGTCCCTTCACAAATAAAGTACCTTTGTCTATTACAATTTCTTTTGAATGCGAATTTGCTCTCTCTGTTCTCTTTGATAACAATAATTTACTTTCAGTTAAAATTACATCTTGTGAAATGTTTTGAAAACCTATAATCCTATTCTTAAAATCTATCACTTCTTGTAAGCTAATTTCTGTTTTATATCTACCCAATTCAATTGGTAATTCACCTGTTATATAGTTCTCAAATTCTATTTCTTTTTTCTTTACTATGCTATTGTGTATAGGAACCCACGATGATTCTACTTTATTTATTCTTGGAATATCACTCGTATTTTTTTTTATATCCAATTCGAAAAGAATTCTATTTTCAAAAATCTTAGAAGAAACCATTTTACAATAGGGCTCTTCATAATAATAATTTGAGGTAGTTATTAATTGTGTCTCTAATTCACAGAATTCATTATTAGTATTGTTATTTTCAAATAGAAACACTTCTTGCCTTCTTTCACTTAAAATAGGATTCGTCAAAAAATTTGTTACTTCTGACACAACAGAAAAAGGTATTTTTACCACCATAGCATTCACTCTATTACTTTGCCTCATTTCAGAAAATACTTTCTCTTTTACTTTCTCTTTTACTTTTTTTTGTTTTTTCTTTGAAACTAATTGCTCATTTAAATTTTTAATGTTATAAATTTTATGCCCCATATTATTACCAGACCATGGCTTATTCATCAGTAAAACACATCCCATCCGATGAATTTATAACTAAATCCATTTCAGTTATATACACTCATTGTTAATATTATGTATGTTTTATCAAAACAAAAAAGACATTATCTTCTATAAAGAAGATAATGTCTTTTTCTGTTTATTAAACAATACCAGCTCGTACTTGTTGTACTTGCAACACTTTTAGTGTAAGATCTAACACAATTTTTTCACGTAAAGCATCAAATGTTGCTTCTAACGCTGTAGGACATGGAGAAAAATCTAATTCATAAAAATTAGCACTGATTATTTCAACAGTAGGTTGCTCGTTATAAACTACATGATTTTCGAAGAAGTATTTATCCAAACGAGGTAAATCGCCATCCTTTGGATTAATAAAATGAGAGGCTGTATCTGAAGAAGCTGCAATTAAAGGTAAAGTGAAAAAATCACCTTCTGTTAAATCTGCAAATCCAGAAAAAGGAACATTAGCAATACGATCATATAAAGCTGCATTACATTCACCAGATGCATATTCAATATTTTTACGAATATAACCTGATACAAATAATTTTGCTCTTGTAACACGACGATAAGGCGTACCTTCTACTGGAGTAAATGCTACAGGAACTAATTTACCTTGTGTTAAAAATACATTTTTTAAAACACGTTTAATTTCAGATGCTGGTGGATCTAATGGAACATCTGCTTCTACAACAATTTGAAGTGTTCTCTCCGCTAAAACTACTGGAACTTTTATTATAGGATTTACTGTAACAATAGGTTCTGCTGGTGCATTAGATAAAGGTGTTTGTGTTTGACTGACAACTGGACACGGAGCAATAATTGGACACGGTTCATTTGACATTTGATAATTTTCCCCCTTAAATTAAATCTGAATTTTATACGTTCGCAATTATATTATGTATTTTTTATAGTAATGAGTGGGTTTTTATGGTAGTCTTTTTTATCATTCTGTTTTTTGAATATGGATTCAAATGGTAGCATGTATGTTTTCTCCTATTAATATGATGTATAAAATGAAGCCTCATGAAACGAAAAGGTATTTTTAGAATGAAAAAAATAGAAAAATAATAGTACTTCATTTCTTCATACATACCAAATACAAAGAAAAGAAACTGGAAGAGTTAGCAGCTAAGTATGATGTATTTGTAAGGGTGTATGTAATTTTTTAATAATAAACTTTATAAATCTTACATTTGAGAGTGTGACAAGAAAGTAAAAGTGAACTTAATGAAAGTCTAAAGGGGTATATATGGGAATGGCGAATAATAATATATATTTCTGGATTTTTTAAAGAAAAATAGGATGGAGGATGTAATATGATTCAATTTCCGAAAGAAAATGCTGAGCAATTTTTCAGGTCATATAGTATTAGTGATTTTACGGTTAGTGAAGATGAAAGAAGATTACTTTTCAATACAAACTTAAATGGGCATTTTAATTTATGGTCGATAGATTTACCTAATTTATACCCTTATCCCTTAACATATTGTAATCAATCAAGTAATTTTATTAAAATAGATCCCGCGAATAGATTTATTTTAGCTGGATTTGATAAAGATGGAGATGAAAATTATCATATTTATGCATTGAAACCAGTGGGTGGAGAATTGCTTGAGTTGATTCCAGCAGGAGAGAAAGATTATTATGTGCATTTAACAGAGGATGGGGAAAGACTATACTATGTCACAAGTAAAGATAACCCAAGGTTCTTAAACTCTCGTTGTTATAATATACGTACAAAAGAAGATACTCTCCTGTTTACCGGCACAGAGACACCTACATATGTGAAGGCAGTGAGCCCGAATGAAACAAATTACATTGTTTTAATGTCATATAGTAATACATATAATGTAGGATATGTGAAAAGTGGAGAAGAATTCACTTGTATAGTACCTTCCAGCGAGCTAGAGCACACCATAGCATCCGTTTGTTATGTCGATGAAAATACAGTGATTTTTGTTACAAATTATGAAGAGGAGTTTTCCTATGTAGCTTCTTTTGATTTGAATGAAAAGAAATTCAAGCCAATTTTGCAAAATAGAAAGTGAAGACATATCTGATATAAAATGGCACCCAGGATCAGCAACTTGTTACATCGTTACTGCCAAAGGTGTTACCGATAAATTATATAGATTTGAATGGGGTAAGCAAGAACTAACTTTATTAGATACTTCAGTAGATACAATCAAACAAATTCATGTCGCTAAGTCTGGAAACTTATACTTATTGGGTGAGAGTGCGACGAAAACAGCGAATATCTACTGTAAGGAGTCTAATAGTACCGAATGGATAACTCTGACTAGAAACCATGTAGTTGGGCTTTCAGAAGATTCTCTTGTGGAGCCTGATGTGATTACGTATTCTTCGTTTGATGGGCTAATTATAGAAGCACTGTTATTCCAAGCTAAAAAAGGAGTGCAAAATGGATATACTATATTCTGGCCTCATGGTGGTCCACAAAGTGCTGAGACGAAAAAGTTCAGGGCAATGTTTCAATATTTATTAGGGCAAGGTTATACTATTTTCGCTCCAAACTTTAGAGGTAGTACAAGGTATGGTTCAACATTTACGAAAATGATTGAAGGTGATTGGGGAGAAGCCCCTCGATTAGATTGTGTAGCAGGAATAGAATGGCTATTTAAACAGGGTATTTCAACTCCTAATAAATTATTCGTTGTAGGCGGTAGTTATGGAGGGTATATGACTTTATTACTCTACGGGCGTCATTCAGAGTATTTCCGTGCAGCCGTAGATATTTTTGGCCCTAGTGATTTATTTAGTTTTATAGAATCTATGCCTGAGAATTGGAAGCCACTTGCAGTTAATTTAATTGGTGATGTTAAGAAAGACAAAGATAAGCTTAGAAAAGATTCGCCAATCACATATTTACATCAAATGAAAAAACCGCTTCTTATCATACAAGGGGCAAATGACCCTCGAGTTGTAAAGTCGGAGTCGGATCAAATTTTTCGAGCGCTGCAAGAAAAAGAAGTGGATGTAGAGTACCTAGTACTAGACGATGAAGGACATGGATTTTCAAAAAAAGAAAATGAAATATATGTATATCGTCGCATAACAGAATTTTTAGCAAAGCATAAGTGAAATAAATGGCACCTTGGAGGATATGGTTATCAACTATAGTAGAGGTTGTTTCTTTTTTCTAAAGGGCAAGTGTAGGTAAAAGGAAGAGCCCTAAAATCGCGCCAGAATAGGAATGTATAAAAAGATGCATAGAATTATAGGGAAAGAAAAAGGCCAATTTCTGGTGAGAATAAGATTCCACCTTTTCCCTTGCTACCGATAATGAGACGTTATGTCAACCTAACATGTATAGGATATACACTGTTCCTTATTCAACTAAATAGCAGGTTAGTTGAAGTTTATTTTGGTTAATATAGGAATTTTTAGATGCCCGCTAGAATATAAAAAATATAGATTGTATTATAGGAGGTATATAATGAAACAAAACATTTATGATAATCCGTTTTTCTTTAAAAATTATAAGTCATTACGTGAAAATGGATTTACCTTTAATGATTTTGTTGAACAGCCAGCAATTAAATCTATAATTGCTAATCTTACAGATAAGTCTGTATTAGATTTGGGATGTGGAACTGGTCATTTTTCTATGTACTGTGTAGAAAATGGTGCCTCGAAAGTTATAGGAGTGGACATCTCAAGAAACATGATTGAACAAGCTGAAATGTATAACAAAAACGAAAAAATAGATTATATGTGTGTACCAATAGAAGAACTTAATTTGCCAAATCAAAAATTCGACTTAATAACAAGTTCTTTAGTTATACATTACATAGAAGATTACTCACATCTAATTAAGAAAATAAGAGATCTGTTAAAAAATGATGGTGAATTTATCTTTTCAACAGAACATCCAATAGTAACAGCTCGAAAGGAAATGAATAATTGGTTTAAGGATAATAATGGAAACAGATTGCATTGGGCATTAGATAATTACCAGGAAGAAGGAAAAAGGGAGGAACATTGGTGGATAGATGGTGTTGTTAAATATCACAGAACAATTTCAACATTAATTAATACTCTTATAGACAACGGTTTTGTAATTGAGAAAATTATTGAGCCAGAGTCAACTCCAACAGGATTAGAAAAAATGCCAGAATTAATAAATGAAAAACGGAGACCATCTTCTATTATCATTAAATCAAGAAAATATTGAGATTAAACCCTCGTTGATTAACTTCCGCTTTCGAATGTTATGTCATCAACGCTTATAATAAAATGCAGAAAAGTAAAAATTTCGTTTTGGGGTACTATAAATTTTTGGCTTGATGGGCATGGGGTAGTACCAACAAAACACTAACATTACAGCCTAAGAAAAATTTGAAAAAGAAAAAATTTCTGTACGTTAAGGAAGTGACTATTATAAATTGTTTCTTTAATTGATGATTTGCATCATAATGGCAGTGAGTGTGATGTGTAATAGAAGAGATACAATGAAGGTTTTTAACAGAAGAGTATAAAAAGTAATAACATGTTTTAAAACGAATTGCTTAACACTTGAAGTTTATCCTAGGTAGTATTTTGGAAAATATGTTATTTATGGTTTAACATTGACTTCCACTGTACCTTGAAAAGGAGGTAGCTTCAACAGGAGAGGATATTTGCAAACAAAAAGCACCCACTTTAGGGTGCTTTTGCAACTTATAGATAACATATTTATCATGTCTCTAATTTCTAATACATCGTGTAATTTGAAATTAGGATAATTTAATTAGATTAATTGATGCCGCAAGTTTTCTACCATCACAAGTATCTATAACTTCATCTAATACATTTCTCAGTTGAACAGTAGCATTGGCTGGGATAAATACAATAGATCCACCAGAAACAGTGGCACAAACATTACGATCGGCTTCATAATCAGAAACTCCAAATCGCGTTTGATTGTTGGGAACTTCCACCCCGTTTATGAATAGTCCCAAATCCCTGTCACCACCAGGAGTATTGGGACTATAATTCACGCTTACATAGTAATCAATATAGTATGCCCCAGCTTGAGTAACGTGGATAGTCACTCCATCAGAGTCAAGATTTACTCCACCAGATGTCTGCCCTGTAGCATTCCAAGGCATGGGTTGGTTCATGACCAATGTGACAAAGTTAGTCTGATAAAAATTTCCGAAAGCCGGTGAAAATACACTCGGTGCCCCCTCGATAACAACCTTTTGTACACAAGTTTTACATTCTTTATAACACCTACAGTTACAATGTCTATGTCCACACTTCTTACAACGTTCAGACAAAAAAACATCTCCCATCTTATCAATTAGCTAATAGTTAATAGCTATTACTAAGATATTAATTTTTTACTAATGCGAAACGGATACTTGTCCTAAGAGGTTGGATTTATTTATCAAAAGCCTAATATATAATTAATAGAAGAAATATAAAAAAGTGCTAACAAGTTTGCAAACAAACTTGCTAACACTTATACAAAATAGACATAAATTATCGCTGATATGTCGTCTTTGAAACTAGCTTTAATCAGTTAAATCACACTAATACGAAATGCTCATAAAAATAGTCTTAATATCAAGAATATAATCATCCAGATATTCCTTTACTTTTAAGACGGAAACGAGGCATGATATTGATTTCTACCTCAGAGTTTGCGTCAAATAATAAAAAAATACGGTTTGTAAAACTAAAAATACAACAAGCTACAACCGGTATGAAATGGATTAAAATATTTAGAAATTTAAAAGATGATTTTCAAATAGGGGGAGAGGTGGATTTAGACCATATTCTCCAATATCCGAAAGATTATATTGTAGGGGAAAATAAAAGGGTGTTATTTCCATACAATGAGAGAATTTATAAAGTTCAAGGTACTAAAATAGAACCGGGTATAAAAGTAAAGGAAAGAGAGTATTTATTTAAAGAATTTCAGCGTAAATTCTCTTATTTCACAATACTTCCAGAATGTAAAAAGATAGCAACAAATAACAAAAATGAATTATTTCCTTTATTTGCACCAAAAGGATTAGAGACATTAACATTAGAAGTTTGGTCTGAAAATATAGTGCTGGAAATAGAACAAGCATTACTTGAGAGTCAAATTGTTTTGACTAAAGTTGGTGAAAATTCTTATGTATTGAATACAGATTTTCCAGTGTTATTAAAGATTGTGAGATACAATATTGAAAAGGTGTTACAAAATCCATATAAAATGCAATATTGCCAAAAATATAAAACAAATCTTGTAGATGATGTTACGAAAGCTGTCTATGCTACCGCGGGCGAGCGCAGTTATGCGACATTAGCATTAATCGCATTGAAAAATTGTGATGGACGAGAAAAAATTGATCCAAAACAAATCATTAGAGAGGGATTTGCACGAGCAAACCGTATTTCAACATTTATTAATTTATTTATAGGCCAAAGTGTATCGCGTAAAACAATTGTAAATAGTGTTTTTAGTTTATTAGAGCAAAAAGGATTTTTGAAACGTAGTTGGAATAAGATAAATTTACCTTGTATATATGTTAATTTATCAATTGAACGAATATCGAAATTTGATTTCTTACCTATTCTTTCAAAAATAAAAGGAAAAGAAATTTTATACAAATTATATGGGAATACAGAATGGCAAACGATTGATTACGTATTATTAAATATAAATAAACATAATGCATTTTTACCACAACCATCAAAGAGAAATGATATGGGAGCTCTTTTTAAACAATATGTTTCCGAAACATTAATGGAAATTGTAAAATATGCAAAAGAACAAAATGAACAAGTTTACTTCATTGTAGATGCAAATTTGAGAAGGTATTGGATAAAAAAGTTACAAAATAAAGAAATTAATACAGATATTTTACCTGATATTGTTCCAGAGGTGTTAAAGGTTCCAAATTTAAATATTATTAGAATAAATACAGGTTTTGATGTACCAAGTTACGGTGTAATAGAATGTGATGATGCTCTAGATAGCATTGGCTTATATGCAGATCAAAAAGGGATGTATTATAGCACTGGTGAATATTCACTTAATTGTAGTGGGATTTTTCAGCGATATATACTTGAAATTCTACCATTAGGTGTAAAACCTGTAGAAAGGGATTATATCGCTAAAATGATACATTACATGTGCTGTAATTCTAGTATGCTTTCGAAAAAGAATGTACACATGACATATTCCATGCATATGGAAAAGGTAATAAAGAGTTATATTACTGACATAGATGCAAGAGAGTTTAAAGAATTTGATGATGAATTGGATGTAGATGTAATAAAAGTAGAAAAGAAAGATTCAATTATTCTACTTTAAATACTAGTAAACAAATCCTGCTCGTTATATCGATCAGGATTTGTCATTTTTTCATGTAAATAAGGATATCCTTTGTCAAGTATCTTTTCGTTTACATATTTACTTTATGTGCAGACAGGATTAATATGTTTTTTAGAAATACAAAAACTATTTCATATGGAAAAACGATTTTTATTAATTGAAAAAATTTGAAAGGAATGGGGAATTGTGAAGAAATTAGATGTGCTCTTAATGCTACTGAGCGGCCTCTTTCCAATTGCAGGACTTACAAAGCAAATCCCTCTAGAACAATCTATATATATTGGAGGACTTTTATTTTTTACTAGTTTCGGTAGTTATTTTGCTAAAAAGATGTATTCACGTATATGCAGTTGGATAGCGTATGCGCCATTTATAACATTACTGTTAGTTATTTGGCATCAAGATATTTCAACAAGCTCAATCATAGCAAATGCGAAAATTGCTGCATGTGTCGCGTTAATTCCATGTTTATTCCGTTTTCGTACATATGGACTTACTTTGGGCTTATTCTCATTATGGGCCGCTTTACTATGGGATATAAAAGAAGTACAGTCGTTAGTCATACTTGAACGCATAACGAGTTTAATGACAAGCCATTATGTATATATATTACTATTAATTGGAGGACTTGTAATAGGAGGATTACTTGCGATGTTCATTCACCGCAAAGAGAAAGATAATAATAAAGAAAATATAAATCTACTTGGACCAAAAAAGAAACGCAAAAGATTATCATTTAAGATTCGTCTTCCAAGATTACCGAAATTAAGGATGAAACTATTTAAGTTTGGTGGGAAAGAATCTAAAAGTAAAATGCCAGAAAAAATCCATGAATATAAGTACGAAGAACCAGCTGCAACATATGAAATGACAGAGAAAATAGATCCATACAAAGAAAATGCAGTTCAAGGTCAAACAAGGATGGAACGCCGAAGAAATAGGTATAATGCATAATGAAGTTTAATAACCCCGTAATGACTTATCTTAATATTGATAAATCATTACGGTTTTTTTATGTAATGAAATGAAGGTTGCTATTGCGGAGGGGAATAGCATATTTTATAGATAGGAACTAAAATAAGGGGAGGATAAAATGCTTATCATTACATATATATCTGCTTGCATATTATTCTTAGTTAGCTTTTTACATGTATATTGGGCTTTCGGAGGTAATTGGGGGACAAATAGTGTTATTCCAACTAAATCAGGGGAAAAGGCGTTTACACCTCGCGCCGGAATGACATTGTTCATTGCATTATTATTAAGTATGGCAGCAATAATTTTGTTGCAACAAGCAAATATTGTTCATTTTGCAGTTCCTAATGTTATTATTCAAGTCGGTTCCTGGATTTGTATGATTGTCTTTTCTATTAGAGTGATTGGTGAGTTTAACTATTTTGGTATCTTTAAACGACAAAAAGATACGCACTTTGCAAGAATGGATACCGGTTTATATATTCCACTTTGTGCATTTTTATCTTTATCTTTCTTATTAGCAATAATTTTGTGAGTGAATAATAGTAGTTTCTTTTCTCAACATATATGTAAACGTGAGAAATCTAAGAGTAAATAAAAAGGATGTAAGCGCCTTCTTGTCGAAATGTAAATTATTATGAAAGGCGGTGACACTATGAAGTATGTAAAAGTTAGTATGAATGGTGGAAGTGAACATAAATTCTCAATGACTTTAGATCGGTTTAAAGAACTTATTACTACAGAGAATGGGATATTAGAAAATAAATTAGTATGTATTGAAAATGTAATGATTAATCCTACTAATATATCTTCTGTAGTTGAAAAAATTGGTGTACCGGCTAAGTTTATGGAAGCTTAAAATGTTAGATAAAAAACATCCATTAGGGATGTTTTTTAATTTATAAATATGATAATCGTACAGTAAATATTTGAGTAGATTTTATAGCAATGACTATGCATATATTAAGTACCTGAACATGGTTCTTAATACATGCACGAAATAATAAGTACAAGCATATATTATATAGTAGGACAAGATCTTCGTGTCCTACTTAATACTCAGAAAAAACCTCTAATCACATAAGAGCATCCAATTGCAGGGTGCTCTTATTTTTTATGAAAATCTACTACGAGTCTTATTTTATAGTAGGATGCAATAATAAAGGGCTATTTTGAAATAGTGTTCTTTAGCCTTTAATGTTAAATTTATCTTTAACGTTAATAAATATTAAAAATAATATGATAGCAGAAATTAAGTTAGATAAGTAGAAATTTTGATGAAACAGTAGTTCGAAGATGACATAGAAAGTAACGAATAAGGCAATAGCAGGTAGTATGCAAATAAATATAAATCTCCAATTTTTTAAGTAATGTTTATAATTAGTAAGTACTTTCTCCATAAATATAGCTCCTATATTTTTGTTTTTATATAATTATACATTTAGATACAAAGATTTTCAAAGTAAAATATTTAGCAATTCAAAAATATAAGGAGAGCTTTTGTTGAAAATCCAGATTGCTGTAGTAATCTGGATTTGACTTTAAAGAACTATACTAAAATGATACACTATAATCTACGTTATTTTTGAAATGAATAGAGGGATTTGTGTGATAGATAAAATTAAAAATGCTGTAGAGGATATGTACGAAGATGAGGCTAAAGATTTACTTCAAAGTATTCTCATACAGTTAAACTTATTAGAAGAAAACTACAGTGAAGATACAATTAAAAATTTGATGGATATTCCGAAACAATTAACGAGTAATCCTACTTATAAAAGGAATGTAAAAGAAAGTACGCACGTACATATTGCTTTTGATGATTCAACGGCTGGTTGCTTAAAATATATGTTAAGTCAAGAAGAATTATTTGAAGAGAGTGTTGTTGCTTTTTCGGAATTCTTTTCAATTGGACCGATATATAGGTTGCATACGAATGAGGGGCAACTAGTAAGACAGAAGTGGTTAATAAATAACTTAACTGCTTATGATAGTTATTTTGAAGAAGAATATTTATCAAGATTTATAGCAACTATAGAAGAACTACATACTATTCCTGTTGAAATGCCTATTACAATTTGGAAGGCTGATAATGCACATGAACATGTAGGCCTAAGTTTTGTAATGGCACAATTAAAGGATAAGAAAAATATTCGAGTTATTAATACGTCTGAAGCAAGTAGAGAAATATTAAAACAAGAGTATGATATTCGTGGAACGGGAGAATTACCACCTGAAAGTTTAGCTCTATTCCAAAAAAGTTTTATAAAGCTACCTTATTTAACTGAAGAGAAGCGCATGAAGTTTGAAAATGAGTGGGATAGATTATCGGAAAGCATAGAATGTTTAAGAGTTTGGAAAGAAAATGAAGTGCATTCTGTACAGGAAGATTATTTTGATCAATTTATAATTGAATGCGCGAAAAGTGTGGGTGCTGATCGAGAGTTCCTTAAAGCTCCTAGAGTAATTGGTGAAGCACTTGGTCTTGTTGAACAGTTAGTTGGAGATACTTTCTTAGAATATCGCTTGAAACAATTAATTAAACAAGAAGTATTTGAATTTGAAGGTTCGATAGATGAAATGCGTTTTTATAGTGTGAAGTTAAGGAAATAATAAACACATTCTATTTTTGAAAGGCTCGTATTTTTAATAATACGAGCTTTTTAAGTTGAATTTGGGCTATACATAAGCTTCCCAGAGAGGGCATATCACATATGAATGGTAAAGGTAATGAATGAAAAGAAGGTGATTTGTTAATATGTATAACCAACAAAATTATCCATATGATCAAGCGATGTATTATAATCCACATGACTACGGGTATGAACCTACAAATGAAGTGAGAGATATTGAACAAGAAGATTACAGACCAGATGATGCAGAAGATGCTCCAACGTCACCACCTCCGTCACAAGCGCCGTCGTTACCGTCTACATTTGCTTCTCCAGCACAACCAGGTAATATGAAATCATGGATGTGTAACTGTCTAGGAAGATGGGGCTATTTACGCTTACATCGTCCTGGTCCTTTCGGAAGAGATTTATGGTTCTTCCCGACTGAAGTGAGAAGAAATGGAGTGTCAGGTTACACGTGGCAAGGTGGTCGTCGTCGTAAAGTAAGTTATCGCTATCAACAAATTAGTAATTTTATGTGCTTCGCATAAAGAGAAGTGGGAGAGTGAAACGATTTTACTCTCTCACTTTTTTATTTTTCAATATACGAAGTAAGATTTTGATTAAAAATTTACAATTTTCACGTTTTTATTAGAGTATAATGCATATGTTGGGTTGATTTTCAAAAACAAATGAGAGTGAGGGAATACAATGTCAATGAAAAACAAAGTTGGGTTAAGCATAGAGGATGGCATTAATTTAGCTTCAGCTCAGTTTAAAGAAGATGCGTATGAAATTTATAAAGAATCGCGAAAAAAACAACCTATATTATTTGTAAACCAAGTTGAAATCGGTAAAGAATGGCTCATTACTAGATATGAAGATGCTCTGCCACTTTTAAAAGATAATCGTTTAAAAAAAGATTGGACAAATGTGTTTTCTCAAGATATAAAGAACATGTATCTTTCCGTTGATAATAGTGACCACTTAACAACACATATGCTAAATTCAGATCCACCTAACCACAGTCGTTTACGATCTTTAGTTCAAAAAGCTTTTACACCGAAGATGATTGCACAATTAGACAAAAGAATTGAGAAAATAGCAGATGATTTGATAAGTGATATAGAGCGAAAAGGTACATTAAATCTTGTGGATGATTATTCATTTCCATTACCGATTATTGTAATAAGTGAGATGCTCGGTATTCCAAAAGAAGATCAAGCGAAATTTAGAATTTGGTCTCATGCTGTTATTGCATCACCAGAAACACCTGAAGAAATAAAAGAGACCGAAAAACAACTATCTGAGTTTATTACATATCTTCAATATTTAGTTGATATTAAACGAAAAGAGCCAAAAGAAGACTTAGTGAGTGCTTTAATACTTGCAGAGAGTGAAGGGCATAAACTTAGCGCTCGGGAACTATATTCAATGATAATGCTATTAATTGTAGCAGGACACGAGACGACAGTGAATTTAATTACAAATACGGTATTAGCACTTCTTGAAAATCCAAATCAATTACAGTTATTAAAAGATAATCCAAAACTAATTGATTCGGCTATTGAGGAAGGATTGCGTTATTATTCTCCAGTTGAGGTTACAACTGCAAGATGGGCAGCGGAACCTTTTCAAATTCACGACCGAACAATCGAAAAAGGAGATATGGTTGTCATTGCCTTAGCTTCTGCAAATCGTGATGAAACTGTATTTGAAAACCCAGAAGTATTCGATATTACTCGGGAAAATAATCGTCATATTGCCTTTGGTCATGGTAGCCATTTCTGTTTAGGCGCTCCACTTGCGAGGTTAGAAGCAAAGATTGCTATTACTACTTTGTTTAATCGAATGCCTGAACTACAAATAAAAGGGAATCGTGAAGAAATTAAATGGCAAGGTAACTATTTAATGCGTTCTTTAGAGGAATTGCCTTTAACTTTCTAGAATAGTTAAAAGGAGACATGCATACATCGAAAATGATTTACATAGAGTATGTATGTGTTATTTAAATTCGAAACGGAAGGGTGAAAACATCCCAATGATCAACTAATTCTATTTGTAAGAGATCTTCGTTAAAAAACGAAATATTCTTCTGAATAGGGTTAGTCTGTACATTTATAGAAAAGGGATGTATTTCGCTCTGCGAATATATAGTCTTTTTATATGATTTGTGCTGCCTCCTGTTCAGAACATGAAATAGGAGGCTTTTTTATGTCGACAAATGTAGTAACGAAACAAAACAATGGGGTATCACAAGTATTAAAAAATCGGTTTGTTCAAGGGATTTTAGCATCAGCATTATTTTTACAAATAGGAATATGGGTTCGAAACTTTGCGGTATTACTATATGTAATGGAAATGACAAAAGGTGATGCTTTTGCTATTTCGATGATTTCAGTTGCTGAATTCGCTCCAATTTTTATTTTTTCATTTATTGGCGGTACTTTTGCTGATAGGTGGAAGCCAAAGAAGACAATGATATGGTGTGAAACGTTAAGTTCCATTTCAGTATTCGTTGTATTAATTACGCTTATGTTTGGAACGTGGAAAATTGTGTTTTTTGTGACACTCATCTCTGCAATCCTTTCACAGTTTTCACAACCATCTGGAATGAAGTTGTTTAAACAACATTTATCAACGGAACAAATTCAATTAGCAATGTCTATATATCAAACGATATTTGCAATATTTATGGTATTAGGACCAATACTAGGGACATTTATCTTTCATAGTTTTGGAATTTATATTTCAATCATCATAACAGGTATTTCGTTTTTACTTGCGGCAGTTGTATTGTTATTCCTTCCGAAAGATCTTGAAAACGACGTAGAAAAGAAGGATATCACTCTGTTGCAGGAGATGAAGGATGGTATTAAGTATGTCAAAAAGAAAAAAGCATTAACTTTGCTAGGGCTTTGTTTTATGGCTGCAGGACTAGGTATAGGATTAATTCAGCCATTAGGTATATTTATTGTGACTGAGCAGTTAGGATTATCAAAAGAGAGTTTACAGTGGCTACTAACAGTAAATGGTGCGGGAATGATTGTTGGCGGAGCATTAGCAATGGTATTTGCGAAAAACGTTGCTCCGCAAAAGATGTTAATTATCGGTATGCTTGGTCAAGCAATTGGTATTGGCATTATAGGATATTCTACAAATTTATGGGTGACACTTACAGCGCAGCTTTTTAGTGGTTTAGCTCTTCCTTGTATCCAAATTGGTATTAATACGCTTATTATTCAAAATAGCGATACCGATTTTATAGGTCGTGTAAATGGTATTTTAAGTCCGCTTTTTACCGGTTCAATGGTAGTAACGATGAGTATAGCTGGCTCATTAAAAGAGATGTTTTCATTAAGTATGATGTATGAAGGGACGGCTTTACTTTTTATAATTGGATTATTGTTTATTTTACCTATATACAATTTAAAGCCAGTAATAGCGGTAGAAAGTGAAATAAGTGGTAAAGGAAGTGCTATACAAAATGAATCCTAATCCAAATGTTAAATACCCTATTGAAGGCAATCAAAACGTTCAATTTATAAAAAATATAATAACAAAACCTAATATACTTGTTGGTGACTATTCTTATTATGATGCGAAAGATGGAGAAACATTTGAAGATCGAGTATTACATCATTATGAATTTCTTGGAGATCGCCTTACTATTGGAAAGTTTTGTTGTATTGCATCTGGAGTTAACTTTATTATGAACGGAGCCAATCATCGGATGGATGGATTTTCGGCATATCCATTTAATATATTTGGAAATGGGTGGGAGAAGTATACACCTAGTTTGTCTGATTTACCTTATAAAGGTGATACAGTTATAGGAAATGACGTTTGGATTGGTATGGATACAACAATTATGCCCGGAATAAAAATAGGGGATGGTGCAATCATTGCAGCTAAATCTGTTGTGACTAGAGACGTCGCACCATATACAATTGTTGGTGGAAACCCTGCAAATAAAATAAAAGAGAGATTTTCAAATGAAATAATTCAAGAATTATTGCAAATTCAATGGTGGCATTTTGATATTGAAAAAATAACTGGAAATATTGATGCTATTGTACGCGGAGATATTGAACCATTAAGAAAGCTAAAAAGGGAATGGAAAATGGATGACAAATAGTATCATACCTCCGAATTTTGTTAATGATAATAGAACAAGGAGGTGTGATACTATGGC
This sequence comes from Bacillus sp. RB3, assembly GCF_030164735.1. Taxonomy (NCBI): domain Bacteria; kingdom Bacillati; phylum Bacillota; class Bacilli; order Caryophanales; family Bacillaceae; genus Bacillus; species Bacillus sp. RB3. The sequence continues at coordinate 166,919 of NZ_JASNGE010000002.1, forward strand.
ACAAGACGTTTTATGTGAAGTAAACAACTGTAAATTTTGGGCGAACGGTAATAAATGTAGTGCAGAGGCAATTTACGTAGTAAGTCATAAAGGTAAACATGCATCTACAACGGAAGAAACAGATTGCAAAACATTTGATCCAGAAGTGTAAATTCTTTAAGGGTAGCCAAATCGTGGTTGCCCTTTTATTAATGATAGTATTGATAATAAATATCATTTTCATTCATTAATTTTAGCTTTTTTTGTTATTTTTTCATATTTTCTTCATAAGTGATGTAATCCAACTCAATTCATGTTCAATTCGTGATTTACTAAATTCAATGACTTCAGTAATAAAGGCTGAGGTAACCTCTAGAGACTGAATAGCGGTAAGTTGACTATGTAGTACGTTTTGACGTACAGTCAAAATCTCTTTTCTAGCTTCATATTCAAGTTTTTCAAATAGCGCGATACGAACAAGAAATTCTGCATTATTTGTCGCAAGTTTTTCGGGAAACTCTCGTAACATTTCAGAAAAAATTTCTTCTCCTGTTTCTGTTATATCGTACATATTTCGGTTTGGTTTTCCAACTTGTTTATGTATTTTTTTCGTTATAGCACCCATATTTTCAAAGCGCCGAAGGGCAGGGTAAAGCATGTTGTGATTTAATTCAAAATTCTCACCTAAACGATTTTGAACATTTTTTTTGATTTCATATCCATGTTTTGGTCCGGTCGTTAATTCTGCTAGTAGTAAAATATCAACGTACATAAAAATCCCCCTTATATATTTCTCAAGTTCTTTAATGAAAAATCCCCTTTAGTATATGTTAAAATAACATATGATAGTTTATACAACTTTGAACTGCCGACCTATCACTTTTATTGTAAAAGAAAAGGGAGGAAAGAACTATGGCTTCACCTGAAAATGTTATTTTAGTTCATGAAATTTCAAAGCTGAAAACAAAAGAAGAATTATGGAATCCATATGAATGGTATCGTTTGATGAGGGATAATCACCCAGTTCATTATGATGAAGAGCAGGATGTATGGAATGTTTTTTTATATGATGATGTAAATCGTGTTTTATCAGATTATCGCTTATTTTCAAGTAGAAGGGAGCGCAGACAATTCTCAATCCCTCCTTTAGAAACTAGAATAAATATAAACTCTACAGATCCACCAGAACATCGCAATGTACGTTCCATTGTTTCTAAGGCATTTACTCCAAGAAGTTTAGAACAGTGGAAACCTCGAATACAGGCTATCGCAGATGAACTTGTACAACATATCGAAAAATGTAGTGAAGTTAATATCGTTGAACAGTTTGCTGCACCTTTACCTGTTACCGTTATTTCTGATTTATTAGGAGTCCCAACAACAGATCGTAAAAAAATTAAAGAATGGTCTGATATTTTATTTATGCCGTATAGTAAAGAAAAGTTTAATGATCTGGATGCTGAGAAAGGGATAGCATTAAATGAATTCAAAGCATACCTTCTCCCGATTGTTCAGGAAAAGAGATATCATTTAACCGATGATATCATTTCTGATTTAATTCGAGCTGAATATGAAGACGAAAGATTAACCGATGAAGAAATTGTAACCTTTTCATTAGGTTTACTAGCAGCTGGGAATGAAACCACTACAAATTTAATTATTAATAGCTTTTATTGCTTTTTAGTAGATTCACCTGGAATTTATGAAGAGTTAAGAAAAGAACCTAACTTAATTTCAAAAGCGATTGAGGAAGTATTACGCTATCGCTTTCCTGTTACATTAGCCCGGAGGATTACAGAGGATACAAATATATTTGGTTCTTTAATGAAAAAGGATCAGATGATTGTTGCGTGGGTTAGTGCAGCGAATTTAGACGAGAAAAAATTTTCACAAGCCTCTCAATTTAATGTACATCGAACAGGAAATGAAAAGCATTTAACCTTTGGGAAAGGTCCTCACTTTTGCTTAGGAGCACCACTTGCACGTTTAGAGGCTGAGATTGCATTAACTACCTTTATAAATGCTTTTGAAAAAATAAAGCTATCTCCATCTTTCTGTTTAGAAAAATGTATATTGGAAAATGAACAAACATTAAAATACTTACCTATTCGATTGAAAGCTAAATAAAAATCTTAACAAGGTGCATACATTTGCATCTTGTTTTTTGTTTCTCAATTGTGAGTTTTCGGTAATCACCTTAATATGGAATTGTATAAAACGTAGAGGAGGATTCTTATGTTGACTTGTAATGGAAGTAAATCATTTCAAAAGTTTATTAAAGGTGTTACAGATCTTATGGAAAACGGTTTATTTGCAGAAGAAATAGTGTATGGCATTGAAAAGTTACTAGAAGAACTTTTAGAAAAGAAAACATGGCTTCCGTTAGATAAACAGAAGGCCAATTTGACTCAATATGCACGACATTTATTGTATGAAGATCCGCTCAAACGTTTTGAAGTACTAGCTCTCGTATGGAAAGATGGACAATCTACACCTTTACATGATCATGACGGCACATGGGGAGTAGAAGGCGTTTTTTCAGGAAGGATTATGGTGCAGAACTTTATACAAACGAAACAACTTGGAAATTCACTTGTTTATTTAACACATACAGGAAATCTTTATTTGGGAGAAGGAGAAACAGATAAAGTAATTCCACCAGCGGATTGTCATATTCTTGAAATTAGCAAAAATGAAAGCGTTATTACGATTCATGTCTATGGAAAACGGTTAGAAAAGTTTAAAGTATATATACCAACTGAAGAAAAAAATGTGTACATGTGTGAGACAAAATACATTAGTTATAATTCATAGTTTAAAATCCAAAGCTTTTTTAAAAAGAAAAGCTTTGGATTTTATTTTTAATTATTTCTTGACCTGAAACGCTTTTCATAAATTATAAATAAGAAGTACCTCACGAGGATTGTATGAAAACGATACCTAATAATTAATTAGAACTCGTGTATTTATAGAAAGTGGTGAAGAAATAATGAAATTAATCGCAATTGATTTAGATGGAACTCTTCTTTCGGGGAATAAAATGATAAGTAAAGAAAATGCAGAAGCAATTCGAACATGTCAAGAAGCTGGCCATGTTGTAGCAATTTGTACAGGACGTTCAATTGTTGACATTGAGCGATTATTGTTAGAAGTTGATTTAGAGTGTCCAATCATTGCGGAAAATGGTGCTCTTATATATAAAGATAAAAAAATGATGAAGAGATATCCAATTCAAAATATGCAGGCACTTGAAATTGTAGAATATCTTGAAGAGAATGGTTTATATTATCAGCTCTATACTGATAAAGGTGTGTATGTACCGGATTATGGAGTAGAGAGTGTACGTAATGAAATTGAGCATGTGAAGAATTCAAAAGAAAATTTCGACTTGAAAGAGTTAGAAACAATCGCAGCATTATATCTTGAGCATACAGCGTTTCATAGTGCGGAAAGTTGTAAACCAATTGTAGAAACAGATATACATGTGCATAAACTATTACCATTTTCTTATGAAATTGAGAAATTAAAAAAACTCAAAGAAACATTTCTTCATAATACAGATTTAGCAATTACATCTTCATATTGGCACAATTTAGAGATTAATCATCGAGATGCTCAAAAAGGGAATGGATTATATACTTTAGCAGAACATCTTAATATTCCAGTTGAAAACACTGTAGCGATAGGTGATGGGCTAAACGATGTTTCTATGATGGAAAAAGCGAACATATCAATTGCAATGGGGAATGCAGTAGAAGAAATAAAAGCAATGTGTAAATACGAAACGTTATCAAATGAAGAACATGGTGTGGCACATGCTTTATATAAATATGTAATGTAATTAAAAAAGAAAAAAGAATCCAAATGGATTCTTTTTTCTTTTTTATTAGGGGTAAGGTATTCTATGAGATTCATAGAAGCCTTATTACATTTTATTATATAGAATATATTGGAATAAATGTTTATATTTTTCATAAAAATTGTGAATATTTTATGAACTTTATACTTATTGCATGTTTATACCGCTATTAGTAACGTGTATGACTCTCAAGTGAAAATTCAGTGAATGTAAGGAGGAATTCAAGTTACTAGACAATAAGTGAGGAATCAACGAAATATATACTAATTAAAGGTATATTCAGTATATATATTCTTTTCTTATTTTAATTGAAAAATAAAATTTGTTCGAATAATTATTCTACAGCTATATACCTACACTAGCTTTCTTCGTATAATGGAGAAGTATGAATTTTAGATTTGTATTAATTTTACATATTGAGGTGAAAAAGGAATGAATTCGCGGCTAATGGAACTTATTGATGTGAGTACAATAGAAACCATGGCAGAACAATTTTATAAATTAACTAATATATCACATCAACTTCTTGATGCTGAAAAAGAATGTGTTTTTTCATTCGGAATGAATGAGATAAAAAAGAGTAAACTTCCAAAGATTGAAATCCCCATTTTCTTATACAATCAACATTTAGGATCTTTTGTTGTATGGTCCAAAAAAAGTGAAATTTTCAGTTGTCAAAAATACTTTGAAATGCTCTCAAGTTTAATTTTAGATGGCGCAATAAAAGTATTTCAAAGTAAAAGTACAACGTTGCTTTCTCGGAAAGAGGAGGAACTACATACGATTTTACAAAACATGCCTGTTATGGTCGATGCGCTTGATTATAATGGAGATTTTGTTTTGTGGAATCGAGAATGTGAAATTGTAACAGGTTATACCGCTGAAGAAATAATTGGAAATCCAAATGCACTGCAATTATTGTATCCTGATTATAATTATCGCCATCAAATACAAAAGAAATTTTTAACTTGTGGAAAAAATTTCAGAGATTGGGAAATGCACTTAACATGTAAAAATGGTGAAATCAAAACAATAATGTGGTCGAATATATCAGAACAGTTTCCTGTAACAGGATATAGTTATTGGGCTGTTGGTGTAGATATTACACATTTAAAAGCGATAGAAGAGCAGTTAAAACAACAAACATCTGAACTGGAATTAATTTTTAAAGCTTTACCAGATTTATGTTTCTTAACAGAAGATGATGGTACAATTATAGATTACAAGGCAGGATCTCCTACAAAGTTTTACGTACCCGCAGAAGCTTTTATGGGAAAAAAGTTTTACGAAGTATTACCATCTTCAGTAGCACAGCAGTTTCAGGAAGCCATTAATCAAGTGAAGGAAAAAGGAACGAATGTAATTGTAGAATATCCACTCACACTTAATGGAAGTATTGATTTCTTTGAGGCTAGGTGCTTACCATTATTACATGATAAAATTATGATTATTGTACGCGACATTACAGAGCGAAAAAAGACAGAAGAATTGCTAAATAAATCAGATACGCTTGCAGCAATTGGTCAATTAGCAGCTGGCGTGGCTCATGAAGTAAGAAATCCTTTAACTGTAATTAAAGGTTTTATACAGTTATTTCAAATTAATAAAGAAGATCAAGAAAAATATTTTGATCTTATGCTCTCTGAAATTGAAAGGATAGAAGCGATCCTGCAAGAATTTCTGGCAATTGCTAAAACAGATGAGATAAATACAGAAAAGAAAAATATTTATCAAATTTTTAAAAATGTCGTATCGTTAATGAATACAAAAGCAATTATGACAAATATTCAAGTTGAACTATTTACGGATGACAAAGATATAATTATTGAATGCTCAGAAAATCAATTGAAACAAGTATTTATTAATATTTTGCAAAATTCAATCGAAGCTATGCCAAATGGTGGGGAAATTTCAATTCACATAAAAGAAATAAATGATGATGGTGTCATCATTCATGTAATAGATGAAGGAATAGGAATACCTGAAGAAAGAATTAAGAGATTAGGTGAACCTTTTTATAGTACGAAAGAAAAAGGGACTGGTATTGGATTAATGTTAAGTTATAAAATTATTGAAAGTCATCAAGGGACAATTAGCATCATGAGCGAGGTTGGTGTCGGGACAACAGTAACTATTTACTTACCGAAAGTACTAAGTAAACAATCTCTTTCTAATTGTGACGATAAATGTATAGCAATACGCACTATTAGTAATTCTTAAATCAATTAATACCCAATAACAAAGCGATTAGTGAAAACTAAGCTTTTTGTTATTGGGTATTTTTTATATTTAATTTAGTAAACTTTACCTTTTCTTTACCTTTGTTTTAATTTCTATTAAGTTTTAAACATTATATTAATATTTGTACAAAGCAATGTATAGAAATTGTACATTACTTTTAATATAGAAATGTGATTATTATTTGAAATATTGTAAGGAGGAGATTATGACAAGGTGAAAAAGCAAGAGAAGAAAAGTGGTAGAGTAGTACCTCTCCGGTTAAATATTTTATTCCTTTGTGTATTTTTATTATTCTCTGGCATTATTATTCAGTTAGGGAAAGTGCAAATTTTTGATGGAGAAACATATAAAAATGAATTAGAGAAGAGAGAAAATGCAACCGTGGGCCTTTCTGTACCACGTGGGAAAATATTTGATCGTGAAGGAAATCCAGTAGTTGATAATAAGTCTTTACGTACGATTACATATACAAAGGTGAAAGGTGTAAAACAAGAAGAAATATTAAAATCAGCAAGACAACTTGCAGATATTATTGAAATGCCACAAGAAGATATAGATAAGTTAACTGAGACTGATAAGAAAGACTTTTGGATGCGATTGAATCCAGAACTGGCTCAAGACTTAGTATCAAAAAAAGAAATAGATAAGTTCCGAGATAAGGATATTACCGGAAAAGAGCTAGACAAAAAAATAGAAGATTTAAAAAGGAAACGCGTTACAGATAAAAATCTTCAAGAACTAACGGCTAAAGATATAGAAGTGTTAGCTATTAAAAGTAAAATGACCTCAGGTTTTCAAATGGCACCTCAAATTATTAAAAAGGACGTTAGTGAACAGGAATATGCGGTGATTAGTGAAAATTTAGCGAACCTTCCAGGAGTAGACGCATCAGTTGATTGGGAGAGAATCTATGTAAATGATGGATTATTCCGTTCTGTCCTTGGTAACGTTTCAAATGCTGATGAAGGATTGCCACGTGAACGATTAGATTATTATTTAGTGCGTGATTATAGCCGAAATGATAGGGTCGGAAAAAGTTATATCGAACAGCAATACGAAGATGTACTTCATGGTACAAAAAAAGAAGTAAGAAGCATTGCTGATAAACAAGGAAATACTATTAGAACGGAAACGGCTTCGGAAGGAAAAAGCGGTAAAAATTTAACTTTAACAATAGATATGGAATTGCAAAAAAAAGTAGAGGAGAGCATAGAAAAAATATTAAAACAATATAAAGGATCAGAATCAATGTTAGACCGTGCTTTCGTAGTGATGATGAATCCTAAAAATGGCCAAGTATTATCAATGGCTGGGAAAAGGCTTGTAGAAAAAGACGGGAAAATGGAAGTAGAAGATTATGCTTTAGGCACGCTGACAAGTTCATATGAGCTTGGATCAACGGTTAAAGGTGCGACAGTGTTAACAGGGTTTGAAACAAATGCAATAACTCCTGGAACACATTTTTATGATGCACCTATGAAGTTTAAAGGAACTAAGGAAAAGAAGTCTTGGAAAAATTTTGGTGATATAGACGATCTAAGAGCGTTACAAGTTTCTTCAAACGTTTATATGTTTAATATAGCATTAAAAATTGCTGGCGTGGATTATGTAAAAAATAGTTCACTAGATATTAAACAAGAATATTTTGATAAAATGAGGTATTATTTCAGGCAATTTGGACTAGGTGTACAAACTGGTATTGATTTACCAAATGAAACTGCAGGGCAAATTGGAAAAAAAGATAATCAGCCTGGTTTCTTATTAGATTATTCTATTGGGCAATATGATACGTATACACCACTTCAGCTTGCACAATATATTTCGACTATCGCAAATGGAGGATATCGAATGAAACCACAAATTGTTCAAGAGATTAGAGAACAAACCGTTCAAAAAGATGAGGTTGGTAAAGTAGTACAATCAATAGAACCCGTTGTTTTAAATAGAATCGATATGAAACAAGAATATATTAATCAAGTAAAAGAAGGATTTAGAAAAGTATTTCAAGAAGGAGATGGAACAGGAGTAAGAGCGTTCCAAAAAGCACCATATAAACCAGCTGGTAAAACAGGGACCGCACAAACTGTATATGGTGGAGAAAATGCAATTGGGCGAAATGCGAAAGGCGATCGTAGAGAATGTTATAACTTAACATTAGCTGGATATGCGCCATATGATGATCCAGAAGTAGCATTTTCTGTTGTAGTACCGTGGGTTGAAAATGATAAATCGGGCATTAACTCCGATATTGGAAAAGAAGTTTTAGATGCTTATTTTGATTTGAAAAATAAGCGGTTAACTGGTGAAGCGCCAAAAACAGATGCCTCTAAAGAGAATTAAAATGTACGAAACGTCTCTAGCATTCCTGTAAACTAGAGGCGTTTTTATCTGGGGATAGATTAGAAATGAGGTATATATGAAGCTGTTTATTCTAAAATATTGGAGGAACATATGTAGCTACATATTAATTATAATAGGGGTTATTTTTATTAATAAGTCCTTTTTATTTTGTATGGTAGAAGGAATTTCGATGCAACCTACTTTGAATGAAAAAGATTATATACTTGTTAATAAGGTAAATGTCTGTTTATCGTCTTTTCATCATGGAGATGTTGTCATTATAAAAAAAGAAGACGAGCCTACTTACTATGTGAAACGAATTATTGGATTATCGGGGGATAATATACAACTAAAAAAGGATGAGGTATTTATTAACGGTAAAAAGCGTGATGAGTCGTATATACATTTAGATATGTCACAAGTATCCAATCGTTTTTCAAATTTTAGAGAAATAAAAGTTCCTACGCATAAATTATTTGTGTTAGGTGATAATCGTAATCATAGTAAAGATAGTAGGAATACACTTGGACTTATTGATGAGTCAAATATAATAGGTAAAGTAGAAATGGTATTTTATCCATTTGATCATATAAAATGGATAAAATAATTCTATTAACTATTCACGTTTTATAAAATCAATCATATATTAATAGCATAGGACAAGCAGAAAAGCTTGTTCTAACCTCACAGAACACTCCTTATCACGGTTAGGCATCTACATAGGTAGATGCTTTTTTTATGTTGATGACTGAAAATTATTTATCAATATAATGTAGCAAGCATATTAGGACTATTAGGGGAAGATTACTTGTACAAATAACAGTATGCTTAATTAAAACAATGAAATGTAAGGAGTGAGGAATAAGTGCTAAATATTTTAGTGGTTAATTTTCCAGCAGAGGGACATGTAAACCCTACATTAAATTTAGTAAAAGCTTTTACTAAACGAGGGGATAACGTACATTATATTACAACGGCAAACTTTAAGGATAGAATTGAAGATTTAGGAGCTACTGTACATATTCATCCGGATCTATTAAAAGAGATTTCTATTGATGCTGAAACCTCATCTGGGTTAAATGCTTTCTTTCATGTGCATGTTCAAACTTCTTTATATATATTAGAAATTACGAAACAATTATGTGAAAGTATAAATTTTGATTTCGTAATTTATGATATATTTGGCGCAGGAGAGTTAGTAAAGGAGTATTTACAAGTTCCAGGTGTAGTGTCCTCACCTATATTTTTAATTCCGCCAGAGTTTTTGAAGACATTACCTTTTCATCCAAATGCAGATATACCATTCCAACCAGAGGAAATCTCTGAAAAATTACTAAATCAGATGGAACATAAATTTGGAGTAAAACCAAAGAATAATCTTCAATTTATGAATAATAAGGGTGATGTTTGTCTCGTATACACAAGTCGCTATTTCCAACCTAATAACGAATCGTTCGGAGAAAATAACATTTTTATTGGACCGAGTATTTCAAAGCGTAAAACAAATATAAAGTTTCCACTGAAATCACTTAAAGAAAAGAAAGTTATTTATATTTCAATGGGAACACTGCTTGAAGGACTCGAACCATTCTTTAATACTTGTATTGATACTTTTTCAGATTTTGATGGGATAGTTGTAATGGCAATTGGTGATAGAAATGATATTTCTAAAATTAAGAAAGCACCAGATAATTTTATAATTGCTCCATACGTACCTCAATCAGAAATATTAAATGAAGCAGATGTTTTTATTACACATGGCGGTATGAATAGCGTACACGATGCCATTCATTATAATGTCCCATTTGTAATAATACCGCATGATAAAGACCAGCCAATGATAGCGCAAAGATTAACTGAGCTTGAAGCGGCACATAGACTATTGAAAGAACATGTTAATGTGCACACTTTAAAAGAGGCCGTAACAGATGTTCTTTCAAATGAAAAGTATAAACATGGTATAAGAAAACTTAATGATAGCTTTTTAGAATGTGGTGGTTCAAAAGAAGCAATTGCAGTTATTGAATCTCTTTTAAATAAAGTAAAACTTTAATCGGTAGGGATTTTACTACCCATAAATAGCGGGATAAATAGTCGTAACTGTATACAAGCATAGAGGTTCTCACCTTTATGCTTGTATATTCTTATCCAGCAAATTGCACAGCAGTATTTGCGTGTAAAAAAGCAGTATCAAAAACGGGAACAGTAAGATCATTTTGGGAGATAAGTAAAGGTATTTCAGTACAGCCTAATAATATACCTTCAGCGCCGTTTTGAATTAATGATTTTGTAATTTGTAATAACTTTTCTTTAGATGTTTCTGAAATGATCCCTCTACTTAATTCATCTAATATGACATGGTGGATAAAGGTTCTTTCCTCTTCATTTGGGATAATTGTCTCAATGTTATATTTCGCTAATCGTGATTTATAGAAATCTTGCTCCATCGTTTGTTTTGTTCCTAATAGTCCGATACGTTTTATACTCTGTTCTACTATTTCTTTAGCACTTACATCACCAATGTGAAGAAGCGGGATAGATATTGCTTGTTCTACTTCCTCGGCAAATAGATGTACGGTATTTGAACACATTAATAAACATTCAGCCCCAGATTTTTCAACTTTCTTTGCAACTGTAACTAGTTCATTTTTCACTTCTTCATATTGATGATTTTGTAATAAAGTAGTTACTTCACCAAAGTCCATACTATATAAAACTAACTTTGCATTTTGATCGTATTGAGAGAGTGTAAGTGTATTAATATGTTTATAGTATAATGATGTAGATTCCCAACTTAACCCTCCAATCAAACCAATAACTTTCATAATGCATTCCTCCCGAAACGATTTTGAATTTATTATTTCATAATTCCGATAAGAATACAATGATTTAAATGATCTATTTAACAAAAAATAAAAATAGTAAGAAAAGTGTTGAAATTTACATTCTTTAGTGCCATAATACGAATTACAAATTAATACTTATCCAGAGAGGTGGAGGGAACGGCCCTAAGAAACCTCAGCAACCCCTATGCAATTTTATAGGAAGGTGCTAATTCCGCAGAGGACACGATGTGTTTTTTGAAAGATAAGAGGATTCTTGAACGTGAAAGAAAATGACCTCTTATGTAAGAGGTCATTTTTTTGTTGTATAGAAAGGGAGTGTCGATGCATAATTCATTTTTAAATTAAATATAGAGTAATAAAAGTTGACTAATATGAGAGGGGAATTGTCATGAACAAATTATCAACAAAGTTAGTAGTAGCAATCGGTATTGGAGCAGCATTATACGGGATATTAGGACTTTGGGGATTTTCTATTGCACCGAATACATTTATTAAACCAGCATTAGCTATATTAACTGTTTTTGGAGCATTATTTGGTCCAGTGGCAGGACTGTTAATCGGACTTATCGGTCATACCGTAACAGATACGATTGCTGGCTGGGGTATTTGGTGGGGCTGGGTTATTAGTTCAGGTATTATTGGTTTTTCAATGGGGCTTATTCAAAAAAGAGTTGGTTTTAGTGTGAAAAACGGGTCATTTAACAAGGGGGATATTTCTTATTTAGCAATTACTGGGCTAGTTGGTATTGTCATTGCTATTATATTTGCTGGGGCATTCGATATTATTGTGATGGGAGAACCATTTGACAAAATTGTTATACAAGTATTAGGAGCAACAATTTCCGATGTCATCGTTTTCTTAGTACTTGGATTGCCACTTACAATTGGTTTGGCGAAATCCAATAAGAAACATACACATTTAAAAATTGAAAAGTAGGGATGTTAACATGCAACCAATTATTTCGTTTGAACAATTCACCTTTCAATATGGGTATGCTGTGCAGCCTACTTTAAGTGATATTACCTTTCATATATACCCTGGGGAAAAAGTGCTAATTGCTGGACGAAGTGGCTCAGGAAAGTCGACATTAGCTCATTGTATAAATGGGCTAATCCCATTTTCTTACGAAGGGAATAGTACAGGTAACGTTTTAATTGCCGGTAAAGACCCGAGGGAAGGAAGTATTTTTGAACAAAGTAAACAGGTAGGAACAATTTTGCAAGATCAAGATGCTCAATTTATTGGTCTGACAGTAGAAGAAGATGTAGCTTTTTATTTAGAAAATGAATGTGTAAAGCAAGATGACATGAAAAAGATTGTTTCGGACTCATTAAGAAAGGTGAAGATGCATACGTTTCATAAACAAAGTCCACATGAATTATCAGGAGGTCAAAAGCAAACAGTTTCTCTAGCGGGTTTATTAACAACAAATGCGGATATATTATTGTTCGATGAACCGTTAGCTAATTTAGATCCACTAAGCGCCTTACATACGATAAAACTTATGAAAGATATACATGAACAATATAATAAAACGATTGTTATTATCGAACATAGAATAGAAGAAATTTTAAACCTGGATTTAGACAAAGTTATATTAATTGATGAAGGTAAAGTCATTGCGATAGGAACACCAAAAGAAATCTTAGCGTCAAATATATTACCACGTATCGGTTTAAGAGAGCCTATTTACATCGAAGCATTAAAGAGATTACATTTTGATAGTAATAATGACGTAATATATCCAATGGAAAACCTTCAAAAAGAAAAGGTAAGCAATGTTATAAAAGAGTGGATGGAGAAACAAGTCATATTAAAAGGGAATACTAAAAACAAGGAATTACTTAAAGTGGAGAATTTATCATTTTCATACTCTAATAAACAAAAAGTATTAGAAAATGTAAACCTTTCAATATATGAAGGAGAAATTGTGGCACTGTTAGGACATAATGGAGCAGGGAAATCAACATTAGCTCATAGTCTTATAGGCATAAACAAAATGAAAAATGGGAAAATCTTGTTAAAAGGTGAAGATATTAGTTCTTGGTCTATTCGTAAACGTGGGGAAATCATATCTTACGTGATGCAAAATCCAAATCATATGATTACACAGCCTACTGTTTTTGAAGAAGTTTCATTTACATTAACATTACATAATTTTTCTAAGGAAGAAATTAAGAATAGAGTAGAAGGAACTTTAAAAATTTGTGGTTTATATCCATTTCGTAATTGGCCAATTCAAGCACTAAGCTATGGGCAAAAAAAGAGATTAACAATCGCATCTGTATTAACAACAAATCCTAAACTTATCATATTAGATGAACCGACAGCGGGACAAGATTATTATCACTATAAACAATTTATGGCTTTTATTAAAAACCTAGCTAAAAAGGGAATTTCATTTGTTTTTATCACTCACGATATGAATCTCGCGCTAGAATATACAGACCGTGCAGTAGTTCTACATGAAGGGAAAATTATTGCGGATAATACAGTGTTTGATGTATTAGGCGATCAAGAAACGTTACAAAGAGCCAACTTAAGAGAGAGTTCTTTAACCAAGCTTGTTAAATTTAGTGGGATTGCATGTCCAGAAAAATTTATGGAGCTTTATTTAGACAGTAATAGGAGGGAGGAAGGTGCATAGTACATATTTTCATCGTATGGATGGGGTAGTGAAATTGTTTTTATTTATTTTTTGTATGACGCTTACTTTTTTGTTTTTTGATTTTCGGGTGTTGCTAATATTATTTATTATTGGGTGTATCGGGCTCAGCATTGCTAAAATTCCATTTCGTAAAATTTTAATTGTTTTTAGTGTCATATTTACATTTAGTTTATTAAACTCTGTCATGATTTTATTGATTACACCAACTCATGGATCTGAATTAACTGAATCATATACCGCGTTTTTACATGTTGGATATGCAACGATTACATATGAAACATTATTTTATGCAGCTACACTTTCATTAAAGTATTTTACGTTATTACCATTTACACTTCTTTTTATTTACACGACAGATCCAAGTGAATTTGTAAGTAACTTAAGTAAACTTGGTATTCATTATAAGATTACTTATGCAATAAATATTGCACTACGTTATATTCCTGACATCCAGTCTGAGTATAAAATTATTAAACACGCGCAAGAAGCGAGAGGAGTGGCTTTTGAAAAAGGAGAAGCAAGTTTATGGGTTCGTATTAAGAACCGTGTTTTAATTTTCTGGCCACTAATCATTCATTCTCTAGAAAGAATAGATACGGTTTCAAATGCAATGGATTTAAGAGGATTTGGAAAGAAGGATAAACGTACATGGTTTTATACAAGTAAGGCGAAACGTGAAGATTTCATCGCTTTATTTGCCGGTATTTTCATATTTATTGTTGCGGTATATTTAAAATTAAACGTATTTCAAAACTTTTGGTATCCATTTTAAAGCACTCTTTAAACGAGTGCTTTTACTTATTTTTATGTAGACATGCTCAAAAAAGGGATATACACATAATGTATAATACGAACCAGTTAAAATGATCAACTACCTATTAGTTTTCAAACCAAAAGGAGGAGAAAATATGAGTTACGGTGGTTCTTGTGGTTTTGGTGGAGGTTTCGCTTTATTAGTTGTGTTATTCATTCTATTAATAATTGTAGGATGCAGCTGCTGGGGCGGAGGATACTAATTTTTAATTAGTCTTCACAAATGTAAACTAAAAAAACATTGAAGATACTTATGTATCGAAACAAATAAAAAAGGAGCGACTATGCTCCTTTTTTATTTGTTTTAATGCGTATTCTTACTATATTTCGGGAACGTAATCGTTAAAGTCGTTCCTTTACTAACGATACTTCTGATTTTTAAACTTCCATGCATCGTCTCAATAATCTTAACAGCAACCATTGTACCTAAACCGGTTCCTTTTGTTTTTGTACTAAAATACGGTTCACCGAATCGATGTATTTGCTCCTGTGACATTCCAACTCCGCTATCTTCAATTCGTATTTCAACTTTACTATTATTGATAGATGAGGAAATATTTAAGGTACCACCATTAGGCATTGCTTCAATACTGTTTTTGATTAAGTTTAAAAAACATTGTTGAAAGTGCTGTTTATTACCAACAATGGTTGCCTCAGAAAAATCCTGTGTAATATGTATCGTATTCATATTACACAATGGCAATATCATATTAATAACTCGATTTAACTCTTGTTTTACTGAAATTTGATCTAGTTTTTCTGGAGCAGGTTTGGCAAACGTTAAGTAATCATCGATAATTTCTTGGGCACGATTTAACTCTTCAAGTATATGTTTAATATATTCGTCTCTTGATTCAGGAGTTAAATTTTGTGTTTTTAAAAGCTGTGTAAATCCTTTTACAACCGTTAAGGGATTCCTTACTTCGTGCGATATACTTGCAGCGAGTTGGCTAACAATCTCCATTTTTTCCATTTTAATTAATTTTGAGCGCATTAATACAGCATCTTTAATAACTTCATTTATATAAACAATAAATAACATTAAAGTAGTCGGTAATACCATGAAATAAATAATATACAAATTATTCACTTCAAAATCTGATAAGGTTAATACAATTAAAGTTGTAAATATTGCTAGGAAAAAGGTTAAAAACATGGAAAAAGCTACTTTAAGTTTTCTATTATATGTATTAAATTTTGAAGATGCGAGTGCTGTAACGATGAACATTATTCCGTAAACAACAACTGTCAGCATGTTAAAGCCATAAAATAAAAATCTCGTAATTAATAAAATTGTAAACAATATGATACCGACAGGGAATCCACCATAAAGCGTACCTATTATGACCGGAATTTGTCTTAAATCATGAATACAACTTTCATCCATATAGATAGGGTATCGCATACATAAAATAAGCGGGATACTAGAACAAATGGTAATCAGTAGTATTTTATATTTCTTTAAATAGTGCCGGCTATCATATATGAAATAAAAAACAAATATACTACATAAAATGTATAGAAGATTATTTAATACGTTTTGATTAATATAAACAAAGTCCATAATATTTGCCTCGTTATTCTGAATTTACTTAACATATGTATTATACATAATAACATATGTTAAGGTGAATAAACCTTGTTAATACAAGATTAGTTTGGCTTTTTGTTATAAAATGCAAACATTTTTCAAACGTTAGCTATCCAAAGATACTTTTACTAAAATTTTTTACTCCTTCTTCCTGCATGTTCGGTAAAACATGAGAATAAATCCTAAGAGTTAATGAAATGTCTGTATGACCTAATCTCTCACTGATAATTTTAGGATTAACTCCTTGTTTCAATAGTATAGTTGCGTGTGGATGTCTTAAATTACGAATTTTAATTTTTTTCACTTCTGCATTTTTTATTTCCTTATAAAACTTTTCCCTGAAAGCATTTCTGCATAACCACCCACCTGATTTATTACAATTAATTAAATCTAAATCTTGATAAGCAGAACTGATTGGTAATAAGAAACGTTTACATGAGATTCTAAATAAATATAAAAATACTAAAGGAAAGTAAGGTATGAAAAAACAGGTGTTTCAAGAAAAGTGGACGAGCTAGGTCGTGTAGTAATTCCAGTAAGAGTTTATTTGGGAAGTGGCTTTTAAAACTGATGTTGTTGAGTACATGTGGTAGTAAAAGGTAGATGGACATATGAACAAAGTAGAAATTGATGTTAGTAGCAACAAACTTTTAATAGTTTAGGACGAAAATGTAACAGTAGTCAATCCACCAATGAGCGGATTTGGTGAGCAAGTTGCGGTTTAGATAAAGGGTAAGGTTGATTGTGTAGATACTAAGTTTACTGAAAAGATAAAATGATTATTTTTAGAAAGATACCCAGACGGATTTAGTCGAGAAGCTAGTCAAAATCGCGTAGATGTGAAGTGAAAATCGTAAAAAAAGAGTCATGAGTGGAAAGGCTCATAGCTCTTTGTATAAGGGTAATGGTTTTATAGGTAAATATTATTATTAAATTCTAAAAAATTCAATGTTAGTAAATTAATTGGTATGTGATTTGGGTTTTATAGAAAGAGAGCAGCTAACAACAGCTAGCTGCTCTGCAGGTTCTGTAAGACAAAACAGAAAAGAATATTAACAGAATATAAAGGTTTATCCTGGTTGTTTGAACGTAGTTAAAGAAAGAATATCACATACTATCAATGTTAATAAAAACTATCT
Source organism: Bacillus sp. RB3 (assembly GCF_030164735.1). Taxonomy (NCBI): domain Bacteria; kingdom Bacillati; phylum Bacillota; class Bacilli; order Caryophanales; family Bacillaceae; genus Bacillus; species Bacillus sp. RB3. Next base: position 184,396 of record NZ_JASNGE010000002.1, read on the forward strand.
GTGGCTTTCACTTCTTTATTTTATTCACAAATAGTTCCAGTAGCTATTCCGGTTGGAGCGACACCTACTGGGACATTAGTGATAACAGTATTCGTAGCAATATCAATAACGGAAACAGTATTACTAGCTTGATTTGTAACATATGCACGAGTGCCATCAGGTATGATGGTTACTTGATCAGGGGATAAACCAACAGAAATTGTATCAATCACAGTATTTGTCGCAACATTTATTACCGATACATTATTGCTAACCTTATTTACAACGTAAATAAGGTTTCCACCCGGTGTAATATCTATACCAACAGGTTCGGTACCTACGTTAATTGTATTAATAACTGCATTGGTAGCGGTGTTAATAACAGAAACTGTATTGCTGTTTTGATTCGTGACATACGCACGAGTACCATCTAGTGTAAACACGATTATTCTAGGACGAATGCCAACAGGGATGGTAGCAATAACTGTGTTGGTAGCAGTATTAATGACAGAAATTGTGTTGCTTAATTCGTTTGCAACATATGCAAAGGCACCATTTGGGGAAACAGTAATCCCTTGTGGAGCGATGCCAACAGGAATAGTATTAATAACTGTGTTTGTTGCCGCATTAATGATAGAAACCGTATTATTACCATGATTTCCAACATAAACAGTTGTGTTATTTGGAGAAACAGCTACACCTATTGGATTAGTTCCAACAGGAATGGTAGCGATAACAGTATTCGTAGCAGTATCAATAACGGAAACGGTATTAGAAAAAATATTAGTAACATAAGCACGAGCTCCATTTGGTGAAACTGTTACTTCAAGTGGTGCATTACCTACAGTAATTGTATCAACTACTATATTTGTTCCGGTGTTAATTACAGATACTGTATCATTTGTAGGGTCATCTATGAGTCCTGCATTTGTAGCATATACTAGGAAATTACATGCAGGTCCGGTTGGCCCGGTCGGTCCGGTCGGTCCAGTAGGTCCCGGTGGACAATCACAATCTCCAGTAGGTCCTGGTGGTCCTTCAGGTCCTTGAATCCCTTGCACACCTTGAGGTCCAGTAGGTCCCGGTGGTCCTTCCGGCCCTTGAATTCCTGGCACACCCTGAAGTCCAGTGGCTCCTTCTGGTCCTTCCGGCCCTTGAATTCCTTGTACACCCTGAGGGCCAGTGGGCCCTTCCGGTCCTTCCGGTCCTTGAATCCCTTGGATACCCTGAGGCCCAGTAGGTCCCGGTGGTCCAGGAATTCCCATTCCGGTCCCTGAACCAGTCGGCCCCGGTGGTCCTGGTGGTCCTTGAATTCCTTGTACGCCTTGAGGTCCTTGAGGTCCTTCTGGTCCTTCCGGCCCCTGAATTCCTTCTACACCTTGAGGTCCTTGAGGCCCTTGAGGCCCTTCTGGTCCCTGAATCCCTGGTACACCTTGAGGTCCTTCTGGTCCTTCCGGCCCCTGAATTCCTTGCACACCTTGAGAACCCTGAGCGCCTCTAGGTCCAGGAAATCCTCTAGGTCCAGTGGCTCCAGTCGGCCCCGGTGTTCCGATGTTACTTAATAGCGAACTATTTAAGATTCCTTGTAGAATTAAATTGAATGTTTGCTGTAATAAGGGGTCCGATATATTTGAACAACTTATAAGTGAAGACAAGCTTTGGAATAGAAATTGGAATAATGCTGAGATTTGAGTGAGGGATGCAGTAGGTAAGGAATTAATTAATTGATTTATAGTTCTTATAACTAAATTTCTATTTGGTGTATTTGGTTGTACTGTTATTAATAAATCATTTAATGCCTGTAATGCTGATTGGAGTATTTGTATAGTTGTTGGATTTGGTGTTGTGAAAAAAGAAAGGATGGCTTGATTTAATTGATTTATTATTTGTAATAATTCTTGTTGTTGAGAATTCGAGAAAAAAACAGGTGTACAGCAATTACTTTGATCACAAGGGGATATAGAAATAAAGCAGGGTTGCTGAAATTTATCACACGAATTTTTGGAATTTGATTTTCGATTATATCTCATAAATACCTCCTTTTAAAAAATGAATATTAAGTAATTTTTGGCAAATTATTAGCAACTGAGTTTGTAGGTATATGTTTAATGTGAAATGTTTTTTCCTTCAAAGTATATGCCAATAAAATAGAGGTGTTCATATGGGATATATAATCAATACTTGGTTGTTAGGAGGATGTTGTAATCATAGGAAAGAAAATGAAGGTTACAAAGTTTATAGGCAAGCGATTGTATTTTAAAAAAGCGTTATTGTAATAAAATTTGAAGTTTATTAAAAAGAAGGAATGAAGGAAGATTTAAAAGATTTTGAAAGATCCATAAAAAATTCAGTAAAACTCTGAATTCTTCTACACGTATTTTTATTTGTTAATCCATTTAGAAATAATAGGAATTTGTTGTGCCTATTAAAATATGTACTGTTGGTAATTATAACATGAAAATGGATTGTAATAGACTAATGCATAAAAAAGAACAAGTAATAAATTAAACAAAAGCTTTATTTTATTATAGATAAATAGGTGACTCAGCAATTGTGCTAGCCGAGTCACCTAGTACTATGGAACCAAATAATGTTCTTTTTCTATATGTAGTTATGTGGAGTTCTTAGAGGCTAGCCCAATAGACAGTTAAGGGATAAATAAAATCATTTTAGAGAGTTTTACATTTTATTATGTTAATGCTACAACAGCAAGAGTTAAGCCCAATGTATTTAATGTATTAGAATATGGTCCTACATTAACAGTAAGAGTACTTGTTATACCTAAAGGTGTAGTGAAAATAGCGGGTGCTGATACAGAAGTGAATCCTGCAGTATATCCCAGAGAAGTACCAGAGCCAATGATTGGATTATTATTAAGATACATAGTGATACCTGCCGAATTACCTCCTGGTTGAATGATAACTTGCACTTCATAGATTGCCAAATAGGTTCTTCCACCTTCAAGTAAAACAGTTGTTGGTGGTGTGAATGAGATTGCCGTACCATTAGAATTTACCACGGTATCTAGTGGAATCGCAGAATTTACCGAGACTATTGATGGGGTAGTTTGAACAACATTTAAACTGTTAGCCGTGGGGGATGGACAAGTGCAAGGTTTGTGAATGTTAGGGTTATTATCATTTTGGTAATTCACAAATAATCAAGCTCCTTTGCGTAAGATAATTTTTTATCCTATATAAAACGTAGCTTTTTTGTATCTAAGTTATTTTTAAAGAGAAGTTGAATATTGTTGGTCAGTTAACTTTTAAAAGCATTTGATACTCTGGGATTTAAAAGTGCATCTGATAAATATATATGAATGTTTTTTAAGGACATTACTGTAAGTTTGGAAACATAGTAAAATCGTTATTTTGTTAAATAAAAAAACATGCACAAAAATTGTGCATGTTTAAAAAAGTTATGTCTTGTCTATGTAAATATATGCTTAACTAATATATACCGTGTGTATGTTTGAACAAAATGGTTATTTATTAACAAATATAAAGAGCGCTTTTTAAGATGCTCCATGACCAAGATGTGTTATCGATAAGGATACCAAAAGATTAATAATGAAATGATCATGATTATTGTATGTACATTTCTAATGAATGTGAAATCTTTAAATGCAATCAAAAAGAGCACGCATATAAGCATGCTCTTGGACAAGAAAGGTAGATTTCTATGAGTGGATATCTCCATACAATACTATATGCTTGTCCAGTTAAAAGGTGAAAAGTTTTAATGAAATCTTTATTTTATTAATTTGTAGGTTGATACAGTTCCCCAAACGAAAAGAACCAAGTAAAAAAGTCTTTGTAGTAGACCTGCAGGTAAGGGGAAAAGAAAAACAAGTGAGATAATGATTGTTATTACTATTAAGTTTAGTAAGCAGAAATATGTCCATTTTCTAGTTTTTTTAAGATTCTTTGCAAAAATAAATAGTCCTGGAAATACAGTAAGCATACCTATCCAAACTAGAATAGAATGTCCAATTAGGTTTACATCTGCAGGAATTAATCCTGAGACTATAGTGGAAACTCCTATTATAATTATAAAAAATGTTGCTATTTTATTAATTTTTGTTTTTTCTAGATGTTGTGAAATATATAGTACTCCAATACAAAATGTTATTCCATTAAGAATAAAGAGTAAATTCATCCAAAAGTGATTAGGGGAGCATATTTCATAAGGAGCTATTTCGTAGGTGAATTCTCCACAGGTTGTTACACCTAGATCACTCATTGCATGATGCAAATAGTTATAAGATGCTGTAGAAGTGAAAATAAAGAAAGGTTCAATTAAAAAGTATAGGCAAGTTGCAATCCAACTAAATAAGCCACTCCTATTTGATATATACATTAGATGCCTCCTTTGAAAAAGGTATATTTCCGTTGTAGGTGGTTGCATTATCAAAAGTGAAAAATTTCAAGTTGAGAGTCGATAACCATTTTTAATAATATAGGGTTTTCTAGACAAATGTGTTTAGCGGAAAGACGTGTGAAAAATGGATGGGGTATAACTTAACAAAATCGTTATTTGAGAAAAAGGGATTAGTTTAGTTTTGATTCTGCCAATCCTCAACCAATTATAAAAAGCAGGCCGAATATGAGAGGGTAAAAAATACACGAAATTATTATACTAGTTATAACGACTTTTTTTTGATGTACCTTTTGGAGCGAAAATAATTAAAACCAGTGATACAAATATTAAATAAATTAAATTACTATCACTATAAAAGGTAAAAAATACGATAATAGTTAACAAATTTGAAATGAAACCGAATTATTTTCTCATTACTTTAGCCTTTCTTGGAAAAATAAATAATCCAGATTATACCATGAACGAATAAGGTTTAAGTAAAATTTTAACAAAAACGTTATTTGAATAAAAAGAAGTTAGATAAGGATGAAGAATAGTCATCTTTTATGCTGGGGAGCTTAACGGATATCTAAATGAATTAAGGATGAGTATATGTTGAAAAGAAAAGTGGTTAGTTTGTTTTTGGGAATTATTATGGTAGTTTTATTTTTAAATCCGTTAGATACCAAAGCGTTTAATATTGATAATCAAGAGTTTTATGATTCTTATAATACTTTATTAGCACCATATGCAAGTCAAGTTATCAGAAGGAAGCTTGGACCAGATCATCAGTATAGTTTAACGGACACAAAAATTATAAAAATTGAACGTTTCCCAGAAGAAAACTTTAATTTTATTGTTACAGTTCAATATAAAACTTATATAGGAGCTCATAACCCTCCGAATGGCATAGAAACTATTACTTTTAATATAAATCCAAGTGGAGTAAAGGTTATAAATTTTGTTCATAAAGATGCTTAAAGAAGAAGTAATATTGTTCGTACATTGATGGAAAGGATATTTGAACTAAAAAATGTTATAAAAATTTCATTTTGTAGAAATAAAGAAACTAAAAAAAGAGCACCATGCATCAGTGCCCTTTCAGATAGGAGGTAACACTTTGAGTTGGATACTTAAAAAGTATATGGTATAGAAGAGAAATACGACCTAAAATTTATTATCAACTCAATACAAAAGAGCAGTTAACGAAGGTTAACCGCTCAGTCCTCAGAGAAAGGAAAAAGAACATTACAGATGTCAATGTGAATTCAAGCTGTATCAGCCCATTTATAGTATCGGTGAAATATAGAATTTTATTCGTGTGAAACATAAAAAGAGCAGCTAGTAAAAACTAGCTACTCAGCCTTCGGGTATGAAGGGAAATCAGAAACTGTATATACATTATTAACGGAATATTGGGTTTTATTCAGGAGTTAGAGGAAAATGAATAAATTTAGACTGTTCCAACTTGGTTTTGGTCTGCAACATCAGAATCAAATGTGTTTGTTGCACTAACACCGTTAAATGTATTGAGAACAAAAGCAACGTTAGATGAACCTGAACCATTATAAGCTTTTGTATTTTCTTTTGGAGAAACGTTATAAAAATCACCTAAGTTGAAAGAACCGTTACTATTTTGCACAACCATATTTCCGACAATAGATGGCATAGCTTTCACCTTCTTTCCTAGGAAGCATTTAAATTAGTATATGGTGTATGCGTCTAGTGGTTCATCTGAAACTGAGAATTTTGAAATGAAGTTTGATTGAAAATCTAATAAAATAATCCTTTTGAAATTATATAGGTACAATTCACATTTGAGCCGCTTTTTGAATGTAAGAAGGTATTAAATTAATAAAAACGCCTAAAATGGAAAAAACTGTTTTATAAGAAGGAGTGAGAGGATTGGATAATTTAAAGAAAAAGAAACTAAAAAAAGCAATTGCTCGTCGGACAAAGGTTATACAAAAATATGAGAAAGACAGAATAGATAAAGCTTGGAGGAATCTTTTTATACAGACAAGTATAATGAAATAAATATAGTCCGGCTAGAAAACTAGAGGACACCAATTCATTAAAGCAGCAATTCAAGTTGTTTTAATGAATTGGTGTCCTTTTTATTTTGGAAGGGGGAGATAGGAAAATATGAGGGCACTACAAGACTAATTACGTGAGTGGAAAAAGCAATTGAATCAAACAAGAAAGAAAAAAAGATATAGAGTTCAAGTAGTTGTGAGATAAATTGAAAATAGAAATTGATAAGTAAAAAGATAAATAATTAAACATGCGGATGTATTGAATGCAAATGAAATAAAAATTAAATAGGTATATTTTTAATTTTTAAGTTAAGTATAGAGAAGAAATGAATTATCTAGATATTAAGAAAGGATGGATTTTTACAATGAGTTCAAATGAATCAAATTTCAGTTTTACCAGTAACAAAGATATTGTAAAGTACCTTAATGTAAGAAAAGACCCTGTTGATTTAAGAGACAAAATGTTTCGGAGTTACTTGTTTAGTAATGAGGCGGATTTGCCAACGCAAGTCGATCTTCGTCCTAAAATGTCAGGTATAGTAAATCAATGGAATATAGGTTCTTGTACGGCAAATGCGATTGTTTCAGGGTTACGAGAATATCTATTATTACAATCAGGTCGTCCATTTACTTGCTTATCTCGTTTGTTTTTATATTATCATGAACGAGAAATAGAAGGACATATTCAGGAAGATAGTGGAGCGAATGTTCGTGATGGTATGGGGGTTCTTAAAAATATTGGGGTATGCCCTGAAGAGGATTTTCCTTATACCGAGAATTTTAGAGATAAGCCATCACCAAAGGCTGAATCAGATGCTGCACTTTATAAAATTGGAACCTACCATCGTATTCAAGATTTATCGGGATTAAAGGCTGCACTTGCTCATGGATTAGTTGCTGTACTTGGATTTGCTGTACCAAAATCTTTTATGTCAGAAGAAGTGAAAAAGACTGGTATAGTTCCAGTATCAGGAACAGATGATGTAATTGTTGAAGATGGTCAACCAGCGGGACATGCTGTTTGTGCTGTTGGATATGACGATGATAAGCAAACGGTTATTATTCGCAACAGCTGGGGAGAAGACTGGGGAGATAAAGGATATTGTTATTTCCCATATGAATTATTTAAAAATGGAATTGTGCAAGATATGTGGACAGGTCGTTAATTAGAAAAGTGATGGAAGTATGGAAACTACAAAACACGTTATACGTGTTACGGGTAGCATAAAAGAGCTTGAAAAAGATGTAGAAATAAAAGGTGTAATGCATTATCATCTATTAATTAATGATATATCAGTTTTACATACAAGTGGTGCAGAGGTATCGTATAAAGGTTATGTACAAGCTATGAAGCAGCATGTGATTTCTTTTGGTAACTATGCATTCTGTCGTTTCTGAAAATGATGCACGCGTAGAAGCCCGTGATTTCTGGAACTGTGGTGACAAGAGTGCAACAGTTTGGGTGGCTGATGTAGAAGTGAAAACAATGGATGATATGCGAGCAGGTACACAGGCTTTTATCGATGAATTATGTAAATTAGGTGCTAAGAAAGTCGGTTTATATGTTGATCATCATATGTATGCACCTTTTGGTTGTGAAATATTTAAACAAAAAAGTGTTAGCAAGTTTGTAAACGAACTTGCTAACACTCATACAAAATAGACATAAATTATCGCTGATATGTCTTCCTTAATAATAGCCATAATCAATTAGAACACACTAATATGAAATGCTCATAAAATCATTCTTGCTATACATGATAATAGTATAAACTCTATATTTCTTTTAATAATTTAGGGTTATATCTTTTCTGCATCAGCCGCTTTTAACCACGCTTCGTAGAATTCTGTAACTGATGCATACCGTTCTGCCCGATTGTCATTTACAGCACGATACGCTACCTTATATAATTCCTTACTTGCTTCCCATTTTATAAAAGAACGATCTTTTTCACCGCCTAAGAGTGAGAAAGCCATTGCTCCCATATTAAATACATTTGTTCTTTCATCAATTATAGCGTTTAGTTCAAATTCCTCTGGTGACATAAAACGGGAGGAACCCCATAGCCGGCCCATTTTATTTATGTAAGGTTTCTTACTGTATAAATCTATATCACAAATTTTTGTTTCGTTTGTATTAAAATTATATAAAATACTACCGTCATAAAAATCTATCGCTACATAATTTTTCTTTTCTACATAAGTATGGAAAGAAAAAATGGAATGTAAAGAATGAATTCGTTCTATAACAGGTAAATGTCTAAATTTATAAAATGGAGAGTTTGGATTTTTATATTTCTCAGGAGGTGGGAAGCGCCAATGCGAATGAAGACATTCACCATCAAACCAATCGAAAATTAATACATATCCAGATTGAACTGGAAAATGATCAATTAATCTTATGAGCGATTCATGCTTTAAATCTTCATAAATAGTAACTGAATTTTTTAGCCTTTCAATAGCATCACCCGTTGTTCCTTCATATGCAATTGTTTGTGCTCCTGCGTATTTGATAAATTTCTTATGCCCATCTTTTTCTACACCAAAACTTATATTACCTGAATCTTGCTGGTCAAAAACTGCAAATACGGTACCTAATTTAATAAGCCAATCAAAATTATGATGTTCTTTTAATTGGAATATTACACTATTTAACTGAACTTCGACGGAATTATCTTTCATAGATTACCTCACATTTAATATAATTAAGTTGTACATTCCACTATTCGACATATTTTATGGAAATCCTATGCTAACAACATAAAATTTTATAAATATAATGATAAATACTTATAGAGAGGTGAGTACAATGGACCAACAAATTGTTATTAAACCGTATCAAAAAGACTGGGTTGAAGAGTATATAAAAGAAGAAGAGAAATTCTGTTCCTTGTTAGGACAAGGAATAATCGCTGTTGAACATATAGGGAGCACAGCAGTAGAAGGATTAGGAGCTAAACCTCTTATTGATATGATGATTGGCGTAACAGACTTACAAATTACTGAAAACTGGATTGAAGTTCTATCGGAAATTGGATATGAGTATGTTCCAAAAGATGCAACCAATTGGCGTTTTTTTAGAAAGGGAAAATGGAGAGCAGGTACTCATCATTTGCATGTTTATATTTATAATAGTGACGAGTGGAGAAACAATATTTTATTTCGCGACTTTCTAATAAGCCATAAATGGGCACGTAAAGAATATAGAGAATTAAAAGAGAGGCTTGCTATTACATATGCTTTTGATCGTGTTTCATATACAAAGGCAAAAGCGCCGTTTATTCAAAACATAATAAAGTTAGCTGAAAAAAATCAATAATAGTTGTCAGTGATATTGAAATTCTCATTTTATTTTAATCTTTCTCTCATTTTATTTTCTTTTTTATTTGATAGACTGCTTGTTACAAAGCCTTTATTAGTAAGGAGATTAAATAAAATGGAGAAGATATTAAGAAATAAATATTTTCGTGTGTGTGTTAAAATTATGGGCATTACTATTATTATTTGTAGTGTATTGATGCTATTTATTAATGTTATATACGGCAATGTTTTGAATGTAAAATGGTTAAATAAAAAATTAGGCTCTTTTGGTGAATATGGGGCTATTATCGCTGCTTCATTATGGTTTTTACGCCATATATGGGTGTTTTTAAAGAAGAAAAATATACAAGGATTTAAAAAAGTTAAAGAAGTGTATCTATTTGCAAAAAAGTTTCATGTATTAATTGGATACGCTATAATAGCTGTTGCAATTACTCATGGTGTTTACTTTTTTATAAAAGGGAGTCCTCATATTTTACTCATATACAGTGGCATATTTTCTCTATTAGCCTTAATCGCACTAGGGGTTGTTGGGTTTTATTTACAGAAAATAAATAAGAAAGAAAAATTTATGATGTATAGAAAAGTGCATCAAATCATTGTAATTATATTTGGAATAGGATTATTTATTCATTTAATTGTCTAGGAGGAACTACCGTTGCAACACATTTTAATTATTGAGGATGAGGAAAGTTTAGCAGATTTTCTAGAATTAGAACTAAAATATGAAGGGTATAAAGTAGATATACAACTAGATGGAAGAAAAGGGTTAAGCGCAGCACTTGAAAAGAATTACGATCTCATTTTGCTTGATTTAATGCTGCCTGGATTAAATGGACTAGAGGTATGTCGTCGACTAAGAGCGACTAAAAATACACCTATTATTATGCTGACTGCTCGTGATAGTATTATGGACCGTGTGACAGGTTTAGATAGTGGAGCGGATGATTATCTTCCGAAACCATTTGCAATTGAAGAACTGTTAGCACGTATGAGAGTGATATTTAGAAGAGAAGAACATATTGAAAACAAGCAGGTTTCATTTCTTACATTCAAAGATTTGCAGCTTCAGATTGAATCTCGAACTATAACTAAAGGAAATGAAGAAATTGAACTTACAAATAAAGAATTCGAGTTATTGCTTATGTTTATGAAAAATATTAATCGCGTACTTACTCGTGATGTTTTACTGGACCAAGTATGGGGATATGATGCAATTGTTGAGACAAATATCGTTGATGTATATGTTCGTTATTTGCGAAACAAGTTACATAGTGTAGATAAGGAGGAGTATATCCAAACAGTCCGTGGTGCGGGATATATAATGAAATGATAAAAAATATTATGTTTCGAATTCGAAATCTACCTATAAAGTGGAAACTAACACTTTGGTCCACTACACTAGTATTTATTTTGTTCATCTTATATAGTGCTTTGCAGTTTATTGTAATCAATAAGTGGACTATAGATTATGAACAGAAACAAATAAATAGGCAAGTGACGGAAATAGCGGCATATTTCCAAGATAAAAATGATACCCTTTCGAGTAAAACATTTGAAAACAGTAAAGATTTTCTAAACAATATGATTGATAAGCATCAAATGATTCGTATTATTGACATGGATGGGGGGCCGATTATTACTGTTTCACGAGATTTTAATGAAACGTGGATAAAGCCGAAACAGGTTATAAAAGATGAGTCATTTATAAAAAGGCATTTAGAAGATCGAATATTAGTTAAGCGCATACCAATTAAAACGAAAGAGTTTACTGGCACTATTGAACTTACGAAAAACCTAGAGACATTTGATTATTTATTAAAAGTTATTTTAGTGGTAATGCTTATTGCTGGAATATTTGGATTGATATTTAGTTTTTTAGGTGGGATTCTTATAACGAAGAAACTATTATCAAGTGTTCAAAATATAACAGATACGATGAAACGTATTAAAAAGAATGGACTAAATGAACGGGTTCCAGTACGAGAAAATAATGATGAGCTTGCAAAATTATCATTTCTCTTTAACGAGATGATGGATGAAGTAGAAACTTCTTTTGCACAACAGAAACAGTTTGTCGAAGACGCATCTCATGAACTAAGAACACCGTTAACAATTATTCATGGTCACTTAGCGATGTTAAACCGATGGGGGAAAAATGATCCAGCAGTATTAGATAAATCTCTTCAATCTAGTTTAAAGGAAGTAGATCGTTTAAATAAATTAGTTTCAGAATTGCTTGAACTATCAAGAGCTGAATCTGAACAAATGTATCCAATAGCAGCTGAGCCAGTCCATGTAAATAGCGTATTAAAACATGTTACACAAAACTTTATAGTAATTCAAAGTGATTTTCAATTTGATATGAAATTCGGGGATGATGAGGCTTATGTTTCAATGCCATCATCTTACTTAGAACAAATTATTATTATCATAATGGATAATGCAGTTAAGTATACAAAAGAGGTTAATAAATATATTTGCATAGAATCCAGTTTACAATCAGGGAAAGTTACAATTCGTGTAATAGATCATGGAACGGGAATACCTGAAACCGATTTACCATTTGTTCTTAATCGGTTTTACCGAGTTGACAAAGCGAGAAGTCGAAAACAAGGTGGAAACGGACTAGGTTTGTCTATTGCAAAACGACTTGTAGAAAAATATAACGGAGCTATTAAAATAGAGAGTAAAGAAAATGAAGGAACAATCGTTACGATTACATTACCATGTATAATAAAATAAGCCTTCAAAGAAGGGGTGCTTCTTGCATTCCTTCTTTTTTTACGATCAAATCATTTTGTTTATTTCGAAATTTCTAGTACATTAAAATTATTAAGGGGGAATAATAATGAAAGCTATCGTACATCAATATAAAACTGGGTTTGACGGTGTAGAATATAAAATATCACCTGAGAGAGCACTTAATGATGGGGAAGTTAAAGTGAAATTAAAATCAGCAGGCTTAAATCATCGGGATTTATTTATTATGAATAATAGAAAAGAAATGCAATTACCTTTAATCTTAGGATCAGATGGTGCAGGTATTGTTACGGAAATTGGAAACGGTGTTTCTGATAACATATTACATACAGAAGTTATTATTAATCCTAGTATTGGATGGGAACATGCTACTGAAGTACCGGAGTTACCGGAAGTGCTAGGTGGGCCGAAAGATGGAACGTTTGCTGAATATGTAATTGTACCAGTTGAAAATGTTGTAGAAAAGCCGTCATATCTTACTTGGGAAGAATCAGGTGTTTTATCTTTATCCGCATTAACTGCATATAGAGCGCTTTTTACTAAAGGTAGATTGAAGCGCGGCGAACACGTTTTAATTCCGGGAATAGGCGGTGGTGTTGCTACATTTGCCATGTTATTCGCGAAAGCAATTGGCGCAAAAGTGAGTGTTACTTCAAGGGTAGAGAATAAAATGGAACTTGCTGCAAAATATGGTGCAGATATTTCTTTTCATAGTGCCGGAAATTGGGAAGAGAGCTTACAAGGTGAAAAAGTAGATTTAATAATAGATAGTATAGGTCCAGCAACTTTTTTGAAATATTTTGATGTATTAAAACCAAACGGAAGAATCGTGAATTTTGGTGCAAGCTCAGGAGATAAAATTGAATTACCATTACGCGCGCTATTTTACAATCAAATTGATATTATGGGAACATCCATGGGTAGCCGTGAGGAATTTAATGAGATGATAAAGTTTATAGAAAAACATCAAATTAAACCAATTATTGATAAAGTTTACTCGTTAGAAGAAGCAATTCGAGCACTAAGCCGTATGGAACATGGAGAACAATTTGGAAATATTGTACTTCAAATGAATTAAAAAATATGATTTTGCAATTAGTATATTTAAATGAACATGTTATGTATTCCAAACATGAAAAAAATACGAATCGCCTTATTATAAAGGTTTACGAACTTTATACATAAATAGCGTATAAAATTTGTTTTATAATTGTCACATGAGTAATAGTAAAATGAGAATTAGATGAGAAAAGTTTAAGCCCATTTTCATAATGGTATTGTATACTGTGTAAATCAAGAACACTTGTAAGTAGGGAGAGAGTATTATGAATTACACAGTATTTCAGTGGTTTAATAATTTTGCTGATTCATCCAAACTATTAGATACGATAATGGTTGCAATTACAAATAGCGCTGCATACGTAGCCATTTTATTTATGCTTATCTTATGGTTTAATAATGGAAAGAAAGAGAATGCAATTAGAAAACAATATACAGTTTTATATACGACGCTTTCGGTTATTATTGCATTAGTAGTAAATGTTCTTATACATGCGGTATATTACCATCCGCGTCCGTTCGTATCACATGATGTACATCAATTAGTACCACATGCAGCAGATTCATCATTTGTTAGTGATCATTCTGTACTTGTATTTTCAATCGCCTTCGTATTTATTCTTAGAGGAGAAAAACTGAAATATATCGCGCTATTATGGGCAGTGTTAGTCGGTATATCACGTATGTATGTAGGTGTTCATTATCCTTTAGATATACTTGGTGCAGCTTTCATAACACTTGTTACGAGCGGTTTAGTAATGCAAAGTACACGTATGTTTGAACCAATAGCGAAATTCGTATTCAAAATGTATGCATTAGTAGCGAGACGAATTCCTTTCTTAGCAAAATATAACCATATTGCATAATTTTCTTATAAAAAGTTCCCCTTTGGAAATCCAGAGGGGAACTTTTTATAGTAAATAAGAAAAGAGTTTAGAGTGCTATGCAATCAAGTTTTGGTGAAGTTAATATTCAGAAATTTCACGCACCGTATTTTAATGAAATAAAACAAAAAATAACAATAGTTAGTTTCGTATTGTTTTAAAGGAATTAAAAAGAAAACTTCGAAACATATAGTATCGTAAACAAAAACTACAAATTATAAAACGCATCTTCGTACGAATCCATTCCAAAAGAGAGGAGATAAGTATGCAAAAACTTCAAACGAATAAAGGCGCTCGATATATGATGATTGCTTTTATTGTTTTGTTTCTTATTATGATTTTGCGTATAGTCTATATTCAGGCAGTAGGAGTCGTGCATAATGTAAATGTAAAGGATCTAGCGGATGAACAACATAATAAAAAAGGTGTTTTAGAAGCGAATCGTGGTACTATCTATGACCAAACCGGAAAGGTGTTAGTACAAGATTCTACAACATATCGAGTTGTTGTTAATTTAAAAGGAAAAGATAAAGTGAAAAATAAAGATGAAACCGCACAACAATTAGCCGATGCGCTTGAAATTGATAAAGAAGAAGTATTAAAAAACTTTCATGAAGGGCGTACGCAAGTTGAAATTGGGAAAAT
The DNA here is from genome assembly GCF_030164735.1 of Bacillus sp. RB3. Classification (NCBI taxonomy): domain Bacteria; kingdom Bacillati; phylum Bacillota; class Bacilli; order Caryophanales; family Bacillaceae; genus Bacillus; species Bacillus sp. RB3. The sequence goes on from NZ_JASNGE010000002.1 coordinate 199,442, forward strand.
TGGTCGGAACTTATCTAGGGAAAAGAAGGAAAAAATTAATGATTTAAAAATACCAGGTGTATCTTTTATGTCGGAAAAAGCAAGAGTGTATCCGAATGAAGACTTTGCATCCTATATACTGGGTTTTGCTAGACCAGATGATAAAGGGAATACGGAAGGGAAGTTTGGGCTTGAAAAGAGTTTGGATAAATATTTGCGCTCGACAAACGGGAATATAGAATATGTGGGTACACGAAGGGGGATTCCGCTTACAAATGATATAGGTAAAGTAGAACCTGCTAAAAATGGGAATAATGTGTATTTAACGCTTGATAAACAAATTAATAGCTTTTTAGAAGAAGCGATGAACAAAGCACAAGAGCATTATGATCCTTCTATGTTAATTGGCATTATTGCTGATCCAAAAACAGGAAAGGTTTTAGCGATGGCTAGTAAACCTAGTTACAATCCTAATGTAGGTGATATCGAATACTTTTTAAATGATCCGATTGCAAATGCATATGAACCAGGTTCAACTATGAAAGTTTTTACGTTAGCAGCTGCCATTAATGAAGGTGTATATAACGGAAAAGAATATTTTCAATCTGGAAAATATTCCGTTGGTTCCTCTGATATAAAAGATCATAATGGTGGATTTGGATGGGGATCAATTACATTTGATGAAGGTTTTGAAAGATCATCAAACGTAGCTTTTTCTATTTTAGAAGATCAGTTACTGAAACCAAATAAATTTAAGCAATATATGAATAAATTTGGATTCAATCAAAAAACAGGAATAGATTTACCTGGAGAAAGTAAAAATACTTTATTATTAAATACGCAAATTCAACAGGTTACAACTTCTTTCGGTCAAGGTTCTACAGTAACTCCGATTCAATTAATCCAAGCGGCTACTGCTATAGCAAATGACGGGAAAATGATGCAACCATATATCGTTGATAAAGTTGTAAATCCAACAAATAAAGAAGTTATTATGGAAAATCAACCGAAAGAAATTGGGAATCCGATAAAAAAAGAAACAGCGGACAAGGTTAGAAGCTTAATGGAGCGTGTTATAACATCTTCAAAAGGAACTGGTACAATGTATAAAGTGGATGGTTATCCAATTGGAGGTAAGACAGGAACAGCACAAATCCCGAATCCTGAAAACGGCCGATATATGGAAGGGAAAGAGAATTACATTTTCTCCTTTTTAGGAATGGCTCCAATTGATGATCCGGAGTTAATCGTATACTTAGCTATTAAGCAGCCAAAGTTAAAAGGAGATGAGTATGGAGCTCAGCCTCTTGCTGAAATATTTAAACCTGTTATAAAAAACAGCCTTGAATATTTAAAGGTGAAACCGTATACCGAAAAACAAATAGCTGATGCAGCGAAACAATCTCAATTAAAAGTACAAAATTATGTAAATCAATCGATGGGTACAGCAGAGAAAAGCGTAGAAAAAGAGAAGCTACAGCCAATAATTTTAGGAGAAGGAAAAATAATAAAACAATATCCACAGTCTGGCGAGGTCATGAGTGAAGGTGATCGTATATTTTTATTAGGGAATAACGCACAAATGCCAAATGTAAAAGGTTGGTCCATGCGTGATGTTATGTATTTCTCTAAGCTTTTGAAATTAGATTTGAAAACTTCTGGTACAGGTTATGTAACGAGCCAAAGTATTGAAAAAGGACAAGATTTACATGAAGGAGATACACTAGAACTAGAATTAGAACCGCCGTTACAACCGTTAACAGAGGCGAATACGAATTAATTCAGGTATTTGGAAGGAGCTAGATGCAAATGGCTCTTTCTTTAGAGCTGTAAGTAATTTCACGCACCGTAATTTTCAGAAAAAACAATAAATAAATGAATTAATAGAGACACGTTATTAAATATCTGATTATTTTTTATTTACAGTTAAAAATAATTGTGATAATATGGAAAAAATCAAATGCAGTGAAGAGAAGAGTAAATAAAATGAATTTTTTACAGAGAGCTCCATTTAGCTGAAAAGGAGTAAAAATTCTTTATTGAACCAAGCCTCTGAGCAGCGCATCGGAACCTATTATTAGGGGATGGTGTGACGGGAGCTCCCGTTATAGAGCTATGGTATAAGCATGAGTTAGAATGCAGTACCTGATAAGGTTAATATGGTGACATATTAACAAACTAGGGTGGCACCGCGATGATAAATCTCGTCCCTAAGATTAAAAGTCTTGGGGGTGGGATTTTTTTATTGTTTTAAAACAATTTTGAAAGCGGGGGCCAAAAATGAAAAACTTTCTTAAAGATTGGAAATATCCTTTATTACTACTGTCCGGTGTTGGTATTGCGAATTTAGGGGCATGGATTTACTTAATAGCACTGAATGTACTTGTCTATAATATGGGTGGCTCAGCCTTAGCTGTTGCTGCTTTATATGTAATAAAACCGTTAGCCACTTTATTTACAAACGCTTGGTCTGGGAGTATGATTGATCGTTTAAATAAACGGAAGTTAATGATTCACCTCGATATATATCGTGCGTTATTTATCGCTATTTTACCTTTACTTCCGTCACTTTGGATTGTTTATGTATTTGTATTCTTTATAAGTATGGCCAGTGCAATTTATGAGCCAACTGCTATGACGTATATGACGAAATTAATTCCAGTAGAACAAAGACAACGTTTCAACTCATTACGTAGTTTAATAGGATCTGGTGCATTTTTAATTGGTCCAGCGATAGCAGGGGTTTTATTAATTGCGAGTACACCAGAGATTGCTATATATATAAATGCTATAGCATTTCTCTTATCAGGATTCATTACATTACTTTTACCTAATCTTGATAAGAAAGAAGCTTCGGATACAACAAGTAATACATTATCTCTTACAGTATTAAAAAAAGATTGGAACACTGTTATAAATTTTAGTAGAAAACATGTGTATGTCGTATGCGTGTACTTCTTATTTCAAAGTATGTTCGTATTAGCAACCGCTACTGATTCACTTGAACTATCGTTTGCGAAAGAGGTATTACTACTAACAGATAGTGAATATGGTTTTCTAGTTAGTATAGCTGGTGCAGGATTTATTTTAGGTGCCATAACAAATACAATTTTGTCAAAGAAATTAGCACCTTCACTTCTAATTGGAATAGGATCATTATTTATTGCAATTGGTTATTTAATTTATGCTTTTTCAAATGTATTTTTAATAGCTGCTATTGGATTCTTTATTTTATCTTTTTCAATGGCATATGCAAATACAGGATTTTATACATTTTACCAAAATAATATCCCTGTTCATATGATGGGACGGATCGGGAGTATATATGGACTTGTTATTGCGATAGTAATAATCTTTGTTACAATATTATCTGGTGTTGCGACTCAGTTCATTTCTATACAACTTGTAGTTATTGTAGGTTCATTGATCATGTTATTTATTACTATCGTCTTGTGTGTGTTTACTTTATTCCCATCACAATCTAAGTTGTATTCTACTGAATCAATAAAGTGAAACTTTAATCAGGGGGCATCCCCCCACTGATTATCAGCCCTCACCAATCGAGCTTTTACGGGCAGCCCGATCCCTACTTAACTTCTTTGCTTTCGCTGAATTTTGAGATGGGGGTCTTACTGTCCACAAATAGCGGGATAAATTCGAAATGAACTTTGTGTTCTCATTAACAATTTATCGTATTTAATAAAAGGGTTCTTTCCCCTTTATATGGAAAAATCAATAAGGGGAAAGAACAATACCGAAAGATAAGGGTGGTTGTCGTGATAAAAACAAAAGATGAAATTGATAAAATTGTAAAAGAAATACAAAAGAAAATAGATTTCTCTGGAGTAGTTTTAGTAAAAAAAGAAAAAGACTTAGTCTATGAAAAAGCTTTGGGTTACGCAAACCAAAGTGAATGTATAAACAATACGATACAAACAAGATTTGGCATTGCCTCAGGATGTAAAATTTTCACTGCAATTGGCATCTGTCAACTTGTTGAAAAAGGTTTTATTTCTTTTCATACAAAATTAAAAGATTGTCTAGAGATAAAATTTTCAAACTTCGATGAAGATATTACAATACATCAACTACTAACGCATAGCGCTGGTATACCAGATTATTTTGATGAAAGTATTATGGATAACTTCGAAGATCTTTGGAAACAAACACCTATGTATCTATTAAAGAGTTTAAAAGACTTTTTACCATTATTCCAAAAAAGTAATATGATGTTTGCACCTGGAACTAAGTTTCACTACAACAATGCAGGTTTTATCATACTTGGATTAATAATAGAAGAACAGACGGGACTTAAATTTACGGAGTATATAGAAAAGAACATTTTTAATCCGATTGGCATGAATGATTCTGGCTATTTTTCGTTAAATAGATTACCAAGACATACAGCTCTAGGATATATAAAGGACGAAACCAACCAAAATTGGAGAACAAACGCCTACTCTATACCGATAAAAGGAGGAGCTGATGGAGGTGCATATGTTACTGCACCAGACATGCTGAAATTTTGGGCGGCCCTATTTAATAATGAAATTTTAGGAAAGGAATATACAAAATTACTTTTAACTCCTCACATTCAAGTAAATGATAAACAGTCCTACGGCTATGGAATATGGATTGAAACACGAGAAAACAAGGTATTCAAATATCATGTAATGGGATATGATCCAGGTGTCAGTTTTCGCTCGGCTATATATCCAGAATTAGGAATAACTTTAGTTATTACGTCGAATAAAGGGGCAGGACCTGAAAAATTAATGACAGAAATAGAAAGAGCTTTTTAATTATATGGATTTAAAAGAAGAGATACGAAAATAATTTAAACGGGTTCATGATTGTTTCTGTTTTGAAAAATATTTTAGTTAACGAGGAACCCTTTATTTATTAAATAAGGGTTTTTTGTAATTCTGTACAATTATATATAATTATATGGATTTTTAAATTAGAAAACATTACTATATAGTTGTAAATTTTTATTATTAATTCATATGAAAGGATGTGTTAACAATTTGTATATGATTAACGGTAGTGTGTTTATTATTTTAGGAGTTATTTGTTATTTAATTGTACGTGGAATATTAATTGGTACCAAAAATACAAAACATGTAATTTGGTGGAAAGAAATAATAAGTTTTTTATTTGTGATCTACATTTGTATGGTTGTTGCAGTAACTTTATTCCCTTTACCAATCGGTTTTCCTTTTAATATTGAAAATCTGAATCGCTCGGTCAATATAATACCATTTGCATCAATTATTAAAGACATCAATCAAATTGGTAGTGCTTATGATGGAGATACCCTATTTATGATTGGTCTAATTGTAAGAAATGTAGGCGGGAATATTTTATTATTAATGCCTTTAGGATTTTTAGCACCAATCCTATGGGATAAATATAAGAAATTCAAAAATACAATTTTATTAGGATTTTCTATATCAGCTAGTATTGAATTGCTACAATTAATTGAGTCTTTATTTAGTGGAGTGGGACGTATTACTGATATTGATGATGTGATCTGTAATGTTATAGGTTCTATTGTTGGATATTGTATTTATATTATCTTTTTAAAAGCTATTAATAAATTTAACATTCGAGTGTTGGGTAAAGCTAATTCTAAAGGTGTGGAATTAGTTGATAAATAGGAGTTTAAACGAGTTATTAAAGGCGTACGAGTAAAAAGTACGTCTTTTTATTTTTATAAATAATGCTTAAGGCTGATGAGAAATCACATTTTCCATCTTACACTTGAAAGTAGCTATGGTATTTCAAGTATGGAATGAAAAGAGGAGAATATAATCTTTGAAGATAAACAAGTTTATAGGAGGATTCTAAATGGATATTTTACTTGTTATTCTTATTATTGTTTTGATGCAAAGTAAAGAACGAAAAGTGAAAATAAACCGTATTTGGCTCATTCCGGCTTTGTTGTGTTTTGTAACAGTTCAATCCATTATTCATATGGGACAAATAACTTTGCTGCAAGGACTACTGTTTGTTGTAATGCTTGGAATTGGCTTATGTCTTGGGATTATACGGGGAAGAGCTTTAACATTTCGATTAGATAGTGAAACAGGTCATGTACTACGAAAAGGAAATTGGGTAAGTACAATAATCCTTCTTGTTATTTTAGGAGCAAAAATTATGATTAAACAAAGTATGTTTTCGGGTAGTACGCACCAGACATTAATGGTTGTAATAAATGCCTTTTTATGTATTACATTAGGCACTGTGATTAGTAGACGTTATTATATTTGGAAAAAATATAATGAATTAACACAAAAAGCGTAAATACATTCATCCCTTGTTTAACATTGCTAAGAACGGTAATACTAATTAACATTGAATTTTTACAACAAGGGATGATAATATGATATACATTTACACAGATTTTGGTGGAACACATACTACCTCACTAGCTGCAGCGTATCATTTAAATAAATTACCAACGGATCGCAAGTTAACGAAAGAAGAAATTTTGAATGTAGATTACTTTAATAAATTGAAAACAGAAGATATGGGAAAAATTATTTTTCATGGCATAGATGAACATGGTCATCCTGTATATACGATTGGATGTGGCGCATCAAAAGTTGTTGTACCTGCGATGAAGCATTTAGGAGAAATCTTGCAAAAACATTATCAAAGTCATGAAAAAATTATTTTTTCTAATACATCACCAACCGTACCTTTACCAATGACTTTTGGTGGTCTGTTTTCTAGAAGGTTCCATATCGATTTTATTGGCGTACCGTTACTCGTATGGGGAGCAAAAATTTGCTGTGATAATATACAAAGGCTTGTTAGTTATACAAAAGAAGCTGGCCGATTAACGAATGATTATGTTGTAATTTTAGATAATGAAACTTTTAAATAGTATATGATAACAAGAAAATCGAGCAAATTCCTTGATTTTCTTTTTTATTTGTGAAATAGACAAGAAATAGTCACATTTAATATACATCTACTATAGCCAAAACAATAAAGTCCTGTTACTATTACAGGGATATTCTCTTTTCATAACATAAATATATAGAAAAATTAGAAAAGAGGAATTGAATTAAGGGAGGAACAACATGAAGCGTGTTGCTTGGATTACTGATAGTACAACTGCGAATTTTAAAACAGAAGGAGATAACTTTGTTATCCCAATCGAAGTTATTATTGATGGAATTTCGTACAAAGATTGTGAAGAAGGTGTACGTGAACGTGTTTATAATGCGTTAAACGAAGGTAAAACAGTCACTACTTCACAACCTAATATTGGAGAAATGGTAGAGTTATTTACGAAATGCAAAGAAGAATATGAAGAAGGATTTGCAGTTGCTATTAGCGGAAAAGTAAGTGGAACCTATCAAAATATGAAGTTAGCTGCAGAAATGGCAGGTTTTCCATTAACGGTATTAGATAGTGAAACAACAAGTTATCCAATGGATGAACTAATTAGAAAAGCAAAATCGTTATACAATGATGGTATGACTTTACAAGATATACACAAAACATTAGTAGATGAAAAAAGAAGACCTTTTCATGTATTCCCAAAGAGTTTAAAAGGTCTATATGCAAGTGGCCGTGTAAAGGGCATGCAATTTTTACTTGGAAGTTTATTAAGTGTTAACTTAATATTAGAAGTAAAAGGTGGAGAGCTTTTACTTGAAAAGAAAGTTCGTAAAATCCAAAAATGTCGAGAATATATTAAAAATGAACTTGAAAAAGAATTACCAAAAGTACTTCACATGTTCCATGCTAACGATAAAGCTGGAGCTGAAGAATGGATTGCAGATATTAGACAAGCATTCCCTGAAATGGATTTCAAATTATATCCATTACCAATTTCATTTGCGGTTCATGCAGGTGAAGGTACAATAGCAATCAGTTATTAAAGTAAAACCCGTGAATCATTCACGGGTTTTTTCAGAGTGTCGGGAAAGACCTTATATACTATAAGGTCTTTTGTACCTCTTAAAATGGCTTGAATAGCGTTTATTTGAGGTCATTAGGTAGCTAGAGATTGATGACTATCTTTAACGAAAAAAGTTGAAGTCATATTTTTTAATGCCAATAAATCAGAATATTTTTTCCTTTATTTCTACAGTTACAATCTATTTATATATAAGATTATTAGGATTATATTGACAATGAAAGAGAAAACAATAGATGGAAGGGGATGTTTTTATGTTTAAAAAAGCAGCATTAGGGATTTCATCGTTAGCAATCACAGCGTTCGTCGGATTAGGGATGGCAACAGAAGCTTCAGCTGGACCAGCAGCACCACTTACTTCACTAAACGTCGTACAAGTAGAGTCTGAGCTAGGCGGGGTAGAAACAATTAATCAGAACAGCTTCAGCACATCGCGTAACCACGGGGGAAAATATTTATATATTACAACGAAAGAAATGGGCTATGGCCAAAACCCATTTGCTAAAATGAATGGTTCTAATGTAAAAAGCATTGATTCCACTATAATTGGGGGAAGACCAATCGTTGGCTGGTATTATAAATGAGATGCTTCTGGACACCAACAAGGAACCTTTGAGTACCAAAAGACATCTATAAATGCACCATTTAATACAATGCGTACATCAATTTATATCCAATAATTTTGAAAGCGTTCGCACATATAAAATAGTAAAAAAGGTACTTCTAGGAGTACCTTTTTTGATTTGAATCACGTTCACCTATATTTACAATCCCGATTCCACAGCAAGAATACTTCCCATAAAACAGATTGTATTTTTTACTTTGAATAAAATTTTAGCAAATAAGTTAAATTTAGAAATTCATTCAAAAGATTATAGTGTTTAACGTAACTTAAAAAGCGCAGGATCAGCATCCTGCGCTTTTCTATCGTAATTCAGCTGTTTTTCTAATAACAATCTTATCAATATCATCTTCTTCATCACCAATAAATAACCCGCGCTCTTTTAAATACGCTTCAAAATATAAATCTGCTTCTGCACGTTCATCATACGGTTTTACAGATAAAACGAAACCTAATTTGTTTTGTTCTTCTAAATGAGAAGTGGAGATGTAAGCCGGTACATTGTGGCGTAAAAAGAGTTCTTTAACCGGAATAATCATATCTTTCATTAATTTCGTTAACATACCCATTTCAAACTCGAAATTAAAGCGATCTATACTACATAAATCAGCGAATACTACACCAATAAAACCTGTATTAAATACTTCTTGATATTCTACTTCTTCATCATTACCGTAAAAATTCTTTTCGATTAAATAATTTACAAAATAAGCAATACCATCACTTTGTTCAAATGGTTTCGTTGAAAGAACAAAGCCGATTTTCTTTTGTTTATGTAAATACACACATGACATGTATGCTGAAATGTTATGTTCTTTAAATAGAGAACTTGTTGCCCCAGAGAGGCCATCAAGTACGTGATGAACAATTTGAAGTTTTTTACGAGCAAAATAATAGGATTTCTTTTGTAACTCCAATGTATCAATAAAGACAGAGCCGATAAAGCCTGTATTTGAAATAATAGGTGCTTGCTTTTTTCTTCCTCTGCGCTTTAATGGAGCCATTATTAAAATCATCCCTTCATGTACAATTAAAATAAAAAGAACGTTTGTTCGTATATTTATATTTTACTATTAAAACGCTATAAAGTAAAGGGTTTTTGACGAAAAAAACAACAAAAAAGACACCTGTAAAGGGTGCCTTAAACGCTGTAGGGAAGAGGGTTCATCCCTACAATTTATATTATGATACAGAAACAATCTCTTCTGTATCTTCTACATCTAAATGACAGTCCATAGTACGAACATCTTGATCTTCATGACTTCCGAAATAAATAGTAATTTTCATATGTATCACTCCTTTATTCTAGGAATACCTAAAATAATTACTAGTAATGTTAATATTTATTATATACCACTTTTTTCATTCCGACAACGTTATATCATTTTTAATTCTTTCAGAGCGTATAGAGTGATTTATAGAGATATTTTTATAGAAATAGTTACATTTCGTATATGTTATATTTAATACTGAACGATTTGAATACGAATTTTTATGAAAGGAGAAAAAAGAATGAATTATAAACAGTTATTAATAGATAACTTCACATATAAAATGTCATATATTGCGCGTCATGTACATGGAATGAATGTAAAAGAAACGAAGGACTACATTGCTGTAGATTGTGGTTTACCTGCAGATACATTTAATATCATTACTTTACTAAACAATGATGTAACGGAAGACATTGAGAAATTATATAAAGTGATAAACAACTATAATAAAAAGAAGTTTCCAATGTGTGTTTGGTTTTGGGATAATAGCTATGAACAGGCTATAAAAAACGAATTAATAAAACTTGGCTTAAAAGAAGCAGAACAAAATATTGCGATGGTAGCAGACTTAAAGACAATTCAACCAACAATAAAAATACCAGAAGGTTTTACAATACAAAGAGCATCTTCGTTAGGACAAATTAAAAAGTTTGGGGAAACGTTAGCTAATCTATTTGGTACATCAGAGGAAGGTATACATGTGCAAACATTTTATAATGAAACTGCTTCTTTCGATTTATGGAATAGTGAAAATATGAAACTATATTTAGGGATTTTTAAAGATGAAGTCGTATCTGTTGGTTCATTAGTATGTACAAAAGATAGTATTGGTATTTATGATATAGCAACTAAAGAAGAAATGCGAGGGCAAGGATTTGGCTCCACTATGTTTAATTACTTGCTGCAAGAAGCAAAACAATTGAAAGTTTCTCAATGCGTATTACAAGCTTCACCTGATGGGATTAATATTTATAAAAAGGCTGGTTTTCAATCTGTTGGACAAATGACTGTATTTGAAAATCGACATTTAATTGAATAAATTATTCGATCCAAATTGCTTTCATGTAGGAGTTAATACATCATTATGAAAAAGATATATATCATTACAATCATTTGCACCATTATATTACTAGGTACTTTCGTTTTACATAAAGTAGATGAACGTAAGTACACGAAAGCTATTAATCAAGCAAATCATATAAAAAACATTGCACATAGAGGCGCTTCTGCGTATGCGCCGGAACATACAATAGCAGCGTATAAATTAGGACAACAATTAAAAGGAGATTATATAGAAATTGATCTTCAAATGACAAAAGACGGACATTTAGTAGCTATGCATGATGAAACAGTAAACCGCACTACAAATGGTACGGGTCTAGTTAAGGAACATACATTAGAAGAAATAAAGAAACTTAATGCAGGTTCTTTTTTCAATGAAAAGCATCCAAGTTTAGCAAAGAAAGACTTTGAAGATGCTAAAGTCCCAACACTAGAAGAAATTATTGAAACGTTCGGGAATGGTGCAAACTATTATATTGAAACAAAATCACCAGATGAATACGCTGGTATGGAAGAGAAGCTATTAGAAATTATAAAGCACTACGAAATAAGTGATAACGTTATTATTCAATCATTTAGTGAAGAAAGTCTGCAAAAAATTCATAGTTTAGATGTTACTTTACCGCTAGTACAATTACTACCTTACAAAAAGTCAGTTCAATTAACTGAATTAGAGATAAAAAAGTATAAAACATACTGCATCGGTCTTGGGATGAACTATAAATATATTGATTCCGCTTATGTAAAGAGAATAAAGAAACACGGATTAGAAGTTCATCCATTTACTGTAGATAATGAAAAAGATATGAAAAAGTTACTTTTATGGGGCGTTGATGGGATGTTTACGAATCACCCGGATCGTTTACATTCGTTATTACAATCTTAAACTATAATGGTGTAATTATCACTGAACCAATAAAACAAGTACCCACAAGTATACAAAGATGGTTTTTGGTCCAAATGGTAACATCATTGAATGCATAAAGCCGATATTGAAATGAAATTTGAAAAAGAATCCAATACTGTTATTGGATTCTTCTTATTTAGCGCTAAGTGACTAACTTAAAGCAATACGATCTTGAATTTATAAATAAAATATTACATTGAGTATGATTTTTCATAATAATCATCAGAAAGTAATCAAAATGTAATTAATTTCAACTACGCTTTTTATATTTTTTTGATACACTGGCTACGAGGGGGATACCAATTAAGGTGGGTAAAAACCAAAACCATATTGGCGGAAGTAAATTTATAATGGGAATATGGATGCCGACATTTACTAAAAGTGCGGTGACTGCACCTATATAAGAACCTAACATACCTCTAATGTGGTGATGGAGCCAATTTTTCCAACGTTTTTTTCGTGCAAGGTATCCATAAATCGCAAATGAATAAGAGAAGATTGCTACATAAAATAAATATGCGATTTTATCCCAGTTTATAATGGATAATATAATGGCAGTAACGGTGATAACGACATAGGATGCGTGATATATTTCACCCCATTCCGTATGTTTACCTTTCTTCTTTTGAGCAACCATCGCTATTATCCCAGTTATTAAACATATCGTTCCAAATAATATGTGGATGGTTAAAAGAATGTTGAAAATGCTCATCATAATTCCTCCCTTTTTATTTTTATAGTATTGCAGCATAGGAGAAAAGTTGAAACATATTGTTTATTCACTTTAATATATTGAAGTAAAGGTACTTCAAGAACAAGTTTAAACGGACAAATTTTTCTTGAGTTTAGTGAGACACGTATTACGTGAAATGAAGGAGAGACTTCCATGTTTACATCTATTACATATTTACAATCGGGCAATGACAAGCAACAAAAAATATATGATGTTTTGAATAGCCTAAACATAATGGAGGATTTAGCTTTATATAATCCCGTTCTTTGCGGGACAATCCCGATAAGAATTGATACTCCTCAATCTGACTTAGATATTGTAATGGAAGTATATAACTTTGATGTTTTTGAGCAGGAAATGAGATCTTTATATGGTTCTTATAGAGGGTTCAATATAAAAAAGAAAAAAATGAAAGGTACTGAATCGATAAAGGTGAATTTTGAATTCGAAGGTTTTGAATTTGAATTATTTGCTCAACCTAAGCCAGTGCGTAATCAAAATGCATATAGACATATGATAGTGGAGCACATGTTATTAATGCAGCATCCTCATATAAGGGAAGAAGTTATTCACTTAAAGGAACAAGGTTTAAAAACAGAACCTGCTTTTGCTCAAGTATTAAATATTGACGGAGATCCTTATGAAGAACTTATTTTATTAGGGCAGGAAATGAAATTGTGGTAAATAAAATACGTAAAAAAATCCTCCAAAAACAAAAGAGGATTTTTTTATGCCGTTAACTTCCGAATTAATTCACTGAGCAATTTAATTCCGTTAGTCATTTGTTCTGGAGAAGCATATCCATATGATAAACGAATGTACTGATCTGATTCTTCTTCATAAATACGTCCCGGGTTTAAAAGAATTCCTTTTGATAGTGCCTCTGAAAATAGTTTTTTCATCGGAATGTTATGTACAACCTTTAGCCATATAAAAAATCCACCACTAGGAATATCCCACGATGCAATATCTGCACAATATTTATTTAAAGCTCGTATCATTATTTGTCTTCGTTTTTTCAGGTGCATTCTTACGTTTGCTACATGTTCTTCATAAAAACCTTCATTTATCCATTCAGCAGCTACTCTTTGAGATAAAGAGCTTGATCCATAGTCTGTTTGCATTTTTATATCTGACAATCTATCAATAACAGGTTCTGGTCCAATTATCCATCCAATTCTAAGTCCAGGGCTAAGTGTTTTAGAGAGACTACCAATATATAATACATGTCCATGTTTATCTATTGACTTTAAAGGAGCTGGAGGTGATTCATCAATCCATAACTCTCGGTAAATATCATCCTCGATGATAGGCAACTGCTCTTTTTTACATATTTTTAATATTTCTTTTCTTCGCTCTTTGGACATCAATATCCCCGTTGGATTTTGAAAACAAGGGATTGAATATAAAATATTATTCTTTTGACTATATTTAATTCGTTTTAACAAGTCGTTAGGTAAAATACCGTGATGATCCATTGATATACCGGATAAGTTTATATTTGCTGATTGAAAAACATGAAGTGAATATAAGTAAGAAGGTTGTTCAAGTAAAACAGTTGATTTTCTATGTAAAAGACCAATTGATATTAATTGTAATGCTTGGAGTGCACCCGAGACTATTAATATAGAACCCGGTGATGCATGTATTCCAAATGATTTTACGTATTTGCTTATTGCTTCACGTAACGGATAAAAACCTTTTTGTTCTTCGTATCCGAAATAATCTAATTCCTCACTGACGTTTTTTATTATAGATTGCATAGTTTCGAGCGGAAAAAGATGAGGTGCAAGTTCACCTTTACTAAGATGGATAAGCGTTTTATTTGCTTCTGCTTCATTTATTTCTCGCACCATTAACTTACTTGGTTTATGAATACCGGCCTTTACATATTCACTCCAATCGGGCGGGGGATTAGTTGCTAATAATGACCATGTATTATTTGTTACAATTGTTCCTGCTCCGATTTGTCCTTGAATTAAACCATCTGCCATAAGTTCATCTAGCGCAGTTATTACAGTACTTCGATTTACATGAAATAATTTTGCTAACTGCCGCTGACTAGGGATTTTACTTCCAATTGGCCATTCTCCGTTTTCAATTTTTTCTTTCATATAGTCTATTATCTGCCGATATTTGGGCACTTTTTTATCGGTTGTCATATAAAAAACTCCTTCGTTAATTTAAAAGATTCAAAGTGGTTGGTTTTTCCCATAAATAACTGGTTGAAGACATTGTATCAACTATTAAATATGATGAAAAGAAATAATTGGTAATTTAAAAATGGTTGGTTTATTAAGGAGGGAGAGAAAACATGCATAATAAAAAATGGGATTTACGCATTATATGTGCTCATGCTTTTACAATTCTTATATGGGGAACTGCTTTTCCAGCAATTCGTCTGGGGCTTGAATCTTATACGCCTGAACACCTTACTTTACTACGCTTATCAATCGCCTCATTTATACTTTTGTTATTTTCATTTATATACAAACTACGATTACCGGATTTAAAGGATATCCCAGCAATTTTTATATTTGGTGCTTTAGGGTTTACTATTTATCACATTGCATTAAATTACGGCGAAAAAACAGTCAATGCTGGATCTGCAAGTTTAATAATTTCAGTCACTCCAATAGTGACGGCAATTTTTGCTTCTGTTTTTTTGAATGAAAAAATGAAATTAAATGGCTGGATCGGTGGTGTAATGAGTTTTGCAGGAATTGCCTTAATTTCATTTAGCCAAGGCGACGCTATTCAATTAAATAGCGGGGGATTATTTATATTATTAGCGGCGATTTCAGAAAGTCTATTTTTCGTTTTCCAAACATCTTACTTAAAAAAATACGGTTTCTTACCATTTACCATATATACAATTTTTTCTAGTACTGTATGTATGCTTATTTTCTTACCCGGAGTTTATCAAGAAATATTAGCAGCTCCTCTTGAAGTTAACTTGAGTGTTATATATTTAGGTGTCTTTCCAACAGTACTCCCGTATATTGCATTGGCCTATATTATATCTCGTGCTGGTGCTTCTGAAGCAACAAGTTCTCTATATTTAACGCCAATAACTGCGTGTTTCATTGCTTGGATATGGTTAGGAGAAGTGCCAACTTTAGTTTCAATAATTGGCGGCGGAATTACTATACTTGGAATTGTGATTGCTCATATACCAGTATTAAGAAAAGAAAAACATAGGAATTTAGTAAATAATCAATCCGTATAATGTAATTCAATAATGATTTTATGATACTTTTTTATATAGTTTCTTTCTTATGTTGATAAATATAATATTTTGTATTTCAGTTAAATATTGTATGTTACATTTTATGTAGTAAGCATTTTAAAAGGAGCTGACAACATAATGAATGGAAAAAGAAAAATTTTCACATGTATTTCTATTGTAGGAATCGGACTAGCTAGTTTTTCTAATTCTAGTTTCGCAGCAAGTGTAACGGACAATTCAGTACAAAATTCTATTCCCGTAGTTAATCAACAAGTAGCTGCTGCAAAGGAAATGAAACCATTTCCGCAGCAAGTTAATTATGCAGGTGTTATAAAACCGAATCATGTTACACAGGAAAGTTTAAATGCTTCTGTAAGAAGTTACTACGATAATTGGAAAAAGAAATATTTGAAAAATGATTTATCTTCTTTACCTGGTGGTTATTACGTAAAAGGAGAGATTACAGGTGATGCAGATGGGTTTAAGCCACTTGGAACTTCAGAAGGTCAAGGGTATGGGATGATAATTACAGTATTAATGGCTGGTTATGATTCGAATGCTCAAAAAATCTATGACGGTTTATTTAAAACAGCAAGAACTTTTAAAAGTTCTCAAAATCCTAATTTAATGGGATGGGTTGTCGCAGATAGTAAAAAAGCACAAGGTCATTTTGATTCTGCTACTGATGGAGATTTAGATATTGCGTATTCTCTTCTTCTTGCTCATAAGCAGTGGGGATCTAATGGAACAGTTAATTATTTGAAAGAAGCACAAGACATGATTACAAAAGGTATTAAAGCTAGTAATGTTACAAATAATAACCGACTAAATTTAGGAGATTGGGATTCTAAAAGTTCACTTGATACGAGACCATCTGATTGGATGATGTCACACCTTAGAGCATTTTATGAATTTACAGGTGATAAAACTTGGCTTACTGTTATTAATAATTTGTACGATGTTTATACGCAATTTAGTAATACATACTCTCCAAATACAGGACTTATTTCAGATTTCGTTGTAAAAAACCCACCACAACCCGCACCTAAAGACTTCTTAGATGAGTCAGAATATACAAATGCATATTATTACAATGCTAGTCGGGTACCATTGAGAATTGTAATGGACTATGCGATGTACGGCGAGAAAAGAAGTAAAGTCATTTCTGATAAAGTTTCTTCGTGGATTCAAAATAAAACGAATGGAAATCCTTCTAAAATTGTGGATGGTTATCAATTAAATGGATCTAATATTGGTAGTTATTCAACTGCTGTATTTGTTTCACCGTTTATTGCTGCAAGTATAACAAGTAGCAATAATCAAAAGTGGGTAAATAGCGGTTGGGATTGGATGAAGAATAAGAGAGAAAGTTATTTTAGTGATAGTTATAATTTATTAACTATGTTATTTATTACAGGAAATTGGTGGAAACCTGTACCTGATGATACAAAAATACAAAATCAAATAAATGATGCAATTTATGAAGGATACGATAATTAATTAAATTTGAGAATGGTTACTCAAGAAAGGAATTAGCATACGCTAGTTCCTTTTTAATATTTTGTAAAACATTATCCATTCTAAAATTTGCATAGATATACTTGCTTTTTTCATATACATAGTTACTAATGACTCAATTTTTTCGTGAGAGGAGCGTATTTCTTGGAAAAAGTATTATTTTTCGGAGACCCAGGTATTGATGACTCATTTGCCATTATGTATGGCTTACTGCATCCCGAAATTGAAATTGTCGGTATTGTAACTGGATACGGAAATGTTGAGCATATACATGCTGCACATAATGCAGCGTATATTTTGCAGTTAGCAAATAGACAAGACATTCCTGTCATTAGTGGTGCAACAAAACCACTTACAGAAGAAATTACTACGTACTATCCTGAAATTCACGGAGCAGAAGGATTAGGGCCTATCCATGTTCCAGAAAATGTATTATCTATTCCAATATATAATTTCGGCAGTATTGCTGCGATTCTTATAAAGTACGGAAAAGATTTGACAATTGTTGATGTAGGAAGATCTACCTCGTTAGCAATTGCTTTTAATTTATGGAATGATTTAATGCTAAATGTAAAAGGAATCTATTTCATGGGTGGTGTTTTTTTAGAAGTAGGAAACGTTACGCCGTTAGCAGAGGCAAATGTGTATGGAGATCCTATAGCAAGTAAAATTGTTTTCCATCAAGCAAAGAATTTATTAATATTCCCTTTAAATGTAACAAACAAAGCTGTGTTAACACCAAATGTGTTTGACTATATTCAAGCTAATTCAAAGAATCCATTCCATACGATAATGAAACCAATGTATGATTACTATTTTTCTGCATACCAAAAACTTAATCCATCTATCGAAGGGCCATTGCTTCATGATGTGGTTGCTATAAGTGGATTAGTTAACCAAAGTTTTTTTGAATTTGCGCATCGTACAGTGAATGTAGATACATACGGAGATACGAAAGGACAAACATTTGCTGATTTTCGCCCTAACTCTAAATCTGAAGGAGCCCGTATAGCTTTAGAAATAGATGCAGAAAAATTCATTCAAGATTTTATAAAAATTATGTTATAAGTCGTTGTCGAAAAAGGGAATTATTTCGCTACGTTGAATATAAACATACATCCTCTATATAAGGGAGCTTACAATATTGAATGTCCAGTTAAAGGTTGTTACGAGAGAAAATTGGGAAGAAGCATTAAAACTACAAGTTAAAGAAAATCAGTTGAAATTTGTTCCATCCGTAGCAGTTTCGCTTGCTAAAGTATATATAAAACCAGATGGTGACAATGTAGAGTACATACCACTCGCTATATACGATGGTGACCTTATGGTTGGTTTTGTTATGCATGCTGTTGTAAGAGAGACATCAGATATGTATTGGATTAACGGATTTATTATTGATCAATCGCAGCAAGGTAATGGTTATGGAAAAGCAGCATTACAAGAAAGTATTAATATAATAAAAAATACTTTTAAATCGTGTAAAGAAATTAGATTAACAGTACATAAAGATAATATCTCTGCAAAGAAACTATATGAACGATATGGTTTCATATCATTAGGACAGGAGTATGATGGTGAGCAAGTATATCGTTTATTTGTTTAACTATTATGAAGTAAAGGTGTGAAATGAAATATGCAATTTACTGAATTGAAAATTGAAGTATTCATTCCTGAAGAATATATTGAAACATTAAGGGATGAATTAAATAAAATTGGAGCATGTAAAACGGGCGAATATGACCATAGTCTTTCCTATAGTTCAGTGAAAGGATATTGGAGACCTTTAGACGAGGCATCTCCTTTTAATGGAGAAATTGGTCGAATATGCGAAGGGCAAGAATGTAAAGTTGAAATAAAGTGTAAACGAGAACTTGTAAAAGATGCTCTTGAAGTTATTAATGATATGCATCCGTATGAAACACCTATGATTTATATTATACCAATACTAAATGACTATTTTGAGCAACTATACATTGAATAACTAGGAGGAATATCAATTGAAAAGTAAATTCCATCATATTGTACGAGCAGTCATGATAAAAGATGAAAAATTATTAGTTGCTGAATATATTGGCCATCATTATTTTTTACCTGGTGGCCATGTTGAAATTGGAGAATCAGTAGAGAATGCATTAATAAGAGAGTTAAGAGAAGAACTTGGAGTAAACTGTAGTATACAACAATTTTTAGGAGTCATAGAAAATCAATGGCAAGATAAAGAAGTGCTCCATCATGAAATTAATCACATTTTTGAAGTAGAGTCACAAGATTTACATACGGACTTAACACCGAAATCGAGCGAGTCTCATTTAGCATTTCACTGGATAGATTATAATAAAGAAGCCTTAAATCATTATGAAATCATGCCAATGCCTTTAGTGAAGGAATTACTAGAAAGAAAGTTAAGTGATGAACTACTAAATTGTTGGATTAGTAATTTTTAAATCACTTTATTTATAGTAAATACGTCCATCGAATAAATATAAAGAAAATAGGCTGAAAAACAAGGTACATCACCTAGTGTAAGTTCATATTTTGTTGATGTACGCATTTAGTCTATAGTCTTGTTTCTATTTTGTTTACAAAAATATATAAACTTTAACGTTTGGGCGAAATTTATATTTATAAATGGAGGGGTTCGTAATGAATCAGTTTCAACATGAATTACAAACATTAAACCTTAATGATTATCAAACTGGTAATGTTGTGTATTGGGATCAACAACAAAGCCAATATCCATATTATTACATCCAAGGCGATGCACGTCGTTGTGGCGGATGCGGAGGTTGTGGTGGACGCTGTGGCGGTTGCGGCGGTGGCAGATGTGGTGGTTGCGTAGGTTGTGCCGGATGTTTTGGTTGCTTTAATTGCTGGAACTGGTGGATTATTTAAATATAGTACATCATTAATATTTTATATGAAAGAAAGGTGTAAATACTGTTTATACTTTTCTTTCATGCTGTAATTTTGATGTGTATTAAGGGGGATTTATTTGTATACATATGATAAGTTGATTTCTTGGGTAGAGAATATAAAAGAAAAAAATCATAGTTCTGCTACAGCACTTTGTATTATAAAAAATAATAAAGTCGTATTAGAGCATTATAGCGGTTATCACTCAAATACAGCGACTAATAAAAAAGTAACTGCATCTTCGCAATTCAACGTTGCTTCTGCTAGAAAAAGTTATTTAGGATTAATGATAGCGTATGCGCTTTACGAGGGGAAAATAAACTCTATTGATGATGAAGCGATAAAATATTTTAAAGACTTTGATCCTGCATTGCTTGGTAAAACAACGATAAGACATTTAGTAACACATTCACACGGATTAGAAGAAATGAATGACGGGACAATTTTTCGTGAATTTGAACCGGGACAAGCATGGGCATATAGAGATATTAATGTAAGAATGATGACACGTCTTATTTACCAGCTATATAACAAAAGTTTTCCTGAATTGTTAAAGGAGCGTGTTTTTAAGCCTGCTAATTTTCAAGAAACAGGTTGGAGAGTTCAGCGAGATGAAAATTTAGTTGACGTTGTTAATAATCCAAATGAAGACGCAATTAGTGAAATTGGTACGGTAGATGACGGTACTGAAAAAAATCTGTTTGTCTCAGCTAGAGAATTTGCTTATTGGGGCAATCTTCATTTAAATCAAGGTGTGATAAACGGTAAGCAAATTGTTCCAAAAGAAGTTATAAAAATCGCTACGAGTTTGCAGAGTCCAACATATGTAAATAAAGAGCTACCACAAAATGGATTGTTTTGGTTCGTTCAAAATGAACCTGCACAATTAAGCGAACTTGGTGAACGTGTTCCAAAAGGGTCATATCAAATATTAGGGATTACTGGACCGACTATTTTAGTAATACCTGAATATAATGTAGTTGTTGCAAAAATGTATAACAAAAGATATAACTACGGCGGTGATAATTACTTATATTATTTACGTGAATTTAGTAATTTAGTCGCTGATACATTTAGTAACGGTAATAGGGCATAATTACTCCTATAACAAAAAGGAGTGATTGTAAGTGAAAGATAAAGTGAACAAAAATAAAAAACAAAATATAAAAGATGTAAATACAGAGCAAAATGCAATTTATAGCGATCCTAAAGATGCAGCTAATATGCAAACTGTACCGCAGCCGAAGGATTTTGATGAAATCGAATATTAATTTTTCATCCGACTATATGATGAATGAAAAATACGTCTTAAGTCTCATCACATATAAGAAATTATTTGATAACATATATACATAAGCATTTGAAAATGGCTTATCTTAACAAAGCTTTCTTTAGAAACATCTGATATAACCTGCAAAAGACACTTCTTTATGAAGTGTCTTTTTGTGTATATGAACTTAATTACCATTTTCCGTACAGTATCTTGCAAATTACGATGGATATACTAACTGTGAAAATCCATGTCAAGATAAAAGAAGGGGACAGTTAGTATGAAACAAACTTCTATAAATCCGTTACTAATTGTTCTAGGTACAATCATTGTTCAAATTGGCCTTGGAACAATTTATACATGGAGTTTATTTAATCAACCCCTTGTAAGTAAGTTTGGATGGAATCTTAATTCAGTAGCGATAACTTTCTCTATAACAAGTTTTTCTTTATCATTCTCAACTTTATTTGCAGCAAAATTGCAGAAAAAATTAGGACTTCGGAAACTTATTGCTACTGCAGGAATTGTTTTAGGACTCGGCTTAATACTTAGTTCACAAGTTTCTTCCTTACCACTATTATATTTATTAGCTGGTGTTGTTGTTGGTTATGCGGATGGAACAGCTTATATTACATCACTATCTAATTTAATTAAATGGTTTCCAAATCGGAAAGGGCTTATTTCAGGTATATCTGTATCAGCGTATGGAATGGGCAGCTTAATCTTTAGATATATAAACGGAAATCTTATCGATAACCTTGGTGTATCACAAGCATTCTTATATTGGGGTATTATCGTGTTACTTTTAGTGTTAATCGGATCGTTCTTCTTACGTGAGGCAATTGTAAGTAATGCTGTAACTGAAACATTGCACAATGACTATACTCCGCGTGAAATGATGCGAACGAAACAAGTATATCTGCTATTTTTTATGTTATTCACCTCGTGTATGGGTGGTTTGTATTTAATCAGTATGGTAAAAGATATCGGTGTACAACTCGTTGGACTTAGCGCAGCAACCGCTGCAAACGCCGTTGCTATGATTGCAATTTTTAATACAGTAGGTAGAATTATTCTTGGGACGTTATCAGATAAAATCGGCCGAATGAAAATTGTCTCTGCAACGTTTATTATTATAGGATTGTCAGTCTTTACTTTAAGTTTTATTCCGCTAAATTACGGAATCTATTTTGCTTGTGTAGCAAGTGTCGCCTTTTGCTTCGGCGGTAATATAACTATATTCCCAGCTATTGTCGGAGATTTCTTTGGATTAAAAAACCATAGTACAAATTACGGGATTGTCTACCAAGGTTTCGGATTTGGTGCGCTTGCAGGATCATTTATTGGAGCGATACTCGGGGGATTTCAACCAACTTTCATTATAATCGGTGTTTTAAGTGTTATTTCCTTCATTATTTCAATATTAATCCGCCCACCAAATGTAGAAAAGAAAAAGGAACTAAAACATTTACATCGGAAAGTAGCTTAATTTTAAAAAGAGTCCTCATGTTAGGGCTCTTTTTTATTCCATTAACTTTGCTTCTTTACGAACTTATTAAAGACAGGACAATTTCATTATAAAATTGAATAGATAAGTAAAAAGGAGCGTGACACTTAAAATGAAAATAGTACAGCAGTGGGTACAAGAAGATAGTGATTACATAAGAGAGAAAGTAATTGAATACAATCAAAAATATCTTGCAGATGAAGAAAAAACACCTTCAGAAAAGGTTAGTTTCATAGTAAGAAATGAAAAAGAAGAAATAGTAGGTGGGGTAACGGCAATAACTTTTTGGCACCATGTACACGTTGACTTTCTATGGGTTTCTGAAGAATATAGGCATGAAGGTTACGGAAGCAAGTTAATAAAGCTTATTGAAGAATTTGCAATTGAAAAAGGGTGTAGGTTAATTAATTTAGATACTTTTAGTTTCCAAGCACCTGATTTTTATAAGAAACATGGATATAAAGTAATTGGAGTAAGTGAAGATCATCCGAAAGGACATAATCATTATTATTTAGAAAAACGGTTAAAAAGTATATAGAATTTGTTAACGTTAGTATTTGAAATACAAATGCAATAAGGGCGAGGTTATTATTAATTTCAGTATTAATTGAATCAATTTTTATACTAAAACTGCAAGAACGTACTTTGGATAATCTTCCTAAGGTACGTTCTTTTTTTATATCAGTAGCCTATTCTTATTAACTCCAACAATAGCGGTAAAGGCAAGACTTAACTAACTTATATATATTAAAAGGAGTTAATGGTAGAATGAATAGAAGACAGAAAATTCCTTTTATTTAAAATAGAGGAGGTACATATGAAAAAAGTTAATGTTACATACGCGATTTTGTACGATAAAACTAATGAAAAGATCTTAATGGTAAAAAACAAAGGGGAAAATGGTTCTTATTATACATTACCAGGTGGCGCAGTTAAACTAGGAGAAACATTAGAAGAAGCAGTAATTCGAGAAGTAAAAGAAGAAACAGGGTTACATATAAACGTAAACGGGATTTGTTCTATCAGTGAAGCCTTTTTCGAGGAAAGAGATCATCATGCAATTTTCTTTAATTTTCTAGGCGAAATAATCGGCGGGGAGACATATATATCAAGGCCAAAAGAAATCGAAGAGATTACTTGGATGGAATTACATATAGCAGCACCATATTTACGCATACCAGAACATTTACTATATTTATTACAAAAGAAAGAAACAGTACCTTATTTTTTTAACGGAACAATCGTTCATCAATCTTCATAAAAATATTATCTCATGTAAGGCGGGGGAAACATGGAGTTTATCGTTAATCACAAACAATTCACTCAAGCACTTTCAGAAGTCAACAAAGCAATATCAACAAAACCTTTAATTCCTATATTATCTGGTATAAAAATAACTGCAGATCAATCTGGAATTACTTTAATTGCAAGTAACTCAAATATTTTTATTGAAAAATTCATTCCTGTTTCAATTGAAGACGAAAAGATTGCAACTATTTTAAAGGTAGGAACTATTGTTGTACCTGCAAAGTATTTCATTGAAATAATAAAGAAAATGCCAAGTGATATCGCAATAAAAAGTAAGAATGAGCAAACTATTAAGATACAATCAGAAGAAATCACATTAAGTTTAAATGGATTTCCTGCAGATGAGTTTCCGAATGTACCGCTTATAGACAATCATGCAGAAATCAAGGTAGAGACAGAGCAATTGATTGAAGTATTTAAACAAACAGTCTTTGCGGTAGCAAAAAATGAATCTAGACCTGTTCTTACTGGGGTGCATATAGAGTTATCTAATAATAAGTTAATTTGCGCTGCAACTGACTCACATAGACTAGCGATACGCGAAACATTACTTTCCTCAGATGTAAAAGCAAATTGTATTGTACCAAGCGCAACCATTAGTGAACTTCTAAAATTAATGAACAGCAATTCGGAATTCGTATATATCTACCTTTCAGAGAGTCATATTATATTTACGCTCGGAACAACTACATTATATTCAAGACTAATTGAAGGGAAATATCCTAATATTTCTAACCTTATTCCAAATGATTTTAAAACGATTATTAACGTAGATAGAAAAAAGATATTACAAGGTGTAGACCGATCAAGTTTATTAGCAAGTGAATGGGCTAATAACAATGTTAACTTAGAAATCATAAACGAATCCACAATTAAAATTTCTTCAAACGCTTCTCAAATTGGAAAAATATCTGAAACGCAACAAATAGATGCGATTCAAGGTGAAAAACAATTAAATATATCTTTCGATGGGCGTTTTATGGTTGATGCTTTAAGAGCAATAAAAGAAGAAACGATTACTTTAAGTTTTGGAGGTTCTATGCGACCGATATTGATTGAAGCAGGAGAGCAATCTGCAGCAGTACATCTTATATCGCCAGTAAGAGCTTATTAAGGGTAGAGGAAGGGATTAATAGACAAAGCAGCAATGGTAATCTGAAATACAAAGCAAAATAATAATAACCTGAATATAAAAGCCATAGATTAATCGATATGGGGTGAGTACGATGAAGAAAATAATTGTTTTACTCATTGGTATAGTTTTAATTATTTTTGCTTTTTATCAATACAACAAAAAAGACTATGCAGCTAAAAGTACTAACTTGTATGTAGAAAACTTTAAAGGGGAAAATGATTCAATAAAAATACAATCTGCTATTAATAAAGCAGAGTCTAGTAAAATTAAAACTGTATTGCTTGATGATAAAAAGTATAAAATCACGTCACCAATCATTGTTAAAAAAGGTGTGAAATTATTATTTGGTTATGGATCCCAATTTGTAGTTGAGGGAAACTTTAGAGTTTTAGAACTAGAGAAAAACGCATCCATTGAAGGAGCGTATATAACTATTGACGATCCTAAATTTAACTCTGAAGTTATTTATTTAGACGGTAAAAATAAATATTATAACACTTGGAACAAAACACAAATAAAAGATATAAATATTATCAATTGGACGGAAACGAATAAAGGTACCGGAATTTCTTTATACTCTGCTGGAAAAGAAAATGAAATTTCGTTTGTTTACTTCGAAAATATTAAAGTTGTAGGAATGGAAACTGGACTGAAATTAGTAGCGAAAAAACCGAGCACCGGACAAGCTTGGATAAATGCCAATCGTTTTATGAACTTTTCTTTAGAAGACTGTGTAAATATGATTTATATGGATAGTCAAGTAACTACGCCAAATGAAATTAGTGGGAATCAATTTACAAACCTTCAAATACAGCCTTCAAATAAAACAAAAAGCATTATACAGGTAAGTGGTCAACATAATGAATTTCATGGGATGGTGTGGGATTTAAATAAAATAAAACATGAAAACGAACTCATTGAACTGACTGATAAGAGTATGAATACAGTGGTTGAAATGTCCAGTGTACCAGCAAATAGAGTATTAGATAGTGGGAGATCCAATATAGTGAAATAAGTTTAAATACAGAAAAAAGAGCGAATTCTTTATAAGAGGATTCGCTCTTTTTATATTTTAAAATTAAATTTCCTTCCACCAAGCGGATAAAGGATAGTCTGTAGATTTTAACGTAATAGATTCGCCAATTTGTGGCGTTGTAATTTTAACTCCTAAACGGTTAGCTTCTTTCGTAACACGTTCTATCGGGTCACTCCATCCGTGTAATGCTAACGTAAAAGCACCCCAATGAATCGGAAGAAGTAATTCTCCTTTAACATCAATATGAGCTTGTACCGTTTCTTCAGGCAACATATGACAGACCACCTCGGATCATATTGCCCGCATTCCATTAATGTAAGATCGAATGGACCGTATTTATCACCAATTTCCTTAAAGTGAGGGGCATAACCGCTATCACCACTAAAGAAAATTTTAGTCTCTTGACCAAGAATAAGCCATGAACACCATAATGAACGATCTCTATCTGTCATACCACGTCCAGAGAAATGCCTTGCAGGCGCACATACTAACTTAATATTATCAAACGTAATTTCGTCCCACCAATTATGCTCACTAATTTTACTAGGTGAAACACCCCATTTAATAAGATATTGTGCAACTCCAGTTGGAACATAAAAGTGTTTTGCGCGATTTTTTAACTGCATAATACTTTTGTAATTCAAATGATCATAGTGATTATGAGAAATGATAATCGCATCAATTTCTTGAAGGTCATCACGTTCTAAAGAAAAAGCACCACTATAACGCTTACTATTAAACAAGGGAAATGGGGAAGAGGCATCTCCAAACATCGGGTCTAATAACAGTTTTTTACCTTCTATTTTCAAAAGAGAAGCAGAATGGCCAAACCATGTAACACTCTCTAACGCTTCATTATCTTTATTTGATAAAACAACAGGCAAATCCTTTATAGGACGCAGCTTTGATTTCATTTTAAAGTAATCCGTCATTAAACTTATAATATCTTTCGGTTTAAAACTCATATCAGTATGAATTTGGTTTGTATATTTCTTATTCATTCGTTCTCCTTTTTACGATTAACAATATACGTATGTTGTTATTGTAGCTATTTGTAGTTTAAACTATATTATTTTACCTTTCATCTAAAATGCCTTGTATTTCATAAATCCGTCAAATTCATTATTTGTATCTATAAAGTACAAATCGCATAGCTGCAGCTAAGACAAATATTAAGTACATGTAAATTGTTTTTATTTAGTAAATTCCTTCTTATACGCAACAAAGAACGTATGTTTCATTGTATGTTATAGAAGAAAATATGTCTCTAATAAAAGAAAGGAAGGAGAGGATGTAAGTGCACATAGAGCGAAAAAAGAAATCAAAATGTAAACTATCAAAATCTGAGATAACGCAGCTATATGCAGAGGGGAAAAGCACCTCAGAGATTGCTACACTTGCTAATGTGTCTGCAAGGTATATTCGTATGGTTTTATCAGACAGCAACGTACCAAGGCGCGCTATAGGGAGTTGGAAGAGAAAGTATGACATAACAGAAGATTATTTTAAAACGTGGTCAAACAATATGGCTTATATTTTAGGGTTTATAGCAGCAGATGGTGTTATACAGAAAGAAAATCAATGTGTCAGTATATCTCAAAAAGAAAATTACATTTTAGAAGATATAAAAAAAGAACTAAAAACAAACCAGCCACTTTATCAAAACAAAAAAACAGGCGTATATATGCTAAATATTAATAGCAAAACAATAAAAGACGACCTTATGAACATGCACGGAATTATGCCATGTAAATCATTTAACATCGAATTTCCTTTTGTACCAGAAGAATATTTGCATCACTTTGTTCGTGGGTATTTTGATGGGGATGGTCATGTTAATTCTCATAAATACTTTGTTAGCTTTGTTGGAGGATCATATAATTTTATGAATTCTTTTAAAGATATCCTTGAGAATAATAAATTACAATTAAGTTTTGTTGACAAAGAAAAACAATATCGTATTTACCTAAGTGGTAAAAATAATGTTAATAAATTTTCACAGTGGATTTATAAAAATAAAGGTTTGCATTTAAAGCGTAAATACAATATTTTTCAAGAAAAAGAATAATTGTAATGATGATCGAATAATTCACAAACAAGTTCAATTATAAAATTAAAATTCACGATAAATTATTAATTAAAATCAAAGTAATTCCTAAAGCAAACAAATTATAAATATAGTTTAGTCAATTTCAAAGCAACTTGTTTAAATTTAATAATTAAACAAGTTGCTTTTTATTATGTTTTATTAATTATTATTTATACTAATCCAGCATCAACGAACTTTTCATTAATAAATAAAGAAAAGGGAAGTATACCAAACTAAACTAACTTATAATAAGTTTATTATTTTTTACTAGTAGACATAATATATATTATAGGAAGTTATAGAAACAAAGCGATATCGGGTATCAAAAACCAAGTAAACTATACTTAATGAGACGAAACAGAGATTTTTAGTGAGATTTACACAAAATCTTATCTAAACGAATTTCTACAGTTTTTATCATTTATTTTGCTATAAATCCATCACAGCAAATTCAAATCAATAATCAATTAAGAATTATCGAATCAAAAACATTTTTGATTGGCAAGAAATTTTTTATACAGAAAAATTATTTCTATACAAAATATAAATTATTATATTCATTTTATGTTTTACTTTATGAATTTGTTGCTATTTACACACGTTTTATAACTTTAGATTATTTGTTGTTATTTCTGTTATTTAGGCTTGACTTTCATTACACTCATTGTTTCTTATCCTAGTTAACATAACGCTTATTTTTAACATAAAAAAATCCTCCTCACCTTCAGGAAGATTTTTTGTTTGCTATTATTTTATTTATATCCTCTAGTAACAATCCCAATTGTAAATGACATTGGAAAAATCTAGATTTAACAGCTCTTCCTTACGTATAAAGAAATTAGCAACCCCAGAATCGCCCCACATAATATTTAATGAATCGTCTGTATCAATTTGCAGCAATAATATGTCATGTTGCTGGTATTTTTCTTCCCATTCTCTCGGATCTGTCTGTGTGAAAAATGGATATCCACCAATTTTATGTCCTTGATCTTTACATAAATCATCATACAGTTCGCCTAATTCTGTATTATTTTCTTCATCAACAATTTCTTCCCAATCAATGTTATCACTAAAAATCATTTCAAATCGATAATTTCTTGGTGTTACTGGTTGATAAGCTAACTCAAAATTCAGTTTTGCTGCTTCAGGTATGATAAAGTCCTCTAATTCTAAGGTGTTTAAATAACTAAAATCAGTAATAACCTTATTTAAATCTTCTATAATTGTAGAATGATAAATAATTCGAAAGTCTTTTTGGATTGTTGGATGATCAAAATCTGCTCCGTAAAGCTCATCATCAGCACTTACGAAAAACTGTAACATTCCCTTTTGAGGCATATATTCAACATGCGGAATTTCTTCAAAGTTTAACTGCGCAAGTAACATCATAGGTAGTCCGTTTGAATCTTTAGGATGCTCTTGATCTATAGGTAAATACGGATAACCACCAAACTTACTTTCAAAAAGCGTTGTCTCTGCTAATGTTCCAGACACATTAATATACGGTTTTACACTTTCTTCTAAAATACTACGATACTGTTCTAGCTCTTTCGGAATTTGAAGTTGATACGTATTCTTCATCACATTTGCCTCCCTTTAGTAATGAATTGAAAATGCCTTACTTAATTATATAGCAAGAAATAGCTTCGTGAAAAATTGTTAAAAGTCCGTTTTCACCCTCGTTTTTTGCGCACTTGGTGGACGAAGTAAATTATGTTCTAAAACCTTTTTATTAATAGTTCGAATTAAATCCGCTGCTTCTGCCGTATTTGTATTTTCTTTTAGTCTTTCTTTTAAATCGTCAATTTCTTTTGAAAGCTCAATCCACCTAGGCAAAACATGATTATTTGCTAAAGTTCTATAAAGTTGCTTTTCAGGATTGTAAGAAAGATCTTTATCGAGATTAAGAGGTTTACCTTTACCAGATAAATTATCAAAAGCTCCTTTCTGTTCTGCTTGTTTAACGATAGAACTAATATGATCCTCATACGTATACGACCAAACTTTCTCATCTTTTACTAAAATCTCTTGCTTTTTTAGTTTTTTATCTAGCTCTTCTTGATTCATAGCTTCTCTCTCCTTTTTATTTTATAGTATGCGTTTTGTAAGTTTTAAAGCTTTCAAGCCGTCAAATAACTTTTCTCGCCACCAAATACCGTCATGACCGCCTTGAAACTCTCCATAAGTAATTTGGTATTCCTTTTCTTTTAAAGCTTTATACAGACGTCTATTAGCCGTTAAAAGAGGTTTGTTTTCAAGTTCTCCTACTGCTATGTAAGAATAGAGATGAGTCGCATTAGAATCTATTGATTAAATTTGATTTTCAATCCAAGGAATTGCATTTTCATAATCATCTTTTTTCCAATGTACGGATCCAGACATTGACAACACATTTCCGAAAACATGTGGATTTTGAAGTGCTGCATAAAAAGCTGCTAAGCCACCAAGACTGAAACCAGCAATTGTTGTATGTTTTGCTTCTTGATGCACACGATATTTAGTTTGAATCCATGGAAGTAATTCCTTTGTTAAAAATGAATTCATTTTATCGTTATAAGTTAGCTCTTCTAATCGATCGACAGGATCTATAGCAACAGCAATACAAGATGGGATTTCATTTTTGTAAATTAAATAATTAAGTGTTTTTGCGATTGGAAGGTTATGAATGAATTCCCATCAAATACAATGAGAAGTTCTTGAAGATGTGAAGTGTGAGAATAATCATGAGGCGTATAAATATGAATTTTACGTGTGTTATTTAAAATCGAACTATAAAAAGAATATGTTTCAATCTTTCCGGATGGATAATCATTTGAAGGAAAACGACTGCTATACTGCACGTCCATACCTATTTTTAACACAGACGCTTTATTGGTACCTTCTCCATCACCTCTCTTTCTCCTTTGTAGTATTCTATATGTAGTTTTTTCATTAGAATCCCTATATAAAAGTAGTCGTAAGTTATGTGTTTAGAGAAGTTATTGATTAGAAAGATGATCAATTGCTTGAATAGAAAGTTCCAATGATTTTATTCTTCTTTCTAACAGTGTTCTTTGAGGACTCCCAAGCTTTGACTTAACATAAATCTTTTCAATTGATGGCAACAAACCAATTAGAACATTTCGAGCGTCTGCTAAATCCTCTTGGGTGTAATGATGGGTTTCTTGATTCCAAATACTTTCTAACATAGCTAAGCCGATACTAGCTGCTTTGAGTCTTTTTTTCACTAATGTAGTATTTGCACCTTTTTGAGTCATCTGAGATAGTGCATTTTCAAGTTTACGGATTGTTGACTGTAAAGACTGTATAGATTCTACTTTATCTACATTTGATACGTTTTCCATATTAAACCTGTCCCTTCTTCGTTTCTAAATTAGTTTTCTTGATATTTGATAATACCATTTAGAAGCGAATTTTACTTGAAATATTTGAGTTGGACATGAATTGAAAGGAAAACAGCTAACAAGCTTCTATCTCCTCCCTCTTACATATTCTATATGTACTTCTTTTTTCTCGTTAAAATACCTACATGGACAAGGTGTTAATATTGTATATTTTATGAACAAAAAACGTACAAGCAGCATCACTTGTACGTTTTAATTTTTATTCAGTAAGATAATAAAGTAATAGCTTACGGGTCTTTTCATAATTCATGAAATCTCTATATAAAATGGGATAATTCATAATCTCTGTTTCTAGAAAACGATATTGCGGAAACCACTCAAAAAACGATTTTCTTAGCCACTTAATTTGATTAAACACAATCTCCTGTTCATTATTATTAAGCACGTAACTTAAAGTACCTGCTGTATGCATCCAATAATAATTTAAATCAGCGCTTATACAATCATCTTCTGTAAACGTATTATTAAAATCTTTTCTTATTTTTCGAATGTCACAATTCGGAAACGGTTTATACAGTGGACTAGGCATGTTCTGCAATTCATTAAAAATAACCTTTTTACCTACCACCCCTTTATTTCTCTAGCCAATTTAATAAGTTTTCATAATGATATTGAGCATCGATATACCCAAGATTATATAAATTAACGAGCTTTTCCTTATTTCTTTCTATTCCGCTTATAGGAAGCTGTACACTTGGTTGAATTACATAAAAATTATCTTTTTGTTCTTCTTGATTCATATAAGATATCGTCTCGTTATAAAAACGATAATGGTCTACTAAATTCTCTGCGATTTTCGGATATTTTCTATATAGAATTTTAGCTAGACCAGAAAATTTATTTCGCTGCTTCTCGTATCCTTCTGGCTTTGTCATAATTACAACGTTCTTTTCATAACCATCAGTTTGAGCTTTTAAAACTGGTATAGGATCTATAATTCCTCCATCTAGTAATTTTCGATTATCATATTCTACAGCAGGTGCTATAAACGGCACAGAGCTGGATGCACGGATGATTTTTAAAATATCATTTCCATGTTCTGTTTTATTATAATAAACAGCTTGTCCTGATTCGCAATCAGTCGTCCCTATAACAAATTGTTCATTACAGTTTAAGAAAGTTTGAAAATCAAATGGAACAATTTTATTAGGTACTTCATCAAATAAAAAGTCCATTCCAAATAATTCACGTTTTCGAATTAAATTTCGATAAGATATATACCTGTAATCTGATACTAGCTCTGTATTTACTTTCTTATTTCTCCCTTGTTGACGCGACAAATAGGTTGCTCCCATACAGGCTCCAGCTGATACGCCGACTACATATGGAAAGAATAAGTTCTTTTCCATGAAATATTCGAGTACACCTGCAGTATATAAACCTTTCATTCCTCCGCCCTCTAATACTAAACCGATATTCTTCATTCTATATCCCTCTGCTTCTTTTTTCTTAATTTCATATTAGCATAAGATTTTAAGATGAGGTTATATAAACTAATTACAACAATAACCAGAAACTACTAAAGTAATGTGATAATATCTTTGTGAGTAACATGTTACAATATAAGTAATTCATTCCACATATATTAAAGGAGGAATTTAATATGGGTTTATTTAGCGGTATTTTAGGAAATGCATCAAATACGAGTTCTGAAAGTGTAGAACGTGATTTAGAGAAGATTATGCTAGACGATGAAAAAGTAGAGCATGCTTATAAATTAATTCGTGATCTAATCGTATTTACAAATCGTCGTCTTATATTAGTAGATAAACAAGGAGTAACTGGCAAAAAAACAGAATACCATTCTATTCCTTATAAAAGTATTACACAATATAGCATCGAAACGGCTGGGCATTTTGATTTAGATGCAGAACTTAAAATTTGGGTGTCTAGTATGGAGGAACCAATTACGAAAGAATTTAAAGGTGACGATAGTATTTTAAGCATTCAAAAAGCGCTAGTAACCTTTACGACAAAGTAGTGGTTTTTGTATCTTTATTCATTTTCGAAATTACTAACCCGAGTATTTTGGAAGAACATACATTATTTTTGTATATTTAATCTAAAATAACATAAAAAGGTAAAGCGTATTTTAAATGCTTTACCTTTCTTTTTTGTAATAAACAAGTGTAGTTTTATCATTTAATTTCTTTATTACTTCTGTTCTTTTATACCCCATTTTCTCGTATAGAAAACAATTTCTTTCTTCTTCTAAAATCTTCTAAAATCGTAGCAAGTTCAAAACTTCGTGCTTCTGGAAACATTTCTTCAATTAAAATAAGTACCTTCTGAGCAATTCCTTTCCCTTGATAGATTGGATGAATAAACATTGGACTAATCCAAAATTTATAAGGTAGTTCTTTTGCGGATATACATATCGCTCCAACAAGTTTCGAATCTATTATCACCTTATAAAAATTACTGCTGGGATTATTTATTCTAAAAATAGTTTTTTCAATAGTTTCATTTGCTGGATTTGTTTCATAGTCTTTATATTTATGTAATAAAGAGCTAAATGAGTCTATTTGCATTTGAAATATAACTTCTGCATCAGTTTCTGTCACCTTTTCTAATATAATCTCCATGTTACCAATTTAGACGCTTTCTTAAAGAAGTAATATGAGCGGTATGGTGACGACCATGCCATGCATATAGTCCTATTGCAACAGCAAGTTTTGTTTCACCAGTTTCAGGATGGTTAAATGTCTTTTCTAAATCTTCAATTTCTAGAGAATATAAAAGATTAACCCATCTTTTATCTAATGAATCTAGCATTACTAGTGAAACATCTACCGGTAATTTTGAATCAGGTAACTCTGCCCATTTCTCTTCTTTATACGGCTTAATAGTTGGATTCTTTTCTGTCAGTGCTAATTTAAAGCGTATGTAGCTATTCATATGGCTATCAACGACGTGATGAACTACTTGACGTACAGTCCAACCTCCAACGCGATATGGTGTATCTAACTGCTTCTGATCTAAATCTTTAATTGCCCTTGTTAGTTCATTAGGTAAATCTTCAATTTCTTGAATCCATGTATCAATCATTTCTTCAGTTATAGGACGTTTGTATGTAAATTGGCCAATTGGATAACGTAAATCATTCATGAATAAGTCCTCCTTATTATAAGTGTGAAGTATTTCTCCAAATATAGTGTACAAACTTCACATGTTCTCCATTTAATTCTGTAGATGTTATATCTGATTCGTTTTGATAAGAAGAAAATCCGCTTTTTTCTAGTACAATTTGTGATGCGAGATTATTAGTCGTTGTTTTAGCATAAACTTCAGTAATTTCATTATTTTCCGCTACATCTAAAATTAATTTTACGGCTGCTGTTGCAACTCCTTTTTTAGTAAATTTTTCTCCGACACGATACCCGAGCGAACTAATTCGAGTTTCCGTATCTATATCTACTAAATTGATTCGCCCTACAATTTCTTTTTCTTCATTACGAATTAAATAAAAATAAGAATCTCCATCTGCCTGTTCTATTAATAAATCGTCTAGTAGTTTTTGGAAATATTCAAATTCAAAATATTTCGAGCCACGATTTGGTACCATTGTTTCAAAAAAAGATTTATTTGTAAGTTCAAACGTAAATAAATCCTTAGCATCTTGTTTCTTTAGTTGCTCTATGTATATTTCCATTCCATATTCTCCTTCTTGATTTACTAACTGTTATACATTCTTTTTTAATCAATTATATTCCTGCTATTTCTTTCGATTAAGTAATACAGATAGTAGCACTTTCGGATGAAAGAGATGAAATGGACTACGAATTAAATTCATCACTCGTACTAACCGAATATAAACATCAGAATTACTTGCGGATAGTCGATATATTTGCTTCGTATACCATAGTTGAAATTTTTGTTTTGTAGTTAATTCTCTCTTTAGCTGCGGGTGACGTGATATTTCTGTTGTTGTCATATCCCAAGGGGTTTCTATTATAGTAGCTGCCTTTTTATAAAATTGTTGTGTAAATGTTTTATCAAGTTGTTTTCTATCTTGCAAAAGTAATTGCAATTGGTAAGCCTCCATAGCAGCAACTGATACGCCTTGGCCGAAAACGGGATCAAAACGACATTGCGCATCTCCAATAACTAATAATCCTTCTGGTACATTATTCACTAAATCAAATCGCCGGCGTACTTGATAAGGAATTTTGTATGTCTTTATATCAGTAATTCCCTCAGCCTTATTTAAGAAGTCTGTAACATTAGAAATTGATAGATTTTCAGCAAAATCATAAAACTCATCACCTGTTTGTGGTGCTTTCTCATTTGCGTATCCACTAAAAGTAACAAAATAACGATTATCTTCTATCGTTTGAATAAGAACGCCATAAGGGTTATCAGGGAAACTAGGAGACATTAGCATATTACAACAGTCTAACTCCTCATTTTCTTTAAGTTTGAACATTTTCGTTGCGTAAAATAAATCAATACGAACTTTCTCTTCTTGTACTTTAATTTCGTATTCTCGTAGCCACTCTATACTTTTCGAGCCAAATCCACTCGCATCAACTACAAGATCCGCATGAACTTCTTCTTGTGTATTTGTCTCTAAATATTTAACTTTTACTCCACACACTTTGTTAAGCTTTGCATCTACCAATAACCCTTTAACCAATGTTTCATATTTAATAGTAATATTTGAAATTTGATGTATTCGTTTTTGAATATGCCATTCTAGCAAAGGACGACTTTGTTGAATCATATGTACTTCCCCTATGAACGGTTGTTTCCATAGACCGAATTGATGCCATTTCAAATCACGCGTAAAGTTGTTTATAATACTACCCGCTTCTATTAATTCGTTCGTAATATTAGGAAACAATTCTTCAATTGCGTTTTCTCCACCTTTTAATAACACGTGAGGATGATTACTTTGTGGAACTCTTTTTCTCAAAGACTTTCCATCCCATCTTTCACCAGCTTCTATAATGATTACTTCTTTAAAAGAAGTTGATAATGCTTTTGCTGCAAACTTTCCTGCCATACTTCCACCAATAACGATAGCCTTATTAAACATATTTTCCCCCTTAATAAAAAGAGATCCTGCCTTGTATGAATGAAACAGGATCTTAAACTAATTAACTTCTTTATCATTATACTTAAAATACATCAGTAAATTGCAACATTAAAATTAAAATACCTAATCCCCATACGTAATACGCGAATACTTTTAAGGAGTGACGTTTTAAATATTGAATCATCCATGAAACGGCTATGTATCCAAAAAACGCTGCTGATAACGTTCCGACAATTAAAGATGTACTAGAAATAGATTCTGCTTTCCCTTGAAAAACGTCTACAAATTGCAAAATGATAGCTCCAACGATGGCTGGTGTCGATAGTAAAAAAGAAAAGTACGCAGCAGTTTCACGGTCTAATTTTCTCCATAATGCAGCGACAATTGTCATTCCAGAACGGGAAATGGCTGGAAAAATAGCAGCAGCTTGAAATGAACCGATAATTAATGCGTCTTTATATGTTATGTCATCCATTTTTTTACGACCATTCTTTTGTTTATCTGCCATGTAGAGAAAGAATCCGGTCACTAAAAACTCCCAACCGATCGTGATTCCTGTTTTTGAAATATCTTCAAAGAAGTCTTTAAACAATAAACCAATTACAACTGCGGGTATTGTCCCAACGATAAGTAATAACATGAGCTTTGAAAATGGGTTTTTAATTAAATATATAAATTCTTTTTTGTAATAAATAAAAACCGCAAGTAAAGTCCCAATATGCAGCATCGTATCTAAAAATAAGCCAGCCTCATCTAATCGGAACAAATGCCTTCCTAAATAAAGATGTCCGGTACTACTGATTGGTAAAAATTCTGTTAAACCTTGAATTATACCTAGTATGAAAGCTTCTAACCAATTCATGATGGTCTCCTTTCTCTTTTGCTTGTACCAATATATGAGGGTTAAATTTTCGATATGAAAAAAACTATATTTCTCTATGAATTTACTTTTTATTTATGGATATATATGTAAAGAGGGTTATTATGTGGAAGCACACAAAATTCGGTAATGTATTACTTTGGGTGGGCCCTATCCTTGTATTTTTAGGACTATGTATGACAAATGTTATTTCAGATATTCCTTTCTTTGAGGGAAAACATAAAACGGTTGGTATTGTACTTATATTTATAGGTGTAATCTGTTTTGTTGCTGCTAATCATTTGAAAAAAGGAGAAAGATATGAAGAATAAATTTAAATAAAAAACAATCCTTGCATATTAGCTAGGATTGTTTTTTATTAATGTTGATTATTTGTAGAATACTTTATCAACGTTATATTTCGCTTTGTATTCATTAATGATATATGTTTCGTAAATTTCTCTTTCTGTTGGATCTTCTACGATACATGCATCAATGCGGTATACTTCATCACGGTGATTTTTAATTGGTGAAACATTATCTTCAAAATGCTTCTTAATACGTTGTCTAATTTTACGAGCTTTACCTACGAAAAGAAGTTCGTCATTAATATTGTAAAACATAAAAATGCCGCCTTTATCTCTAGGGAACAAGTGGAAATCGATAAATCCATTAATTGGAGTAATGATTGGCTCGTCTCCTTTAATAACTTGTTTACGTTCAGTAATTGAAACATCAGCTTCAGGAATATTAATTTTAATCAAGTTCATTCACGTCCTCTTTTATTATAAAGATAAATAATAGCATACATAAGTAAGAAAAGCTATGTTCAGAGGTATATTTCATTTTATAATTCAAATATTATAGGTGTATCATGTAAACTTTTCTTCCAAATCATATGATCACTGGATTCTCCCCAGTAATCTTTCAATACATGGCTAGGTTTTCCAAACTTTTTCATCCATATACTTTGCGCATTTTTATATCCACTATCTAAACAATATTCTGTTATCCCTCTGCTAAGTAATGTAAGAAACATTGTATGTAGTAATAAACTCCCTATTCCCTTTCTCTGATACTCCGGAAGTATGAATACAGTTCCTATTTCATACAAATTTTTAAGTACACCACCTGTACAACTATTAATCAATGTACTTGCTGGACCGATTTCGATTGTTCCAATGATTTTATCGTTACTTGTATCAATTGCTAATAAAAAGTAACGACTTTCTCCGTTACTATCAAAGTCACTTTTCAAATACTGCTTTTTTGAGTTAATTTCATTTTCTATGTCATCTAATAATTGTGACAATCCTTCATCTTTGTATGTATTCGTAATAACTATACGGAAAAATAAATATAGTTCATCTACATCATTCAAATTCGGTCTTCTAACTGCAACGTTAGTCATGAATTCAATCTCCAATCCTCATTATG
Source organism: Bacillus sp. RB3 (assembly GCF_030164735.1). NCBI lineage: Bacteria > Bacillati > Bacillota > Bacilli > Caryophanales > Bacillaceae > Bacillus > Bacillus sp. RB3. The sequence goes on from NZ_JASNGE010000002.1 coordinate 238,698, forward strand.
CCATTGTCAATACAACACTTTATATAATCTATTCATCATTATTCTGCAAAAACCTGCATAAATCCAACAGTATAGAAAGCTCATTATAAATATTGATAAAATAATTTTTATATCCATAGTTGTATGAACAGCAGGACCAAGTACCGGAAAGTGGAAAACATCGAGAACGATCATAATACCTATAAGTAGACAAGTTGCTGAAAAAGAAACAATCCAAATTCTCCTCTTTAATTTTAAAAAGGATACTCCTAAGGCTAGACCTAATAAGCCTGTAGTAAAAGGAAAGACAATTAGTTCACTGGGCTCAATAATAAATAATAGAAAAATAGTAAGAATATAAGAAAGTATTCCCTCACGAATAGAATAGAAAATAGCAAAAAAAATCGGTAATGTCGAAAATGGACTAATGAGCAAACCTATACCAGGAACTAAGTTCCCAGCTGCTTGAAACATGGTGGCCAATGCACTCATCAAAGCTGTAAGTACTAACTTATTCGCAAGGGACAATTTTCTTTTATGAACAAAGCTCGTATCATGTTCTATCATCAGTTGATACCAATAACGTACAAACCAATTCATTAAAATACCCCCTAAAGATACCACATTCATTACTTTCTATATTATTCATACACTTATGGTTTATGAGTTGCTTTCTACTAGTTATAAATCACTATATAATAGATACTTATAGATTGAAGATTTTTAGGGGGACAAGTCAAGTTGTGCGTTTTGGAAGCAGAATAAACTCTTTATGTTTTTAAACTGAGAATTTATATCGTATCAAGGAATAATTTCAAAAATGGTACCTTTGTTAAAATCAGTTACTTTCATAGAACTGTAAACTCCTAAATATAATTTAGTTTGATCCGAATTTGTTCCTAAACTCATATAATAAGCTGGTTGCGTACCAAAATCATAATTGGTTTCAATAGCATAAAAGTCAGCATGTTTACCGTCTGTACCTGCTCTAGTATAGGCTAAAACACCCTTAACTGGAGACTGAGATTCTCCTTTCTTGGCAAGGTCAGTAAAAACAACGCTACCTGTTAAATTTGGAATTGCATTTCCCATATATGGCTGAACTCCTGTAAGTGAAGTTCCTCCAAACTTATCTGTTCTAGAATCTTTATGAAAATAACTAAGTAGAGGCAGAATACGCTTCACTGAAGTTTGTATTGTTTCATCATAATAAACCATTGTTCTCTCATCCAAAGTCTGATTCTCAGAACAATGTCGTATAAAAGAAGTAGGCAAATCCCCTTCCCATCCTCGCCACCCAAAATTGATAAACCCATCTTGATTGGGAGTTAACCTCATAAAATGCATTTGAACAAGTTCTGTTACCGGTATAGGTTTATATTGAACAAATGAAAAAATAGACTCTACAATATCTTGTCCGACATTTCCGGCGTATTTGATATATTGATTATAAAACCTTTGAAATGAAATGCCGGTTATATTACGTACTCCTTTTGCAATTACTGTAAGTGTTTCTTGTATAGATAAAGGAAGTTCATTAAAGCGTGTAACTACAGGAGGGTTATTTATAAATGTATTTTTACTTACATCGATTTCAATTATTTTTCCTGCTATTTCTAAATCATCTTGGCTTAAATTAAATGGATCATAACCTGATCCGCCATCTCCATTTGTAAAAACAAGTTTTCCAGTCTCAGGTGAAAAGTTTAAACTATTGACTCCGTTATGATTAAAAAATGGTCTTCTTACATTCAGTAATGTTCGTCGTTTTTGAGCTTGACCATTAGATTGTAAAGTCCATTCTTCCACTGTATCAATGTGATCATATTGCGTATTTCTATTAAACCACTTTAAATTTAACGTTTTAGGGTCACAAGGATTCGGTTTAAATTGCTCAGAAAATGCACCTGGCCCTTGAGTTCCAGCTACTGAATAATGAAGATAAAATAACCCATTTTGATAAAATTGTGGATGGAACGCAAGTCCAAGCAATCCGCGTTCATCATAACCGCTACTAGAAACACCTTCTTCAAATGTACCTAATTTAATAATTAGGTGACGAATATCTAAAAATGTCTTTATAACTCCGTCCCCTATGTAAAAAATCTCCCCTAATTGAGTTGCGATAAATAGTCTTTCGGTCGATTCACCTGGAAGTATCGTTGTTTTCAATACAGTTGGTAAATTTACGTTATGAACAATGGGTCGTAAACTAACTTTAACTTTTGTCAATTAACTGTACACCCCTTTTTCTTCTTTTTTATAGAAGAATATGATTAGAGTAGTTCTGTTAGTATCAAATAAGTCGCATTCCTTTTTATTACAATTTTGTATATAATATAATTATAAATAATCTGGGGGACGAACTATGATAATCGTACTACAAATCATCTTACCACTGATTTTCACAGTCTATTTATTTACCCTCTATCGTAAAGGGACGTATGGATCAGCTTCATTTCTTTTAGCAGTCATGATAGGAATTTTCGGTTTAGAGAATATTTTTCAACATGCTAGTCTAACAGATCATGCTATTTATCCATATGGGGGCAGTTTGAAGGCTGTTGTTATCGTTTTATCAGTCGTATTTCTATTTAAAAAAGGTGGTTTAACAGGAAAATATTGATTTTTAATGCGTTACATATTTTCTTGTTAAATTGCTTTTATTTTATAAAAGAAGCAATATTTATGTAAAAACACGAAGGGATGTGTTACATATGTCTATAAATATTATTTCAATAGTATCTATCATAATATGGATTGTGTTAATTACAGAACTTATAAAACCTTCAAAAGAACAGAATGGACGAAAAATAGTAACTTTAGTAACTGCTGGTTCCGCATCAACACTTATTTTGACGGTTTCATTTATTCAAAATATCCCGTTTTGGAATTGATAGTGATATAACTAACAAAAATATGTATAAATAAAAAGATTAGGATTCACTCCTAATCTTTTTATTTTTTGAGGTAACACCATATGCCTAGCAAGCTAAGGTCTTGAAATAGCCCCTAAACAAAATTTGAAATTTTTCTAAAGTTATTTATGTGAATTTAACTCGTTTTCAGGAACATATATGGTCCTTTTATAATTTGAAGTTCTTTTTAAGCTTCTTATATTTTCTATACGAACGTCTAACAATGTTTAACATAAAATACGGTATTTTAACCGGGAAAGGCAATTTATATATGAAAGGAAAATAAAAGGTGAAATATGCCTTTTCTAGATCTCTCCACTTACTATCTTCTTTTGTTTTTAAGAAATCAGATACATCGACTACATATCCCCTTCCTTTTTCCATCATCACATTTTTCCCGTGAACATCACAAGGAGTTAACCCTTGTGCCCTCGCATACTCTAAAGCCTCATTAATATCAAGTATTACTTGCTTAGGAATTTTAATACCCTTATGAATAGCATCGTATAAGGTAATTTCTTTTAAACGTTTCAATACTATGAAATTTTCCCCTTTATATATAAGCTTTGAATAAGAAGGATGATCTCCAATTCTTCGGTATACTTCTGACTCTTTTTCAATTCCTTCTCCTTCTCGCACGTAAACTTTCACTACCCAATCTTTGTATTCTTTGTGCATGAATACTGCGGCATAATTACCTGTTCCTAAACACTTCCAAAGTCTAGGAATATCTTTAACTACTACAGGCTCGAATTCATCCTCACTTCTTATACTTACCTCTTTTAATAATTCGTCATTTATCAATCCCACAAAACTATTTATACTCATCATTCCCACTCCGGTTTTGCTAAAAGGGGGCCTACCCACATTTTAACGAAAATATACACTAAGCGAATTTTAGCATAAAACGAGTCAGCTTTCTTCCTAAAATAAAAAGCTGACTCGTTTTATTTGAACTGTTGAATACTTAATATTTATTCCGTTATTCATAGCCAAAAACCGTACGATATAAAAATATTTCTAACTATTTTCATTTTTTCAGAGGCAACTGTATAGGGCTTTTCTTAGTGCAAGTTCTCTTCGTTCATTACCCATGTCAAATCTATAAAACATTGTTTAGAAGTGTAGCAAGGGTTTGTTAATGGTTCAATTCTTCTTCCACAACTATTTTTGTTAGCAAAAACTTTTATTGTTTTAATAGTCTTTTGTTTAATTCCCACAATGCTGTTTTGTTGCTATCCCATTTCAAAAGCGTTACTGCTTCCTCAAAGCATAACCATTTATAATTAAAGTGTTCTTTAGATAATGATATGTTTTTTGTAGGGACTTTAACTCCAAAAGAAAATTCTTTTATTACATAAACCTCTTCTCCCCAAAGGAATCCTCTAACTACATCCTCTACTGGTAGTGAAGACACAGAATCTAATTGTATATATGGACATTCTCTTGTAATACCAGCCTCTTCAAACGCTTCCCGTTTTGCTGATTCAATAGGAATCTCACCGACTTCTCCGCCACCAGCTATTCCTTGCCAATAACTATAATCACTTCGGTTGAAAATAGCATATTGAATGGAATCAGTAGTTTTTATATAAGGAAATATCAATACTTGATATGGCGCTCTCATTGCTTAAGCTCCTCTCAAAAATAAGTTTTAAATAAATATAAATAAAGAGCCGACATCACAATTCTACATTATTAATGCAGGTTTATAATGTCGGCCTTCTATTTTTAAAGAATTTTATTTTTCATAAACAGGCTTACTCTTAACAGAGGGAAAACTGCTTATTCCTTGTCGAATTTGTTTAGCATGGTTCTTCCTAAATGTTAGCAGTACCCTATATTATTCAATTGCGCCAGCAACATCATAATCATTTAAATCTAACTCAATTGGTTGTCCCAGCGCTAATTTAGCAAGTTCCGCTCCTAAGTATGGACCAGCTGTTAAACCCGAAGCTCCTAATCCATTCGCAACGAGAATTCCTTCAAAGTTAGGTAGTGGTCCGATAACAGGTAAGAATCCTGGTGTGAATGGTCTGAATCCAACTCTCGTTTCAAGCATTGTAGCATTTTCTAAGCCAGGTGCAACTGCTAATGCCTTATGGAATACTTCATGTAAACCACCTGCTGTTACACGATGATCGAAACCAGTATCATTCTCATGTGTTGCACCAATTACGACATGCCCATTGTCAAACGTTAAAATATATTGATCGTTCGGTGGCATAACAACTGGCATATTTTCTGTTGCTGTATTCTCGATTTGCAGATGAACAATTTGTCCTTTTTGGAATGTAACTAAGAAATTAATTCCTAATGGATTCAAGATTTCATTCGCCCATGCGCCTGCAGTTACAATAACCTTTTCCGCTAAGATTGTTTCATCGTTTACTGTAACTCCCGTAACATGATTTCCTTCACGGACTAATATGGCATCGCCTTTTATGAAAGTTGCACCATGTTTTTTCGCAGCACTTATTAATGCATTGCGTAATAATCTTCCATTTACTCGTGCAGCACCACTAATATGAACAGAACTATATTCGTCTGATAATGCTGGGAATAATTTTTTTGTTTCTTCAGCTGATAAGCGAGTGATTTCACCAATCTCTGGGGCATCTTCACGTCGTTTATAAGCTCGCTCTTCCATTTGATCTAACTTTTTCTCGTCAGTATGTAAACTAATTGCACCTACACGATTATATCCTGTGTCAGTTTCACCGTCTTCTTCTAATTGCTGAATTAACGAAGAATAGTAACGTGCACCGCCTTTAACAATTTTATACCATGCTTTATTACGACGCTGCGATAGCCATGGACATACAATACCTGCTCCTGCATCAGTTGCTTGTCCTAATTGTTGGCGATCCACGATAGTAACATTCGCACCTGCCTTAGCAAGATGATAAGCAGTAGACGCTCCTAAAATTCCAGATCCAACTACAATATACGATTTCATTTCAAACACCTTTTCTCTTTTACTAATTATATAAATATAAGAACATTCCTTAGTATAATGGAAGGAATGCTTTTTTCAATGTACTCATCACAATTAATTGTTGCAGCATTGTGACTTTCTTAATCATTATTTTTTCTTCTTACGGAATAATTCAATTGTTTTATAGCCTTGTGAAAGGATCTCTATCATTTTCTCTAGACGTTTTTCACGTGTTTTTTCTTGTTTTACAGAAAAAAGATTACGTGCCCAATCTTTCTGATATCCAGGCGTTAAACTTTGATAAAACTTAAGTTCATTCGGATGATTAGCTAATAATGCTTCAACATCTTTAATTCGATCTGCATAATCGGCAACACATTGACTCATAGCAGATGTTTTCGTTGTTTTTTTCTTCTCGCGTTTTAAACCTACAACAGTAAAGACTTCATCCATACTTACCATTCGTGCAAATTTAATGTCGCTTTCTCCCACATAACCATCTTCTCCAACGTTTAATGCCGGAAACATCTCATCACGGTGAATAAACGTACTATAACGAGCATTACCTTTTTTCGGATATGCGAAGAATACGTAACCTTTTTCAATTAGTAATTCTTCATTACTAATAATAAAATTCGTTTGTTTCACCATTTCATCAAGCGTTTCTACAAATATAAAGATAGCATCGTGTTCTTTTGAGAATGCAGTTTCTTTACCTGTAAAAATGTCATAATCACTTGGTTCGTTAATAACGACCATATTTGTATACTTATTAAGTTTCAATTTATCAATAACTGACATAATAATCTTCCTTTACATTCAAAATTCATTGTACATACTTTTTCGTACTGTTCTAGTGTATTATATGTATTAAGAAAATCAAACTTTAAATCGTATTATTCTGCTGCAAAAGAACATAATTCTTTACTAGATGGGGTGGTTTTATGCCATATGTAATTCGAGATGAAGGGCTAGTTTTACAAGGGGATGATGGAAAAGAACCAATTTTTCATACATATGAAGAAGCTGAGAAAACATTAAAAACACTAACTATACCGCAGTTTCCGAAACATATTAGAAGAAAACCATTTACACCAAAAATAATAAAGATAGCCGCTTCTGAATAAGAACCGTCTATCTTTATTATTCATAACTTAATAGCAAATAAAGTATATAAAAACTCTTTATATTGATCTTCTGTAATTTCATGCTTAGTTTTTTCCCCACGAATAGCTTCAGTTAAACTTGTATTCGTTAATGAAATATGACCGGAGTTCGTCAACTTTACTGCAATTGGTCCTTTATTAAAAATAGACTTCTCATCTTCTATCACTCTTCTTTGAACATCGTTTACTATTATCTCATCAATATTATGTTTATAAAAAGCATGACAAACTTTCCATTCTCCATCAGTATCTATTCTTTCTAAAACATAATTTCCCTTACTCGTATCTTTTCGTCTCACCCGGTACGAACCATTTTTTGAAGAAACAGACTTACCAGTAAAAGGTACAGGAACAAGAGGTACTAACGAAGCTATACCTACATCAATTAAATACTGTACATTATCATAAGTTAAAATAATTGTTATATGGCCATCCTCAAGTGCCCATGCATTTATATCGTTTTTATAAACCGTACCTAATGCCAGTTGTACATCATAGCCACAGTCTCTTAAGAAATAGTAAAAAAGAGTATTTAATTCGTAGCAAAGTCCACCACGGGAACTAGTTAAAATTTTCTCTCGTAAGTTTTCCAGAGAGATTTGATTCGTATTTCGTGCTATAACATCTAAATTCTCAAATGGTATAGTGTGTGCAAATGAAAAGAGTATAGTAGGTAATTCTTCAAACGTTACTTCATTACGTTTTTTAAGATTTAATCTTGTGAAAAGCTGATTTTGTAAACTTGTCATAATTAGCACCCCTTAAAAATTTATAAGTTTAAATAATATATGCTGATTGTAAATTTTAAGGGGCACTGTAACAATGTACATTTCATTTAACTGTACCGGTACAAAAATTACGATTCACGAGGTAAATTAATAGAAAGCGTCATTACAAATGTCTTTTCTGTAATTACTTCTTTTTGAGGCAAATCAAAAGCTACGAATATAAATTTAATAGTTTATCTATAGGAAAATTATTAATATCACTTAAATCAACAAAATAGTGAAGTTGCCACGTTTGGCTCCTTTTAGCTTGATTGCTAACAGTGGTATCCCAAACAGGATAAATTCTCATTGCCATTTTCCCTGTTTGACTTTGTGTTCTCAATATTTTTTCTTTAAGAAGAATCTCTTTAGGAAAAATAAATTGTCCTAGTTTATTATCAGCAATACAAGTGATTACTAATAAATCAGGAGCAGCTTCATAAGAGAAAGCTCTATTTCGCATATTTTCATCTTTCTCCCAAAAAGAAACAAATTGACCAATTTTATTAGGAGTAACTTTTGATTTTCTAAAACGAATGGTTTTGTTATTTAAGTGGAATAAACATCCTGCATATTCTGCGTTTTGCTTTTCTTCTTTTAGATTCGTAATCATTAAATTGTTAGGTTTGTAAACTATATTGTTTAAATCTCGGATCGTATCATTAAAATTGTTCAAGAAAACGCCCCCTTTATTCATCTCTTAGTTTACCACAAACATCAGTTCTTCTATATCGTATATAATCATGAACTAAGTGAAATGGAGGAATTTAGCAGGATATAATTATTACTTTAATGTACTTAGTTTTTCAATTGCTTGTTGTTCAGTTGCTAAGTAAAAAATATCTTTTCCTTTATTACATTCATAAATAAAATCCTTTAAGCTTTTACTAGTATACATAGAGAAATCTCCAACAATAGCAATCTTTACCTTGTAGTTTATAAACTTTTGAAGGATATCGCCCGCAAGCCGTGTTTTTAGATCAAAGAAATCTTCACTTATTAAAGATTTATGGATAATAATATGTTTCGCATCTACCTCATATTGAACTGTTGCCATAGTATCTAATGCAGACTGAACATCCGATATTAATACCTTATCGTTCCTAATGACCGCAATATTGATTCCATCGATTACTACTTTCTTTATTTCCATAGTCCCACCCCTTTATAATTTACACAGTATGAGTAAAATTGTTTTACAAAACTTCGTATTAATCATAGATTAAATTAGCCTCAGCTATTAAAATGGCCTCTATTTTTTGTTGTAAATATATATTTTTTTATTACTAATACGGTCAATGAAATTAATGATAGTTTCTCTTTTTTTTATATTTTTGAATATATATATGGAATTACTTTTACTTGTTATAAAAATATTGTGGAGTAACATAACTTAACAAACTATCCAAAGTGTTAATCTCGGCATATGGTTGTATATTGGTAGTATTCTTAATTTTCTGAGGGTTAAACCACACACCTTTTATATTTGCATTTTGAGGACCAGCAATATCCTTTTCTAAGTCATCCCCAACAAATAAAGTATTTTCCGGTTGTAAATTTAGCTTATCTAATGCTAGTTCGAATATACGTTTATCAGGTTTACTAAATCCCACTTCTTCAGAAATAATGATTGTTTCAAAATACCTATTTAAATTCGTGTTAAATATTTTAGCTTTTTGCCTCTGAGTTGAGCCATTTGTTATAATTCCAACTTTAAAGTGCTTCTTTATTTGATTTAAGAAATGAATAGTATTTTGGTCTATTGAAAAACATCTAGGGAAATTATTATTCCAAAAATCTTGGATGTAATTGCGTGGCAATCTATACCTTGGCGTGAATTCATCAAACAATGATTCTAAAACTGTCGTTTTATTACTTATGCCATATTCTCTTTTATCGTATTCTTTGAATTTCTGTAACATGTTGCTTTTAGCCGCACCATCTACATTTTCATAACACTTTTCTAAAACAATTAAAAATAATGCCTCTACTGCTTTATCCCTATCAAGTAATGTATCATCTAAATCAAACAGCATCGCTTTATAACCCATCAAATAATTTCACAACCTTTCTCGCATGATTTAAATAATCCTTAGTTCACACCTTAATCGTTTACTAAATTAGCAAAAAACTCTAAAGTTTGTGAAGTACACTCTATAATTTCGCTAGCTTTTTTTATATTGAAATTCATTTCCGTTTCCCCTTCTAGTAAGTAGCGAAAGTATATGTTCACACAGTTTAAGAAATCACATGCAGTTCCTAATATTATACATTGGTTTTTTAGAAATATAAATCGTTCAGCTTTTCATACGATAAGTTTTTTCAAGCATACAATTATTTTTTCATAAAAAGGAATATGGCTAATCATATTTTTTTGGAGAATACACATTCTTGAAAATGAAGCTAATACGTTAAACGTCCTATGAAGTTCCTATTGTATCTCCACATAAACTCCAGATAGTACGGCTATAATGACTACCAGAGGTGATATTATGAAAAACTATCATATTCTCGTGGTAGAGGACGATCAAGAAATTCAGGAATTAATTAAACAATTTTTAATGACGCAGCATTATACAGTGATAGTCGCTTCAGATGGACTAGAGGGTATGACACAATTTAATAAGCAATCATTTGATTTAATTCTTCTAGATGTCATGATGCCCAATCTTAATGGGTTTGAAGTTTCTAAAATGATTCGAAGTCAGTCAAACGTACCAATTATTATGCTAACTGCGTTGGAAGAAGAGGAAGATCAAATGAAAGGATTCGACCTTGGGATCGATGATTATATAACAAAGCCCTTTTCATTTCATGTTTTGATTAGACGAGTCGAAGCTGTACTTAGAAGAAGTTATGATAAAAATGTAAATAATCATTTGATATTTAAAGAAGTGCGTATTGATGTGGATGCATATAGAGTATATGTAAATGACGTTGAAATTATATTAACGACAAAAGAGTTTGAAATTCTACAACTACTATTTCAAAATGAGAGAAAAGTACTCACAAGAGAAAATATCGTAGAGAAAGTCTGGGGTTACGATTATTTTGGAGAAACACGAATAATTGATACACATATTAAAAACCTACGCAAAAAATTAGCTATCCCTTATATTAAAACAATAAAGGGTATTGGTTATAAAATTGATGAATAGTATTGTGAAACTCATGAAAATGAAGCAAATTACTTATAAACTCTTTATGACTACATCTCTCATTTTATTATCCTTTGCAGTATTGATTTATTTAACTTTATACTTCTTTCTCCCTACGTTTTATGAGCAATATAAAACAGATCAACTTCAAACAGGGATAAACGAAATCATTGATAAGTCTAAAAATCTTACGTTTCAAGATGCGATACCACTTTTTGATGAATACGCCAAAAAAAATAATGCGATGCTTTATCTTCAAAATAAAGAAGGAGTAATTATTTACTCTCCTTCATTTTCTTTTATTCAAAGTGGTACGCAAAAAACAGTAGTTACTAAAGCAACACGATTCGAGAATGCAAGTACCCTCAGCAATTCATATAATGTTACGAAACCAATTCAATTCCAAGATGGTAGTTTAACGCTTATAGTGTTTGCTACATTTCAACCGATTGATGAAGCTTCACAGGTTTAGTACGCTTTCTCCCCTATATTAGTATCATTGTGCTCGTTATTGGTATAGGGAGTGCTTATTTTTATTCCAGGTTTATTACAAAGCCACTTATTTATATTAATGAAGGTGCACAAAAGATGGCAAATTTAGATTTCTCCGAAAAAATTGAGGTTCGCTCTACAGATGAGTTAGGAGAATTATCTAATAGTTTGAATGAGATGTCTATTAACTTACAACAAGCTATGTTTGATTTAAAAAAAGCAAATGAACAATTAAAAAATGATATTGAAAAAGAAAGAGAAATAGAAACAAAACGCAGAGAGTTTTTTGCGATTGTAGCACATGAATTAAAGTCCCCTCTTACTGTAATGAAAGGATACTTAGAAGGAATGATATACAATATTGGCCCTTATCAAAATCGCGATCAATATTTAAAGAAGAATCATCAAATTATTGAAAGTATGGAACAATTAGTTCGTGAAATTTTAAGCGTATCGAAATTAGAACAACACACCTTCAAACTAAAAGTAGAGAAAGTTAATCTTTCAAAATTAATAGGTACAATTACAAAAGATCTCGAATTTTTTGCTTCTCAAAAAAACATCGAAATAATAAAAGAAATTGATTTTGACCTTTCTATTTATACAGATTGTGCTCTTTTAGAAAAAGCATGTAAAAATATTATACACAATGCGGTTATGTATTCACCACATAATGAAAAAGTCTATATAAAGTTAAGTGAGGATTCGAAACAAGGTCAAATCAAAATGCAAATTATAAATACAGGTGTCAATATTAAAGATGAAGATTTACAACAAATTTTCAAACCATTTTATCGAATTGAAAAATCAAGAAATCGAAATACTGGAGGAAATGGTTTGGGGCTATATATTGTTAAACAAATTCTTGAAACACTAGATATAAAGTATTCAATGAAAAATATGGAACATAGTGTGCAATTTTGCATGAGTATTCCATTATCTAAACATAAAAACAAACAAACTCTCCTTTAAATAGGACGAGTTTGTTTGTTTTTATAGTAAGTATAAACTTATTAACAGGTTTTTCATTTGATGATATGTATGTTCTTAGAGCTGCTTTTGATAAGCAATCTATGCAAGATCTTCTTGGGAATTTAATAGTTGTTCGCCAATCTACCCTGCATTTACTTAGAAGCTTAGATAAAGAAGCTTGGTCACAAAGAGGAAATGCGAATAATTCTGAAGTTACAGTTCGTGCATTAGCATACATTATTGCTGGTCATGAGCTTCATCATCTTCAAATTATAAAAGAACGTTACCTTGGTTCTGATTTATATCCAGCAACTTAATATTTGAAGAAAATGAGTCCTATTTATGTAGTGCTCTTTTTCAGTATTTATAACGAATTAGCGCTTAGAACCATGGCAATTAAATGCATTTATTTATAAAATTCACCACATAATATTTATGCTATCCCTTCTTATTCTGTACATAATTTTCTTTAGGCTGATATACTATAAACGCAATAGTTCTGGAAAGGTGATGATAGTATGTATGAACAACAAAATAATAGAGATAGAGATCAAAAAATGATGTTTTCTATGCAAGGAGTTCCCACAAATAAAATTAACATGCATCAATTACCTAAATGGATTAGAATTTTTGGCTATTGTGCGTTTGGTTGGATAATAGTATTTAGTTTAATTATGATTGTAGGTTTAATTCTGCAATAACTATACAGAGTAGGTAAACGGGACGATATTTAGGTCATACATCTAGGTAATGTCCCGTTTTTTATGTGTGATTATCCCATGATATAGGTAACCAATTATAATAAAACGGGAACAACAAACTATTTTAACATTCAGTACAGGGAGACCATTTTGATTATGGCTTGATTTTATTATAAATCAAATATAAGCTTTTGAAAGGTCTAGATTTTGAAAATTATGTGAATTAAAAAGCTACGATGTTTATATTAGATTTCATTTACGACCAACTTCTTCTTACTTAAATACACTGCACGATCTGATTTTTTAGCAACCTCCTGTGAGTGCGTCACAACAATAATGCATTTATTCTCTTTATGTGCAAGTTCTTGAAATAGTTCTATTATATCCATTGCAGTTTCCTCGTCGAGGTTTCCTGTCGGCTCATCTGCAATCAGTAAATCAACATTACAAGATAGTGCTCGAGCAATTGCTACACGCTGTTGTTGTCCGCCGCTTAGTTGCAGGACGTTTCGTTTCGCTTCAACTTCTGTGAGTCCTACCCTTTCTAACAATTCTAATGCTCTTGCTGTTTTATTTTGCACTTTAACACCCGTAATTTCCATTGCTGTTAAGACATTTTGAAGAGCTGTCATATAGGTTATCAAATTATAAGATTGGAAAATTACAGATACATTTTGATTACGGTATCGATCCAAGCCAATTTTTCTAATATCTTTACCATTATACAGTACATAACCATTTTTAGGGACATCCAGTCCACAACCTAAGCTCAGAGTTGTGGTTTTACCAGATCCAGATGGTCCTAAAATCGTGTAGAAATGTCCTTTTTGAAAAGAAAAGTTAACATTATCTAGTATCGCTACATTTTTCCCATTACTTTCATAATAATAATCCAAATTTTTAAACTGTAAAATCGTCTCCATATTAAGCCTCCTCATTCATCTTTTAAAAGAATTTGTTTTGGGTTTAAACGTAGAATAGATAATGCTGGAAGAAGCGTTGCTATTATAGCAATAGCTAGTCCAATTCCACCCATTTTCCCTACATCTTCTCCTGTTACACTTACATCAATTTTATCAATTGGATCTTCTTTTTGATTTTGTAGAGTACCACCAGATCCAGCCATCATTACAGTACCATGTTGCGAAGTATCTGTTTCTTCGCTTGCAGTAGCAATTTCATTCGAAAGTAAATTATCTCCGATATATTGAGTAACTTTAGCTCCTGTTGTTATGGATAATCCAAATGCTAAAATAGCGACACACACTACTTCTACTACGAATTGCGCTATCAATTTCCACTTTTTCTCTCCAATAGACAATAGAATTCCCATTTCTTTACGACGTCCTTTAATTGATAGCATAATGATTAATCCTAAAATAATTGCACCTGCAATCGATACAATATAAATAATCATTTGAGAAGTCGAAGAGATATTTTCGATAGGACCAATCATTTGCTTGTACAATGAATCATGCGCATCTAATTTATAATAATTAAAATCAATGTTAGATTTTTTTGCTTCTTTTTTAAATGCATCAATATATTGTGGATCATTCAAGAAATACACGACTTGACCACTACTTATACCTTGGTCTACTTCTAATTTTTTCATAGTTGAATGCGGCATATATAGTTTATTAGCTGGATCCATAATAGGAGGAGCCTGTTGACCCATTGCTTGCTCATTTGTTTCATAAATGCCGATAATTTCAACCTCAAGAGTTTCCTTCTTATCCCCTGATTGTACTTTAACTTTGTCTCCTACTTTCAAATTGTTTAATTCCGCTAATCGTTTTTCCATTAAAGCTACATTCTGATCTTTCATTTGCTCTGTTATTGGTTTTCCATCAATGATTTTACTTTTTCCGTTTTTAAAGCTTTCTTGTAATGCAGTCTTGCGAACTCCCTCAATCATAAAAGAAGCATTCATATCTATTTCTGTACCAGAGCTTGAACCGCCTCGCGCAGCCGTCATTCCCACTTTACCTTTTCCTTCTTCTTCTCCTTCTGAAGCTCCTACTAGTTTAAGCCCATCAGAAATACCGAAAGTGTTAGCTATGTAATTATAATCTTTTACATACTTGGACTTCGCTAATTGATCTGTTTCTTTTGCATCGAGCTGCGGCGGATTTGGCATTTCTCCAGTTTCCTTAGCTTTTTGACCTATTTTGTCGAAATCAAGACTTAAAGTAACATCTGCACCAAGTTTTTTTCTTGCAGCATCCGCTGCTTTTTTTGATGCATTTTGGATTGTGAAACCTGAAAGAACCAAATTTGTAACAATCAGAAAAACTGCCATCAAAATTAATGATGTTCCTATCCTTTTTTTCATACTGAGAATTGCTCGTTTCATAAAATTCATTTTTCTTACCTCCTTGATAACTTGTATTCTATATAGGTTATCTAGAGTTTATATGGAGCTAATCGGTAGTTTAACTAGAGATATAAGGAGTTTATGTGTAGTTATTCATTTACCTGTTCAAGAAAAACTAGAACACAAATTCAAAAATGCAGTCGTTTTTGAATATTGGTAAGGAGTTAGTCAATTTAAGAGACTTATAGAAAAGAGAGGTTAAGCTTAATTTAATGTATATAATATAAAAAATATATTTATTGTATAATTTCTATACAATAAATATAGAGAAGCTATTTGTGAATTTCTAGGATGGGAATTGTTAAAGTTCCTCATAGAAATTACATCTTTTAATAAGAAAAGAAACAAGTTAACATTCTTTTATAAGGATAAGAATATTAACTTACTTCTTAAATTTTAGTATAAATTATTTATTGTAAGCTTTATAATATAATATGCAAATTTATCACCTATTTTTATAATTCAAGCACCTACTATTAGGAAAAGAGAATATTTCCTAATTAATTTAAAACATAAATTTTGTCTATGTTTTAAACAATATGTATTTTGGAGGAGGTTAATTTGATTTTTTCAAAACTCATTGATCGGTACGCCTTATATGATTTACACAAAAAAAGAAGTGTAGCGTTTCAGTTTACTTCCCTTTCTAACACTTCATTAAATATAAAGAACATAGAATCTTTTTATAAAGTAAAACCATCACATTTTCATTTTGACATTAAGCATTCAAAGCAGGAAAATGAATACATGATTGGGCAATTCAACTATAAAAGTTCGGTTCAATCCGGTGATTCACACAACGACTCTGTAACTGGGGAATTATTCTTACATGAAAATGAAAATGCACCTCATGTTATCTTTGTTCACGGTTGGAGAATGGATTCTAACGAACGTGTGAAAAAAATATTCCACGATCATATGACCAGCCTGAAGTGGAATATGTATTATTTCACTCTACCCTATCATTTTGAAAGAAAACCCGATCAATCCTTATTCAGTGGAGAGTATATGGTAAGTGCAAATATTGAACGAACATTACAAGCAACTAGACAAGCGGTAGCTGATTTACGAGCTTTGATTAAATGGATTAAAGCAAATAAAAAGGGGACCCTGATTCTAATAGGAATTAGTTTAGGCGGATTTATTACTAACTTAACCTCTCTTGTTGAAGAAGAAATTGATGTGTTAGCATCCATTTTCTATGCAAATCGACTTTCTTATTCTATTTGGAATACAACTCCAGGCAAATTTATTAGAGAAGACTTGGAACATCATGGTGTTACGTATGATGATTTAATAGATTATTGGAAAATCACTGAACCGAGTCAAGCATTGCCAAAAGTAAAAAAAGAAAATATTTTATTAATTTCAGGTAAGCATGATCTATATGTGCATTCTGAGGATACAGACTACTTGTGGGAATCTTGGGAAAGACCTACACGATATATTTATAAATGTGGGCATGCCGGGATCGTTCTTAAACGTAAAAAAATTGCAACTGATACTATTGATTTTATTCAAAATCGATTGAACTCCTCACACTTATCCAATGTCATGCCTTAAATTGTGAGATTACTAAGTACAAAATCTTATACTTATATTGTTATATTTTTTACTAGTCACCTTTGTAAATCTTAGCCCCAAGCCTTACACGATTGAAAATGAAATAAAATAAATAACTAAGGAACTAATTTACCATATGGAAAAACATTGCTCAGCATTTTCACCAGTGGTCCCTGTATATGCAATATTACATACAAAAATCTTTATGTATTACGTTATTAATTTAAAAATAAATTATTCATCCATAAATCTATACCATCCGTATTTACAGTTATGGATACCCTAATTACATATGAAAAAGAGAGAAGAACATTGGTTAGTTCTTCTCTCTTTGTTTATTTTTAAGATAACTATCTATAAAATTTTGCTTTTCATAATTCTTCATGAGTCTAGAAAAGAATCTAATCCTTTTCTAGACTCAAAAAGAAATTTTTCTAATGTACATAATTACAACGACATTAAACCACTTTGCTCTTAAATCCACTACTTGTATTATTGATTGCATGAAACTCCTTCTTGAGAAAGGTTTTAGTTTCCGAATATTCTGTTGACCGTTATAACATATCCAATTTACAATTTAATTGTGGTGTTCTTTCACAATTAAACTACTTAGAATACACTTCATTTATTTGAAAACAATTACAAATAGAGGTGCTAAAATGAAAACTAGAGTAAATCCAGAATTATTACAAGGGTTAGAGATGTTTCCGGATCTCGATTTACGCCCAGAAAATTTGCAATCAATCAGAGAAGGAATAGCTCAAATGAGACCACCTACCGTTGTTGATGACTCTCTTTCTTTAACAGATAAAGTCATTGTTGGGCCTGATGATAATCCGTTACCATTACGAATTTATCGTCCAAAATCAAATCATGAATCTTTACCTGTCTTATTATGGATACATGGTGGAGGTTATATCTTAGGGTCTATAGATGATAACGATGATACTTGTATGAGGTTTGCAAAAGAAGCTAGCTGTGTGGTCGTGTCTGTAGACTACCGCTTAGCACCTGAACACCCTTACCCAGCACCAATTGAGGATTGTTATTCAGCTTTAAAATGGATTGCTGATAATGCAAAGTCATTAAACATTGATTCGAATCGAATTGGGGTTGCAGGAGTAAGCGCTGGCGGTGGACTAACAGCAGCATTATCATTATTAGCACGAGATCGAAAATATCCTTCAATTTGTTTACAAATGCCACTATATCCAATGATTGATGACAGAAATGATACACCTTCAGCGAATGAAATTAAAGAGGGATTTGTTTGGAACCAAAAGGCAAATGAAGCTGGCTGGAAAATGTATTTAGGAGAAATGTATGGAACGGATCAAATCCCTGCCTATGCAGCACCTTCTCGAGCTGAGGATTATAGTGACTTACCGTATACTTACACATTTGTTGGTCAATTAGATCCATTCCGCAGCGAAACATTAACCTATGTAAGCAAACTAGCACAAGCTGGTGTTGATGTGGAGTTTCATTTATATCCAAATGCCTATCACTGGTTTGAAGGGTTAAATCCAAATGCCGATGTATCTATTTATGCTGTGAACGAAATAGTACAAGCAATAAAGACTGGTTTCAAACGAGTATCCAAGGTTGAGGCTTAATCCCATTACAAGAGAAACACTTATAAATAGTATATATGTATTTATCATTTAAATATAATAGCCGATTCTAAATAAGAATCGGCTATTATATTTAAAATCCGCCTAATATATCAAGGTTGAGAAACAGATATAAGATGTTTAGGCGATGTGTTTATTTCCTCTGCTAATGCTTTTATGTTCATCATGATTTGAAGTATTTCTTCTTTTGTGGTTCTTGGGTTGATAGAGCAAAGTCGAATTACTACTTTTTCTTTTAATTTAGTCGTACTTAGCATAGCAAATCCTCTTTGATTAATTTCTTCCACCAATTTTTTGTTTATTTCATGAATTGTATCTGTAGATGTTAGCTCACATGGAATATAACGAAAAGTAACAATTCCTAATTGGGCAGGTGTTACTACTTCCCAATCTTTTTCTTTCCTTAAAAACTCTTCAACTTGTTCAGCTAGCATAATGCCATGATCAATTGCCTCACGAAAAGCTGTAACTCCGAATGCTTTAAAAGAAAGCCATACCTTTAATGCTCTAAATCTACGAGAAAGTTCAATTCCACGTTCCCCAAAATTCACTTTTTCTTCTATATTAGTTTCTGTATCCTTAATATACTCTGGGATCATACGGAATGTTTCACTTAAATATTGGCTATTTCGAATAAGTACACAACCAACATCATAAGGCTGAAAAAGCCATTTATGCGGGTCTAACGTTAAAGAATCGGCACGATGAATTCCACTTAATAACTCCCTTCCTTTTTCACTGAGAATTGCTGCAGCCCCATAAGCCCCATCCACGTGTAGCCATATATCTTCATCACCACATACATCAGCCAATTCATCGAGGGAGTCCACCGCTCCGCAATTCGTTGTCCCTGCATTAGCAATAACACAGAATGGTTTTTTCCCTTTTAATCGATCTTCTTTTATTTGTTTTCTTAAAGTACTAACTAAAATTTTTAAGTCTTCATCTGTCTCAATTCGGCAAATTTGATGCTGTTTAAAACCTAATACTTTAAGTGCTCGATCTACAGAAAAATGAGTTTGGTTAGAAAAATAAACAATCGCATTTTCTATGTCATTATTCAGCTTGACCTGTCTCGCTACAGTAAGTGCAGTCAAATTAGCCATGGAACCACCACTGACAAATAGTCCTTCAGCTGAATCAGGGAATCCTAGCATTGATTTTAACCAGTTAATTGTCGTTAATTCAATTTGTTCGGCACCTGCACCTACTATCCAAGCTGTAGGAAATACATTAAACCCACTTGCTAAAAAATCTGCTAATACACCAACATAATTATTAGGACCTGGCACAAAAGCCATAAAATGAGGATGATCCACATGAGTAATTTGATTAAACACATTGTTATTAAGAAAATGAAGTAATTCTTTTGGATTAGATCCGTTTTCCGGAATCGTTTCAATTAGCTTGTCTCTAAAAATATTACTATCAATCGTTTCTGAAACTGGTTTACTTTTTAAATGATTCATATGATCAACAATCAAGTCAACCGCTTGATATCCTAACTGACGCATTTCTTCGGCTGATAACTGTAATTTTTTTGTCATTTGATTTACTCCTATTCTATTTAAAAAGGCGAGTTCTTGCTCGCCTTTTCATTTTTTATAATTTGTAATCACAAATTGTTTGTATTGGATTTTGAAGAATCGTGTTGATTAACCCATGGATGTGATTTAATATTTCCTGTATTTTCTCTGCTTCATATACCGTTTGATCATATCCAAACTTTATTGTAAGTCTTTCTTCAGGGAAGCACATAATTCCATACTTTACATGTGGCTCATCAACAACTTCGTAATCCGTGATAGCAAAATGTCTGTTTTCATTTGAAGAAAAGATTGCTGGATTAGTTGGATAGTTTTCAAAAACCCAAAGATGGTCAGTCAACTCAGTTTTTAATTCACTTTGCTTTTGTATATCAACAAATGAATAGTATGCATACTCATTACATTTCAATGTCTCTAGTTGTACCTTTTGCAGGAAGTCCACAAAAGATTGCGTTTCTGTCCATGCTAATCGGATAGGCAAAACATTTGTGAACAGACCGAACATATTTTCAATTCCTTCTACTTCGGGAGGTCTGACTGATACTAGATTAGGCAATACTACTTCTCTCGTTCCGTTGAATTTGCCAAGCAATATTCCCCATACAGCTAGTAATGCCGTATTCATAGTTATATTATTTTTAGTTACAAATGTCTGTAACTGATTAGTCAAATCCTTGTCTAATGTTAAATCCATAAAAGTGAAGTTTAACCATTCACTTTTAGATGGGACTTTCTTTTTAGGAATACTAATTTTCTGATTGTATCCTGATAAATAATCTCGCCAAAAATGACGTGCTTTCTCATGATCTTGTGCCAAAGTCCAATCTATAAATGTTTCAAAAGGTTTTACCATGGGTAACCCCGCCGTAGTTCCGGCATTTGTAGTTTCGTAGAGCTGGAATAATTCGTCTATCAAAATGCTGACGCTCCAACCATCACATAATAGATGATGGGAACTCCAAATTACTTTATGCTCGTTATTACCTAGTTGGAATATACAGATACGTGTCATAAGTTCATCATTTTTAAATCCTCGACTTAAATTTTCATTCATCCACTGTTTTAGGAATTCTTGCTGTTCTTGTTTCGTCATCTCAATCAAGTTTTTTATTTCTGAATTTATTTGAACATCATATAGAACAGCTTGCCAAGGTTTTGCTTGTTCATCTTGCACAATTATTGTTCTTAAAGAATCATGACGATCAACTAATTGTTGGAAACACTGAATAAAGAGTTTAATATCCAGCTCCCCCTCAAGTGCCCAAATTGTTTGTTCAAAATATGCATTTGTATCAGGTTCATTCGTAGCATGCTCATAAATAACTTCCTGGAAAGGTGCTAACGGGTAAATACGTTCTATTTTTATATCCGGCATTTTTTCTTGTATTTTGTTAAGTGTATGTTGATTAAGTTGTTTATCTTTAACATTTAGTAATGTAGCTTTATTATCGTTCATTATGTTTACATCATTTGTTTGTGAACTTGAAAACTGGTCTAGCTTTTTAACAAATTGAACCATGTCCCTTAATATAGGAAATGAAAATATATTTTTTGGTTCAAGCTCGAATCCTTGTCGATACAGTCTGACGGACACTTGAATCGCTTTTATCGAATCTCCACCTAAGGCGAAGAAATGATCATTTACTCCAACTTGATCTATTTTGAGTACTTCTTGCCAAATACTAGTTAATATTTTTTCCATTTCAGTTTTTGGGGCAATAAATACTTCATTTTTTTGTTTCTCCGGAGTAGGTAGCGCTTTTCTATCTAATTTCTCGTTTGGAGTCAGGGGTAATTGGTCCAAATAAACAAAATAAGAAGGAATCATATAATCTGGCAAGTGATCTCGCAAATGCTTTCGTAGTTCTGTTGTACTAATATTTTGCTCAGTTACCACATATGCAACTAAAAATTTTATTCCGTTCTCATCTGTTTGATCAATTACGACAGCATGTTCGACTTGTTTATAAGTTAGAAGACAATGAGAGATTTCTTCTAACTCTACTCGATATCCCTGAATTTTCACTTGGTAATCTTGGCGGCCTAAAAATTCAATATATCCCTCAGAATGCATTTTTCCACAATCTCCTGTTTTATATATAAGACCAAAATCAGGATGTGACACAAACGCTTCATTTGTTTTCTTTTCATCATTTAAATATCCTTTAGCAAGGCCCACTCCCCCGATATATAAATCTCCAATTACACCAACAGGGCACATTTTCTTTTCATAGTTCAACACATAATACGTTTGGTTTGCCAAGGGCATCCCGTATGGAATACTATTCCAATGTGATTCCACCTGTTTGACCGGATAATAAATTGACCAAATCGATGCTTCTGTTGCCCCTCCTAGTGAGACTACTTCTGCAATCGGAAAATGTCGTTTTATTTTTTCTGGTAAAGAAAGCGGAATCCAATCTCCACTATGTAAAACTAAACGTAAAGAAGGATATTCAAAATGAGAACCTACTTGCTCCAATGCCAAATCCATGATTGCAGGCACTGTATTCCAAATTGTAATCCCTCTACGTTCGACAGTGCGGATTAATTCTTGCATGTCTCTCGGATCACGAATCATTACTAACATTGCACCTGTGCTTAAAGCTCCGAAAATATCGTATACAGATAGGTCAAAACACATGGAAGAGATACCAATAATACGATCATCTTCATTCACCTCATATTTTTGATTTATGTCTTGAATAGTATTTGTAACCGCTTGGTGAGTAATAATTACTCCTTTTGGTTTTCCTGTACTTCCTGAAGTGTATATAATATAGGCAATATCTTCTGGACCAGCAATAGCGGGCATATCTTCTGTTGTATAAAATGACAAATGATTTTCTTCATAAAGACTAGGTTCTAATAAAAGCTTGCATGAGCTATTTTTTAAAATATATGTTTGGCGATCTAAAGGATGATCGGGATCAATCGGAACATAAGCGGCACCTGATTTTAAAATACCTAACATATTAACAATTGTGTCAACTCGCCTTTTTGCTAAAAGACCCACTTTGTCACCTAGACCAATACCTTGCTCTTTTAAGAAGTGGGCAATTTGATTAGAACGTTTATGAAGTTCCGAGTATGTTAACCATTCTTGTTCAAATACCACTGCTACTTCATCCGGCGTACGTTTTACTTGGTCTGTAAATAATTGATACAGAGTAGTTGAAGATATTTTTTCTGTTGTTTCATTGTATTGCTTAATTAAAGTTTGATCCGATTCTTTCATATGCAAAGATGTTATATCGCTTTGTTTCACCAATTGTTCCAATAAGTCAACAAATTGGGAAAACATTGCTTCTATTACATCAACATCAAACAACTCTTCAACATAGTTCCAGCTAATTAATAACTCTCCATTTTTTTCAATTACTACATTATCCAAATACACTTGTGGAGTCCGAGCATGAATATAGCGAAGAGAACCAAGTTGTTCCCAAGAGAAAGCACCTGCACCTGCTAACATCGAGGTGAAAACGATTGGCATAACTGCTTTTGGCGTCATTTGATGATATCGAGTAAAATCTCGAATAAAGTTAACTCCATCGTAATGACGATGTTCAAGGCCATCTAATAAAGTAGCTTGCGTTTCTTTTACTCTAGTAAAGAAAGTTTGCTCTGGTTTTACATCAACATCCAATAAAATAAGTGATGTGAAATCTCCAACAATCTGTTCTACTTCATCATGAACAGGATAACGGTTAAATACAGTCAAGTTAATTGCTAATCGACGTTGATTACTCCAATATGCCAACACATCACCATATATTGTACAAAGTAGAGCGGAAGGCGTTACCTCTTTCTCTTGTGCTAACTTTCGTAGCTTTGTCCATTTTTTATTATCCAGGATTTTTGTAAGTGATTGGAATTTAGGAGTAGCAATCTCTGCTGGATCCTTTTTTAACAGCAAAGAAGGTGCAAACGGAAAGTCAGGAAGCTTACTTGTCCAATAATCTTTTGCTGTTTTATATTCTTCGCTTTGTTCCATTTCATCATAGATAAACATATAATCTTGAAAATCAAAAGATAAAGATTCTAATTTTTGATTTGGTTTATAATAATAATGCAACAAATCCTGTCCAACAATGTTCATGCTTGCTCCGTCCATTAATAAAGCATCGTATCGAAAACATAATAAATACGTGTCTTCTTTTAAAAGAAAAGCTTTCAATTCAAACAAAGGCCATTGCCCAAAGGGAATACATGGTTAGTCATTCGAGAACGCTCTTCTTGTAAGCGAGCATGTTGATTCCTATCATCTAAATCTATGAGACTCACTATTTCAATCTCGTAATCAGGAACGCTTTGTAATATTTGCTGTTTTCCCTCTGGTAAAATTACAGCTCGCAACATTGGATGACGATGAATTACCTTTTGAAAACTTTTTGAAAGACGATTGATATCCAATGCTGTTTCATATTCAAAATATGTTTGAGGTGAAATACCGCTTAATTCAAACTGTGAATTCCGTCCTATCATATACGCTGTCTGAACTTCTGTTAAGGAAAATGGCTTAGACAAATCTTTAACATGAGTTGGTCTACTTTCAAGGTTTTCCTCTTTATGCTCTAACTTTACACAAGAACTCAATTGAGCGATTGTGGGGTGCTTAAAAAAATCTGTTGTACTTATTTTTAAGCCATCTTTTCTTAATAAATTAATTACCTGAAGTGCTTTAATAGATTCTCCTTTTAATGCAAAAAAATTATCATGAATACCGATTCCCTCAATCTCCATAACTTTTTCCCATGCACGCACTAATTTTTGTTCAATTTCATTGCGCGGAGCAACGTATGGAATTGATACATAATCCGTTTGTGTTATATCCAACAATCTTTTTCTATCCACTTTTCCATTTGGATTCAATGGAATCTCTTCTACCTGAATCATTTTTTCAGGAATCATAAACTCAGGTAATTTATCACTTAAATATTTTCTGATTTCACCAAAAGACACCTTGTTATCCGATACATAGTAGGCAGCTAATAATTTCCTATTTCCATACACTTGATCAACAATGATAGCCTGGTTTATTTCTGGATATTCCCTTAATTGAGTTTCGATTTCTCTTAATTCAATCCGATACCCCCGAATTTTCACTTGATGATCCATTCTACCTAAATATTCAAGTTCTCCATTAGGCAACCAACGAACGAGATCACCTGTATGATACATCATTTCCCCTGCCGCAAAAGGACTCGGTACAAACTTTTCATCTGTCAGTTTATTTTTACCAAGATACCCTCGTGCTACCGCTACGCCAGCAATGCAGAGTTCACCGGGAATTCCAAATGGTTTTAATTGGCCATACTTATTCAATATATAGGAATGATAATTCGGGTTAGGTTTGCCAATCGTAACTTCTTTGGAAGTGCTCAAGTCTTTTACTGTTGCGCAAATGGTTGTTTCTGTGGGACCATAAATATTTAAAATTGTTGCTTCACTGATACAACGAATTTTTTCAACCAAATCAATGGAAAATGATTCTCCTGCTAATAAAATAGATTTTAAATCTTTTAGAAAAATCGCCCATTCTGGATCACTCAAAATCACTTCCATTCGCGATGGCGTTGATTCCCATAAATCCACCTTATGTTTTTTGACCAAATGAGACAATTCTTTTGTTGCAAACTGGTCCTCTGTAGCAATTACTACTTTTGAACCTTGCGTTAAAGGAAGACATATTTCTAACAAGGAAATATCAAAAGATACACTAGCAAGAAACAAGAATGATTGATTAGCTTTTACTTTTTCTCTCATTACATTTAAAAAATGAACTAGCGATTTTTGTTCTATCATTACCCCTTTTGGATTTCCTGTCGATCCTGATGTGTAAATAACATAAGCTAAATCATTAGGATTATGTTCTCGAACTAAATTACTTTCTTCACCTTGAAAAAGATATTCTTTATCAAGATACAGTACTTCACCTGCAAATTGTGGCAATACTTCCTCTGTTCGCTTACTAAGTAAATATTTTGCTTGACTATCTTGTAACATATATTCAATTCGTTCAGTTGGGTAGTTAGGGTCGATTGGTAAATACGCTGCTCCTGCTTTTAAAATCCCCATCATACCAATAATCATTTCTAATGACCGATCTACCATAACGCCAATAATACTTTCTTTTGAAACACCTTTATTTTGAAGAATAGAAGCCAATTGATTCGCTTTCTTATTCAATTCTCTATATGTCAAAGATTGATCATTACAAACAACAGCAATTTGATCTGGAGTTTTTAATACTTGCGCTTCAAACAAATCTTGAAATGATTGAAACAAGTCTATGCCCGTTTGAAAAGTATTCAATCCTTCTAACAACTCTTTTTCTTCTTCTGCAATAATACAAATATCTTTCAATGCCAAATTCGGATTTTGTGAAACTTGCTTTAAAACATAACAATACGAATTGGCAAACTGTTGCAAAGAAGAGAATGAACGGGACTTGCAAGAAATTTGAAATTCAAATTCATTATGTATTTCATTCCATTTTCTTCGTATCCATAGGGCTAAATTATTCTCTGCGTATTCTTCTAGCGAATTTTCATTATGTAATCCTTCCATCCCGATTACAATTTGAAAAGGAGTTAAATTGTGTTTAACTAATAATTCAGAGAGCGGATACTCCTGATTTTCATACCCGAATAAAGTCGTTTGTTCAATCTCATTTACTAATTGTTTAAAGGTGTGATGCGGCTGGATTTCACTTCCTAAAGGAATCAACTTATTAAGATTCTCACTTTGTTCAAGATTCTTTTCAATTATAGGAATACCAATAGTAATTCTTTCTTGATCTGTATAATGTGCCAAACAAACCCTTAAAGCGGCTTGAAACCAGCTAAATAATAATAAATCTTGAGACTTACTTATTTTTTGTATACTTTTACTAAATTCTACATTCACTATGACTTGAACGTATTCACAAGGTGTTTCTTTATTTAGTTGGTAATCGCTATTAAATTTAAATACAGAAAAATCGAGAATCTCGGAAGATAATTGCTCCTTCCAAAACGCTTCTACTTCTTTATTTTCATGAATCGAACTTCGATCTTTAATGTGCATTTTTATCTTTATCCCCCTAATATTCATTTCTTCTACTCGTTAATTTTTAAACCAACTTCAAGCCCATGGAGAAACACTTGATGATTATCCAAACATAAAAATTGCTGAATATCTTCAAATTTCATATGACCAACTGAACAAACCCCTAAATTTAATGTCTCAGCAACCATATTTAAGGTAGCAGTGATAATGCCTGACTCAATACAAGCAAATAAATATCCATCTGAACCGTATTTCGGGATGGAAGCGTTCGCATTATAAACCAAATAAACTGAGAAGGCAGATTGAGTAAATAAATCCTGATTAATTAACTCATGATCACTTTTGATTACTTGATCAATGTTGTTTACAATCACAAGACTATTTTTTGATGGGTTATAATAATAAAATCCAGCTTTCATATCCTCTATACGTTTTGGTTTTACATAAACAAAGATATCAATGGGATAGAGCCCGCCTGCACTTGCGTAATGATAGTATATTTTTTCTTCCCTAACCTGTTTTAGAGTTGATAAGAATCGGGAAAATTCCGAAAAACTAATATGTTTTTCCATATCAAATTGACGACAAGACCTACGTTCCTTGATTATAGTAGGTAGCTCATTTGTTGTTTCAAGTTGAATTTCGGTCGACCGTGCAGCAACGTGCGTGCGATTTAATTGTTCACTCATATACTTATCTAACTTTTCTTTAGAAAAGCGAATCTGGTTGCTATATGGATTTGAAAAAATCTTTTCTTGTGAAGAAAATACTTCTCTTGGGTGTAATATATTACTTACTAACACACGATTTTTTATCATGAGCTCTATGTTTTTTTGTGTCTCTTCTACATTTCCTAACGAAAAGCGCTCTACTAGTTCACTAATTTTCACACCTTTTTGAGCCATAAAATAAAAATCTGGAAACCACTCAGACAGAATACCTGTAAATCTCATTTCCCCTATCAAAACTTCATTATGCAACTTCTCCCAATGCTTAATCGGAGACCAGTAATAAATTTTCTCGCTCATATAACCCTCCATAAACGTTTAACTTATTTTTGAAATGCAATTTTCTAATTTACAAAAATTTTTTCGGATTCTGCTCCTTGTCTCATAGTGATTATAAATACATGCACTTTAACGAAACTTGAAAATAATGAAATAACTTTTTCTTCATTAAAATTTTTTATTTCATCATAAAAAATGATTTCTTTTTGGATATTTCACATCCTTTCCCATAGTAATCCTATAAGGTATAAACCATTTATAACATTGAGAATATTCATGTATTTCCAATGTGAAATTATTGTAATGGATTGGAGAGCGGTTGAATATAGTTATTAAATCAAATAATGTTGAGAAAGTTTTATTTATTATATCGATAAAATTTTATGATGTAATTTATTACAAATAGATTAAGAAAAGAGTTTTAAATTTTTCTTAATCAGTTAGTGTGAAAATATCACATACTATTACATACAATCGAGTTACTTACATTTCATATTCAAAATAGAGAAAAGACACCTTGAATGGTGTCTTTTCTCTATTTTAATTCCATATACTTTTTACGCCTTTGTTATTTTTAAACGATTTGTAGGAATTAATACAACTCGAACATCTAGTTCGTTATATGTTCGAATATATAATAAACATTATATGGATTACGAATGTATTTCAGGTAATTTTATAAATAAACTCAAAGATATCTTCTCCTCCTACTGTCATAAAAGAAATAATCTATTGCTTATTTCTTTTATTAAATTGTAATATAATTACAGTATGTGAAATTATATTACATTAACTTTAAAAACGAAGTGAGAATAATCTTCATTTCGCTTTTTTTATTTGCAATCCTTGTTAAATTTGCTCAATGCAGTATTTATTTCCACATTCTTCGCTTTTATTTAATCGGTTTCTCTGTTTTTAAGACAAATGAACTTAATGCAGGAACTTTAATTTTATTGTCATGGACAACATAAAGTGGTTTACTTCCCGCCTGCTTGCCGTCTACTAGTACTTTCCAAGGCCCTTTCGATGGAAGTGTTATTTCAACAGCTTCTCTATTTGCATTGTGAGCCACTGTAAAGTATTCATTTTTATTCCCCTCTATTGTATAAGCTACAGTATTTTTCGGAGCATCAATAAATGATACATGTGTTTTTATTTGCTCTGCAGATGTCATTCGAAAAGCTGAGTACTTTTTGCGTAATTCTATTAAACCCTTCATATAATCTACTTCATTATTAAACGTTGCACGGCGCAGCCAATCCATCTGGTTAATTGAATCTGGAGATTTGTAACTATTATGATCACCGTATTTCGTCCGCATAAACTCTTGCCCTGCATGTAAAAATGGAATCCCTTGTGATGTTAATAAAATTGAAGAAGACAATTTGTGCATTTGTTTTCGCATTTCTTCACTGTCACCTGGATTAGTTAACTCAAGTTTATCCCATAATGTATGATTGTCATGTGCTTCCACATAAGTTAATACCTGTTCAGGATCTTGATAGGTAGACGAATTTGTATCATAGTCAATACCTGCTGTAATGCCTTTTTTAATACGATCTTCCATGTTTTGCTTTCCATTTACAAAACCATTTTCCTTTTCCTCAAATACACTACCTTTCAACCCATCACGTATATTATCGTTAAAATGAGCAATCCCTTTCATTTTCTCTGCATTTTTTTGATTTGCTTTCAACTCAGCTGCAAGAGGTGTATTTAAATCCCATCCTTCTCCGTGTAGTATAATAGAAGGGTCAATTTGATTAACAGCTTTACGTATTTCATTCATCGTTTCATAATCATGAATACCCATTAAATCAAAACGGAATCCATCTAAATTGTATTCTTTTGCCCAATATGTTACGGAATCTATCATAAATTTCCTCATCATTTTTCTTTCTGAAGCAGTATCATTTCCTACTCCAGTTCCATTTGCAAATGTTCCATCTTCATTGTAACGATAATAATAACCTGGAACTAACTTATGAAAATTAGATTCAGCAGCATTATACATATGGTTATATACTACATCCATCACTACTCGAAGATTATTATCATGTAGTGTTTGAACCATTTGCTTTAATTCAGTTATTCGAACAGTTGGCTCATAAGGATTTGTAGAATAGGAGCCTTCTGGAACGTTGAAATTTTTAGGATCATATCCCCAGTTATATTGCGGTTCATTTAAAGTCTCTTCATTTACTGAAGCATAATCAAATATCGGTAAAAACTGAACGTGAGTAACACCAAGGTCCTTTATATGATCAAGTCCTGTTTTTACACCTCCTGGCCCTTTTGTGCCTTTTTCTGTTACACCTAAATACTTCCCTTTCTGTTTAATACCACTTTCAGGTTGAATGGAAAGATCGCGTACATGTAACTCATAAATAATAGCATCTTCCGGATTTTTAAATTTTGGCTTTTTGTTTGCTTTCCATTTTTTCGGATTTGTTTCTTCTAAATTAACGACTGCACCTTTATCGCCATTTACAGAAGCAGCACGCACATATGGATCAACCGCTTCAGCCCACTTATCACCAATTTTGACCTTATACGTATAAAAGAGCCCTTTTTGGTTCCCCTTTAGTTCTGCTGTCCAAGTTCCCTTTTCGCCTTGTTGCATGTTTATTTCAGCACCTATTTTATCGTTCCAGTTTTTATATGTAACTAACTTCGCTTCGCTTGCAGTAGGAGCCCATAAACGGAACTTTGTATGTTGCGGAGTATATGTATTTCCTAAATCGTTGCCACCATAATAAAATAAATTATCAAATTCTTCGCTACGAATGACTTTACCAATTTCAGTATTCGTATCAGCTAAGTTTTCAATTTTAACTTTGTATGTTTGTTTTAAATCAATTTTCTGTTCCGTAATTATTTTAACCTTATTAGTAATATCTCCACTGTTTGTATCATAAGGAGTAATATTTTTAATTTTAATGCCTTCAATTTCAATTTTCTTTTCCTTAATATGAAACGGGACATTAGTCGTTACAGTAATTTCATTGAAACTATCAATAGTTGCTTTTTGAATTGAGAGATCCGATGAAGGCTTAGAGTTATATACTTTTTCATCACCCGAAAGAATCCATACTTCAGCACGACCGTCCTTTATATTTTCAATCCAACGATCCCCACCATCTTTTTCCCATTCATTTGTTCGAACTATAAATCCTACACGATTATAGTCACCGTCTATTTTTATCTTAGCGTATTTTCCAAATTCATCTTCACCAGTAAATTCATAAGATGTACCATTTGCATTTTCTCCCCATAACCAAAGATTCCAGTCTTTTGTATTTCCAAGTTTTTCTTTGTAATGAATGATAATTTCAGTTGTTTTCGAATTTGAAACTGCCTTCACACTCTGAAAAGAGAAAACAGATGATAACATAATGATTAAAGTAAGTAATAAAACTGTTTTGTTAATTAATCTTTTTGTAATTTGCACCACATACACCCTTTCTTCAAATATTACTAACGATTTATTATGCTTTCACTGAATAAAACTGCTTAAATTTATCTAGAAATCTCTTTAACTTCACCTCCATATTGGCTATTTTCACGTATGTATTTCAATGACCTTTTAATACGAAAGCGTTTGCATTAACGCTTAAAAAAATAGATTTGTTTATGCCTTCATATATTTGTAAATACTAAAAGATCAGGGAAATCATTTTAAAGCAATCGTTTGTTATCGCTTTCATTTTATAGACTTTCTATCAAGAGGTCAATATATTATTAATTTTCTGTTTTTATACACTTTAAACCTTATTGATTTGTCACTACTTCTTAAAGAGAAAGCGCCTCATTATTGCTTAGTCAGTTTATTTTCAATAATACATTGCTACGTAAAAAAACAGCTAATATCCTTAAAATGACATTAGCTGTTTTTCATAATGTATTAATATATGAATGAGAACTATATTTCTAAATTATTTAATTTTTGCTGCATCAAATGCTTTTTGAACTGCTTGAACTTCAGCTGTATTCGCACCATATTTATTAGTTGCTACTCGAATACATGCTGATCTCAATTCTTTGAAATTAGAAGTCATGTTTAACTCATCTGTATTTGCATAATAGAAAATATCAAACATTTTATCTTCACCAATTCCTTTAACAGTTACTCCGTTATGAGTTCCGCCTTTCGCAATGAGATACGCAACTTTATTAATAATACTTGAATTAAAATGAACACCGCCTTGATCCCATCCATTAAAATCGTTAAATTCACTGTAATCATCTGGATAAGGTACTCCAAGTGAAGATGGAACAGAAGCTGGGTTTTCCATATCACGGAAAACAGATCCCGTTTGTTCTCCCATTGTCCAGTTGAATTTTCCATTATTTACGTATTTCTCAATAGATGTTCCCATAATATCAGATAATGCCTCATTAATCGCACCGGATTCTCCGTAATATTCAAGATTAGATTCGCTAGAAGTAACAGCGTGTGTAAATTCATGTCCAGCTACGTCATATGCTTTAACAATAGGATCGCCATATACAAGCATACTTCCATTATTAGCACTTAATGCATTCTGCCAATTTTTCGGATCATTCGTCTCTTCAGAATCCCAAGCGTGTACAACTGAAACTACTTTTTGTCCTTTATTATCAAAGCTATTACGCTTGTATTTATCTTTATAAAAATCAAATACTTTTGTTGCTAAGTAATGAGCACTTACTGCTTTCGGATCGTTAAATGTTGCCGAAGTACTAGTCGCTAATGTACCAGGATAATAGCTTTCTTCTTTAGTAATATCTCTGTAATTCACATCATATGTTTCAATGCCTTGCCCTCTTGTATAATCAGCAAGAGCATATTTGCCATTACTTTGTTTAGAAATACCAAATGAACGAGAAATACCTAAATCATCTTTTCCTGTTCCAGTTAATGATGTAAGACTGCTTTGTTTACTTTTCTTTAAAGCTCCAACTAGTTTGTCACTGGCTTTTAAGTTAGATTCTTGTACCATATTTTTTAACATATCACCATTTTGTGCATTTACTAAATAAGTACCAGAAACATAGTTTGGTGTTGCAGCTTCAAAGGTAACTTGGTATGCATTTTTAGCTTGTCCATTATTTTCATCAACAAAAATAACCTCTTTAACTTCCGGCTCAGAAATAAACTTGAGATCGTTTCCGTACTTCGTATAAATAAATTGTTTTGCTTCATCTTTTGATAGATTAATAGGTTTTTTCAATTCTTCTTGTTTTAAATTTTGTGCGCTATCACCTGAAACACTTTTAATAACACCATTATTATCTACGTGTGCAGTTAATTGATGGCCATATACTTCTTTTCCTTCGTATGTTTGTTGCATACGCACAAGTGTAGTTCCATCATACGAACCACGTTTTTGAAGAACTTTATAATCTACTCCTGCTTCTCCATTGACTTGTTTTTGGGACAGAGCTTGCTCTGTTTTCTCCTTAAGTGCATCCTTTACTACATTTTCTGGTGCCTTTTGTGACGGTTGTGTAAGTTCACCCGAACGGAACGATTCCTCTTGAATTTGGACTTGTAGTTGATCTGTTTCCTCTGCATGACCTACGCCATATGGTGCCACAGCTGTTAAAGCTAATCCTGTTGTTAATGCTACCTTAGTTAATGTCTTTTTGTTTTTCATTATTTCACCTCGTATAATTTTTGAAATAGAAAGCTTGTACAAAGTATACTGTCTATTTCTGTCGGAAAAAAGAGAAAATACGAAATTTATGTAAGATTATGCAAAATTACATAAATTGTGGTCAATATTATAAATAATGAACGGAACACATATGTACATTAATTTGAATAAAAGAGAATCCTTATAGACGCTCATCCAATTGGTTAGTTATTAATTATCTATATTCATTCTAATAAAAGTATACTTACATCTAAATAACAACATAAAAACCCACTCTTTACTATTGTAAGAGTGAGTTTCATACTATTAAAATAACAATCACTATAAGAAACCTTATAATTTATATTTTTTTAGTAATCCTATTAAGTTTTTTATAAAATTCACCTTTTGTCTTTGCATGATTAAACTCATTTGGATTAATATTTGCTTTTTGTGAGAGTGCTACAATTTCTTCTTTCGAAATTGAGTCTTTCGTATTTATAGATGCTATATTTGCGTATTTTCCGTCTTCTGTTTTTGGAATTTCTAAAA
The DNA here is from genome assembly GCF_030164735.1 of Bacillus sp. RB3. Lineage (NCBI taxonomy): Bacteria > Bacillati > Bacillota > Bacilli > Caryophanales > Bacillaceae > Bacillus > Bacillus sp. RB3. Next base: position 273,140 of record NZ_JASNGE010000002.1, read on the forward strand.
TCCCTTTATTCACGAGATCAACTACAGCCTTATGCTCTGAAGAATGTAAATCTACACCAGTAATTTTCCAATTACGCATAACTTTTGGAGTGTATACACCATTCTTTACCTCTTTTAAATATGTAATAGCAAGGTTACGAATGGTTCCGCCTGTTTCTCCAAATGCATTCTCTTGTTTAGATGACCAAATTTGTTCAAACTTACGCCCCTCTAAAGCTCCCCCTTTTGCCTGAAGAGCCTCCATTCTATATGCATTCATTCCCAGCGTCATAACATCGCTCGTTTTGATTGGTTTGTTTGTACGAATAGAGCGTAAATTTGTAATTCTACTTCCATATGGTTTTGTTAAGTCAATTTCGTATTTTACGCCTCCAAAGAAATCGTTCGTACTGTATTTAGATGCACGGCGGGTTTTATCAAAGCTAACGGTTACATCTCCGGCACGAGATGAGTTAAAATATCCTGCTGCCCATTCCATATAGTCTTTTAAATCTTTTCCAGAAATCTTATATACTGTAATTTCTCCCAAGGCATATTGGTAATTGTACGCAATATCTTTTTTCTTAATAGGACCTATATCCAAACGGGCATAATCATTATCAATTTGATGGGCTACTACATCCGCTTTACTGTAGTAGAGCATGACTTCATGAAAGAAATCTGATAAAGGTGTTTCTTGAATCTGAACACTTGGAATACCTTTTATTTCATTTTCAGGAACAAGATTTCTCCCCTTTAATTGAGCGACTACAACATTTGCATCTCCTCTCGCATATTCGTGAAAAGGTGTTAATGTTTCTTCAAGTGTAGGATCAGATAATATCGTTGTTCCATCAGCATTTTTTACAGGTATAGCGGTAGCAGTTTTATCTTTTAAAACCAATTTCCCATCTTGCTTTGTAAAAGTAAGGTCAATACGTGAAATATGTGTTCCATATTTATCTGGTTCTGTAATAATTACGCCATTTACAACTTCTTTTTTTACAAGTTTATGCATATGAGCCGCAAAAATAGCGCTTAGTTCCGGACAAGCATTTGCAATATCTTGAACACCAGTACCAGGGATACCATTCTCATTTTCTAATCCCATATGCATAACTCCTACCATTACATCTACTTTACCTTCTAATTCCTTAATTGCCTTTTTCGTCTCTTCTACCGGATTTTTCACCACTAAACCATCTAAATGATCTGTCCCTTTTTCAAAATCACTAATCATTGGTGTATTCATACCAATAATCCCAACTTTAATTCCACCTTTTTCCACAATTGTATATGCAGGAAGAAAGCGCTCTCCATTTTCCTTATAAATATTTCCTGCTAACGTTTTTCCCTTATATTGCTCACTAACTTTTTTCAATGTATCTAATCCAAAATTGAATTCATGATTTCCAAATGCCCAGGCGTCATATCCCATTGTATTCATCGCTACCATCATTGGCGATTGTGGTTTATCGTTGAATAATTCTACTGAGTTTCCTTGAATTGTATCCCCAGCATCTACTAATATGGTATTTGGATTTTCTTGACGGACCTTCTTTATAACCGTATAAAGCTGCGTCAAACTTCCACTCATATTTGCTCCATCAAGCGCATAATCCCAAGGCATAAATCTACCATGAATATCTGCAGTACCTAACAATGTGATATTAACTTCAGATTCCTCAGCCTTAGAGATAGGTGGTTTGACTATTACTGCTGTTCCAAGCAGTAATAGAATTACAAAGTAACATACATAGTTCTTCCATTTCATTTTTTGCATAATAATAATATTTCTCCCCTTTTTGTACTTTCATAAAGTTGCTTGAACTTTAAAAATGTAACTTATTATTCAGGAAACTTCAACTACAAAAGATAATTTTGAAGGTGGTTCTGTTGCAAAATAAAGAGAATAAATTGCATACATCCCCTAACAGAATTGTATTTTATCGTTTCCTGACAGAATACCCCTGTGAAGTGTACTTCCAAAAAAATAACCCCGCTCTTCATTTAAGACGGGGTTACACTTATACAGAAAATCGGATAGTTTCATATTTTCTTAAGCTTATTGGTTACTTTCAACTAATTTCATTCTATTTTTGTTTTCTTCTGAATCAATATGAATCAACCGTTTTCCCTGTTTATAATACGCATCAATAAATAGGGAATGATTTTTACTTTTCAATTTCACAAAGCAATTTTATCTCTTTTATTTGTGAAATATGACGCTGTTCATGTAAATAAATCAGTTCTATCCACTGATCAAGGGGCAATTCTCCAAGAGCTGGATGCATCACTGCTTTTTTCGCTAATATAGACTCATCTTCTATTGTACTCAGGAAACGCATCAATTCTTTTCTTGATTCGTTTAGCATATTGAGCATTTGCTCCACTTCAAATGGTTCTATACTTGGTTCAATCATTTCTGGAGCTATAAACTTTTTCGTTCTATCTAATAAAATAGTGTGAATTTCTTTACGCTCATTTTGGGTACTATCTAACTTTTTTAATCCTGATGAAATAACTGTTATAACTCTCTCATCTAATAAAACTAAATGATGACAAACTTGTGCAATACTCCATTTATCCTTATCTGGTTTCCTATTAAATTGAGCATCACTCAACAAATTAATTTCCTCAACTAATTGATCTCTCGTTTCATAAAACTTGTCATTTACAAATGTATCCATGTGGATTCTCCTTTCATTGCAACCTACATACTTAAATTCCTACGCTAGAAATATTATCTTCAAAAAAAGTTTTTCTTTCACTACTATTCCAATTTCATTTTAAAGCTACAAATGAAATTATTTGTTTTTTATATCTTTTTAATTGGCACAAATAAATTAACCTTTAACTTTCCGTCTAGATCTTCAGCAACATTATTTAAGCAAAACTCTAAATTATCTCTATCATAATCTGCATCATACTCACTATTTGGTAGCCACTCTGCATACATGTATTGATACGCTTCACTTAATTTATGAGGTTCATCATAGAACTGGTATAGACCATATGTACCTCCATCTAATCTTTTAAATTGCACATCATGATGCTTTTCTTTATCGAAGTTTTCAGGAATCGTAACACATGCATCATGCCGGCACTTATGACTTGCAACAAGTTCAGGATTATCTAATGATATTCCGATAAATGATTGCTCTGGTGGATAAAGTTTATTTTCAATTGACCAATTCAGTAACTTTCCCCAGTGATCTTGTGGTTCAAAGTAGCTACCAGTTCGTCTTATATATGCTACTTCTAATGGTGGAAATTTTTTTATAAAAACTTTCATTTACATCTTCTCCCCTATAAATATGTACACTGTTTATTTAGCTTTCTTTAAATATTTATTCCTTCTTAAATAAAAAGAATCCTCTAATCACATGAATTTTAATTGAAATACAATTGATTACTATTACTACTACTAAAGTAGTATGTACTTTCATACTTTTATTTGATTTTAAATTCTTTTTAAATCGATATATTAATTGTAAGAAAATAAAAAGGTGGAGGATTTTAATTGATTAAAGGAATATACGAAGCGCATTTACCAGTATAATGTCCTATCAATTTATCATTAAATAAATGTAAAAAATGACCCTATTTATTCATTTTTAATGCGTATGTATGTACATTTGTTAATTTATTCGATATATTATGGGTATTGAATGATTACGTGAAGTGTATAGGTCGCTTATATAACACCTTATATTTTTATATCCGTGAAAACTACAAAGTGTATGAAAATCCATTTGTCAAATGAATTTAGTGCGGAAGGAGGTTTGTGGTTACTTCATAGGGTATAATAATCAGTTTTTTACTGATAAAAATATAGGAGGCGACATAATGTTTCGTACGATTTCAAATTTCATGAGAGTAGCTGAGATAAGAAGGAAAATCCTTTTTACACTAGCGATGTTAATCGTTTTTCGAATTGGCACGTTTATTCCAGTTCCTCATACTAACGCAGAGGTATTAAAAGTACAAGATCAAGCTAACGTTCTAGGTATGTTAAACGTATTTGGCGGAGGAGCATTGCAACACTTCTCAATCTTTGCTGTAGGTATTACACCATATATTACAGCTTCCATCATAGTACAGTTACTACAAATGGATGTTATACCTAAATTTTCGGAATGGGCAAAGCAAGGAGAAATGGGCCGTAAGAAATCAGCTCAATTCACTCGATACTTTACAATCATTCTCGCATTCATACAGGCCATCGGAATGTCTTATGGCTTTAATAATATAGCAGGTGGACAATTAATAACAGATCAAAGCTGGACTACATACTTATTTATTGCGACAGTTTTAACTGCAGGTACTGCATTTTTACTTTGGTTAGGCGAACAAATTACCGCTAACGGAGTTGGTAATGGTATTTCGATGATTATCTTCGCAGGTCTCGTTGCCGCCATTCCAAATGTTGCAAATCAAATTTATTTACAACAATTCCAAAATGCTGGCGATCAGCTATTTATGCACATAATAAAAATTGTTTTAATTGGACTCGTAATTTTAGCGATAGTTGTTGGTGTTATTTACATTCAACAAGCTGTACGTAAAATACCGATCCAATATGCAAAAGCTGTTTCAGGAAACAATCAATATCAAGGAGCAAAAAACACTCATTTACCGCTTAAAGTAAATAGTGCTGGTGTTATACCAGTTATCTTTGCTTCTGCATTTTTAATGACGCCGCGTACAATTGCGCAGCTCTTCCCTGAGTCAAGCGTATCAAAATGGTTAGTTGCAAATCTTGATTTCGCACATCCAATTGGAATGACACTTTATGTCGGTCTTATCGTTGCTTTCACATACTTCTACGCATTTATTCAAGTAAATCCTGAACAAATGGCTGAGAATTTGAAAAAGCAAAATGGATATGTTCCTGGTATTCGTCCTGGTAAAGCAACTGAACAATATGTAACTAAAATTCTATACCGTTTAACATTTATCGGTGCAATTTTCTTAGGTGCTATTTCTATATTACCGCTCGTATTCACGAAAATTGCTACGTTACCACCTTCTGCTCAAATTGGTGGTACAAGCTTACTTATCATTGTCGGTGTAGCACTAGAAACTATGAAGACGTTAGAAAGCCAGCTTGTAAAACGTCATTATAAAGGCTTTATTAAAAAAGTGAATTAATTATCAAAAACACAGTTGGTTATTTTTCCAACTGTGTTTTTGATTTTATCAGTCCTGTAATATACAGGGCTATTGCTTTATTAAACTACATCTCCTTCTCTAATAACCGCCCTTTTTTGAAATAAGTCCGTAGTGTTGAACGATTGGCCAAAAATACACCAATCAATATAAGACAAGCCCCCATTCCCATTGTAGGATTTAAAGGTTCTCCTAAAATGATATATCCCACAATTATTGCAATTAATGGTGATACATATAACCACGTCGATGGAAATACTGGATTTGTTTTTGATAAGAGCCAGTAATATAATCCGTGTCCACCAATCGATCCGATAAATATGAGGTATAAAATAGGCCATTGCACACTCCATGAAGTTAATACGGTTACATTTGGTTGTTCTACAATAATAGATGCGATTAGTAGTAAAATCCCTCCATAAAACATTTGAATACCGTTAATAAGAAATGGTGATACATTTGATAAATCTGACAGTATTTCTTTCGAACGAATAGAGCCTATTCCGTAAAATAACTCCCCTATAACTAACACAATACAAGCAATACTCCATATGAAACTTACTTGTTGATGCATTCCTGGTAAAGAAACAAATATAACACCTGCTAGTGCAATAACTAAAGCAACGAGTTGTTCCTTTTGTAATTTCTCCCTATTCCTCTTTGCTTGTATTAATAAAATCATCATTGGTCCCGTAGCAGAAAGAACAGCAGCTAATCCCGAAGAAATATATTGTTCTGACCAATATAAACTTGCGAATGTCATAAATGTTAAACAAAATCCAGCATACATAATGCGTTTTGAAAATATATGTGGCATAATTTCTTTTCGCTTTAATTTAAAAATAATCATAAGGATTATGCCCGCTAAAAAGAAGCGAATTCCTGCTGAAAACAACGGTGGCGCCCCTGCTTCAATTCCAATTTTTATCGTTAAAAATGTTGTCCCGAAAATAATACATACTAAAATGTAATTAAAAATGACCATTTTGCTTCCTCCTTTTTACTCTTAGAATGAGTATAGAGGCTATGGTGTATAACAGTGTATCGGTACATATAACAGTTACTTCAAGTTGTAGTTGATTCCCTATATATTTTTCGCTTTAATTAAGTTAAAAAGAAAAATAGGTGAACCTATGAAAATTGTATTGCGTAAAGAAACAAACATACCGTATTACAAGCAAATATATATGCAAATTGTTGACAGAATACAAAGTGGTATGCTTTCACATGGTGAATCTCTTCCTTCTTTACGTTGTATGGCCACAGATTTACAAATCAATGTATTAACAGTTCGTAAAGCGTATAAACAGTTAGAAACGAAAGGGTATATACGCATCGAACAAGGAAAAGGTGCTTACATATATAAACGGGTAAAGAAAGATTTCAAACCAATTCCGTATAAATGGCAACAAATGAAAACGATTAATGTTATGCGTTCTCAATATGCAATGAATAAGCACCGTAAATATTATAATTTTTCACAAGCAATTCTGTATCCTCGTCTGTTACCAAATCCATTTTTGGCAGATGAAATGCATAAATTGCTGGATAAAAATCCGATGTTGTTAGCAACTTATGGGCCAGTTCAAGGCGATTATGAATTGCGAGTTGAAATAGCAAATTACTTAAATGAACACCAGAAATTAGTGACAGACCCATCTCAATTATTAATTACAAGCGGCGCACAACAAGGAATTGATTTAATTGCTCAAACATTATTAAAACCTGGAGATATTGTATTAGTAGAAAGTCCATGTTACAGTGCTGCGCTTGATATTTTCATCAATAAAGGTGTTCAAATCATTCCCGTTTCTCTTGATAATCATGGAGTTCGCTCCGACTTAATTGATGATATTTGTCAAAGTAAAAATCCCGTTTTATTGTATACGAATCCCACCTTCCAGAATCCGACAGGTACAGTAATGAGTAAAGAACGAAGAATGGAACTTATAGAACTATCGGAGTTATATCAATTTTTTATTATTGAAGATGATTCTTTCGGAGAAATATATTTTGAGGATGCTATAATCCCGCCCCCAATCAAAAGTTTTGATAAGGATGGCCACGTAATATATATAAAAGGATTTAGTAAAACGTTAGCACCAGGACTGCGTATCGCGGCACTTATTGCCGATGGTCCTATTTTTGAATGGCTATATGCAGTAAAAGGTTCAATGGATATCGGTAGTCCTTTATTAACACAGAAGGCACTTCTACCGTTTTTACGTGCAGAACGTATGAAAAACCATTTAGAAAAATTACGTACAGCTTTACAAATGAGACGTGATTTAACAATTGATATATTATCGCCATTAAAAGAACTACACTTTGAAATACCAAATGGAGGTTTTAATTTATGGGTGACACTACCTGATTCGATAGATCCCTTTACCTTATTACAAAAAGCAAATGAAGTAGATGTCTCTTTTTTACCAGGAACAGCTTGTCTATTAAATTACGAAACAAATGATAACCAATTAAGAATTAGCTATTCAATGTTAAACGAGAAAGATATGGAAATTGGATTAGAAAAATTACACGATACAATACGAAACAGTATTTGTTAGAAGTAATATCACAATAGCTAACAATAAATAATACCTGAAAATGAAAATGTATAGTATGGGATATTATTTATTGTTGAGCTTTTTCGTTATTCTGAACAACCGGTTTTAAAACTTGTCTTTCTTTTAATTCTTCAACAATACCATATTGATCAATAACAATTGCTTTCATTTCCTCTCCTCCTTGCTGTTTATTTTAATAACATACAATTATTTCTCAAAATTTTTTGCCTTGAATTAACATATAATTATTTTTGGGGGTAATTATGCAAGAAGCATTATAAAGTGAAACTTTAATCAACCCTCGCCAATCGGGCTTTTCCGGGAAGTTGGTCCCCTCCCAACTTCTTTACTTTCCCGGAATTTTGAAATGGGACTCTTACTGCCCGGAAAATAGCGGGATAAATTCCAATACGAATCTTACACACATCTTAGAATCATCCAAAATTGTTTTATTAATTAAATTCAAAAGAAATGAGGCTAACTATATGAGTGAAAAGATATTTAAAATAAACGGAATTGATATATGTACAGAAAGCTTTGGGAACCCTAAGAACCCTGCTATTTTATTAATTATGGGCGCTACATGTTCCATGGTTTATTGGGATGAAGAGTTTTGTGAGCTGTTGGCTAGTACGGGGAAGTTTGTTATTCGCTTTGATAACCGTGATGTTGGGCGCTCTGTTGCCTATGAACCTAGAACTTCCAATTACACAGTAACAGATATGGCTGAAGATGCAATTGGAGTACTAGATGCTTATCATATTGATAAAGCTCACCTATTTGGCATGTCATTAGGTGGTATGATTGCTCAAATTGCCGCTGTAAAACATCCCGAAAGAATTTTGACGCTAACTTTACTAGCGACTAGTGTAATAGGATCTGATGACAATACTCGCGATTTACCTCCAATGGATGAAAGGATTTTAACACATCATGTAAATGGCACAAGTATAGATTGGGCAAATAAAAATGATGTGGCAGAGTATTTAGTTTCAGGATCTCGTCTATTATGTGGATCAGAACGAATATTTGATGAAAATAGAGTTTATAAACAAGTAAAACAAGAAATAGAACGCGCAAACAATTTATTAAGTATGTTTAATCACGCTTTACTTCAAGGTGATGATGCATATGAAGGTGTACTTCAATCCATACAAGCACCTACATTAGTTATTCACGGAACAGACGATACAGCACTACCATTTGAACATGGCCTCGCACTAATTGATGAAATTCCAAACTCAGTACTATTAACCCTTAAAGGGGCAGGCCATGAAAACCATCCAGATGACTGGGAAAGCATAATTAATGCTGTTTCTAAACATACATCTAAAATTTAGATAAATAACTAATGGAAGGGTCACAAATTGTATTGTGCCCCTTCCATTTACAAACAAAACCCCATCACTGTATTCGTATGTATAGTGATGGGGACTTCTTATATTTTTCTATGTTTAAAAAAATGGACAATCTAATTGATCAACAGATTCCCATAATTTTTTTTTTGCATTTTCAGTGGATGTATTTGTGTCTAGTGTCATGTTTTTAAAAGGGTTTACTTCGACTTTTAATAAGGATGAAGGCTCCACATATAATGAGAAAACATGGCTGCTTGGTAAAGCTTTAGAAACATCAATATCTCCTACTTGTTTAAATAGTTGCTGCGCAGCAAAGAAGAAGAAATTAGTTGGATTTGATTGTTTATTCAGCCACGCAAGCATTTCAGGTGATACCGATTTATGAATATTGATTTTTACTCGATCACCACGTTTATATCGCCTAGATCGCATACTTCCACCAACTAACTTATCGTTAAGTTTGTAAATCCTAACTCTTTTTGCTTATGCTCTCTATATTTTGGCGAACAAGTATAGACTAATAATCCTCGTGCATTTGTAAATAACGGATTATCTACAAAGATTACATTTTTGAGTCGTCCTTTTTGCTTTAAAATCATTTTTAAACTGTTTTTAATAATTACTGCACCCCCGCCATAAATAAACACGTATGGATCGTCTTTCATATCATCAATTTTATTTATAATATCTGTTGCAACACGCGCTGCTAAACCTAATAGCGCTGGCTGTGATTCCTCAACTAATAATGTATTTCTCGGATGCTTATCATTTAAATAAATTTGATTGAATTCTGTAATGCTATCAATCGTTTTAGTTGGATACTTCCGGTTCCATCTCGTAATGATTTGTAGTAACGTCTCTTTTACACCATAAGATAAACCTTTACTTAGTTGCGGACGGAAATTCACCCCTAATGAAACGACTTCTTCTGTCGTCCCTGCGCCAATATCAAAAGAGAGTAGAGTTTTATCTACAAAATCAATTTCAGAAACTTGATTTTGCTCACATTCTATTTTATGTTTCACAACATTTCCTTCTTCATCGTATACAATGCCCCACGTCCCAGAAGCACCCTCAGGTAGGCATTTACAATACTCAATTGAAACATTAATTGTCACATCGCGTCCGTTCGGATAATGGAAAATAACCTTATGATTTCCCATATAACGTTTTGCATTTTCAGCAGCTATTTCTTGTGTAATAAGCTGCATAGGAAGAGCGACAGATAAATCATAACGAATATTAATATGGCTAGAAGTTGGACTTTGACGCATAGCGCTTACCGCCAAACCTGATAGTATTGTAATAACCATTAACTCATCCGTTGACTTATTTGATTTCTTCTCTACCTCAGTACCTTTTAATTGATCTTGAATGACTTTTTCTCCAACGATGTATCGTACATTATTTAGCATTAACGATGGCGAACTTATAGTCACATCAATGTGGTTTTCTAATTCAGATAATGAAACATCTACCTCATCTAAGAGTCCTGTAGGCTCACCTATATATAAAGAATAAATACTCGGAATAAAAATAGGGTCTTGCCCTTTCACCATTAACTTCAAACCGTTGTTTCCTGCATCTGCACCAGCTTTTAAAAGTATAGACATAACTACCCCCTAAATTAATCTGACATCCCTTCCAAATATATGCGAGCCCATTCTTTTACATTCAAATGTATTGTAATTTTTTATTTATCATAGAACTAAAATATTACATACTTACATATTTCGTGTAAAAAGTATTTGACATGATACTTTTCCAATTTTATACTTATATTTGTAAAGAGTTTTTTACAATCGAGGGGGCAATTATTTATTGAATACTAAAAAAACTATTTTTATAATCATTGTTTTAGCATTAATTGCAATACTAGTACATGGCACATATAAATACATAACTGAAGGTTCTATTTTGGGCGGTACGATTTTTGCTATTTCGTTAATACTTAGTAATTTAATTAATTACATTACTTGGGGAGATCCCCACGGTGTATCAGAAGAAAGTCAAGATGAAATGGGACAACAAATTACATATAAAAGCTTTAAAATTGCATATTTTGTGCTTGTAATTGTAATGTTCCTTATATTAATCTTCTCTGAAGGATTTTCTATGGGGGCTAATTTAGATGGAGTAAAAAACCTCCCTCTGTTCATCGCAATTTGCTCTTCCTTCTTTATTTATCCTATTGTCGAACTCGTAGTTGCAAAACAATATAAATAAAAAGATGAGGTTTTCTACATGTAGAAAACCTCATCTTTTTATATTTACATACCCTCTACAATTGCTTTTAATTTGTTCACAGTCCGCCAATTCCTAACTGTAGCTGGTGTATGTAACTTTTGAAACTGGTTCATTAATTTAGAATTTCGAATGCTATTTTTGAAAAACAAATAAACGACTTTCTCATCTATATAACAATCTTCAAGTTCACTTTTAAATGTAAGCAATTGACTACTCTCTTCTTCAGAAAGTACATTCGCTAAAAAAGCAATATGAACACTTTCTCCTTCTAACAATGAATGAACTTCATACGGACATTGTTTAATAATATTTATAAATTCATCATGTGTTCTTAGCATGACTGGAACATCGAAATCAAATTCATTTTTTATTTCCGTTTGTATTCGGTCTTTTAGAAAGTTTATATCTTCCTCAGATTCGAACACGATATTACCACTTTGTATATACGTTTTCACTTGTTTTAACCCTATTGATTCAAACACTCGTTTTAACTCAGCCATTTTGATTACTTTATGTCCACCGACATTGATTCCTCTTAGTAATGCAATATAAAGTGTCATACTATTCCCCCCACAATAAAATGAACTTATCAATTGAATCGATTTCCCCACTCATATTTCTCGGATATTTGTTTTAATTCTTCTAACATATCATGAATAGATAATACCTCAAATAAAATAATATACTCACTTGAAAAATGGTGATGATAATGATTTGGTTTATAATCTTTTAAATCATTTTTATAACTCCAAGTTGAGATATTAAAAAATTCACAAACTAACACTGTAAGAAAAACTGCAATCCCAGTTTTAATCACTCTTCCCCCAACGATATTCCATTTTCTATCTTGATTCATTTTTTATATCCTTCATTTCTATTTCATTTTATATACATATATTGTATATTATTAAAATAAAAAAACCTACTACATGAATATTCAAGAGTAAGTTTTCTATCTCATTATTTCATTATAGACAAATGCATTATTATTTGTTGGCCTATTGGTCCCATTCTTCTAAAACCTTTATCTTGGAAGCCGACTTTTGCATATAAATTTTGTGCAGGAATATTTCTTTCATTCACAGCAAGTACAACTTCATTTTTTATTGGAAAATAACGTTTTACAAACTCGTCTAATAATAACAATGACTTTTTAGCGTATCCCTTTATTTGTCTATTGTGATTTATATAAAATGAGGTTAAAAGTAAAGCGTTTTTATTGTCTGTGAATTCCTGTACTCTATCGCCTGTTTGCAATGCGAAAAGACCCACCGGTACCCCATTGTAATCTAAAATAACAATCACATTTTTTGTACGATCACTTTTTGCTTTCTCCAGTAATGCGCTTGGATCTGATGTAAACTGAACTTGTTCACTTGGTAAAGTAAATGTTTGTATAACTTCTTTATATTTCTCCTTATACGGAACTAATTGAATTTCCCCTGTGTGTATGTTCATGCTAAACTCTCCCATTTTTTAGCTTATTAACTTATACCTTGCTGTGCTTTTGAATGCACTCTTCCATCTAAAAAGGTAATTTCAACAAATGAATTTGGATTGTTTCCTTTCCAAGCAAAAATTTGTTTAATTTGTGTAGAATGTTCTACCCCTTCTTCTATAAGTAAATCTCCTTCAAAACCAATTAAATCTTTAACTTCTGTATAAGTCATCCCTTCATTTATACTCGAAAAATGATTTATATTGATAGACTCTTTCTGTTGCCTTTCCATCACAGTAGAAGAAGTTGCTGTTTGATTTTTCACTTCTTTTCTCTGTTCACACGCTGTCATACTGAAACCTAAGCATAAACTAAACAATATACATGCGCTTTTTTTCATCATAACAGTTGTCCCTCCCATCATAATTAAACCATATTTTTCCTTAAAAATAAACTGAATATTTAATATTATATTTAAAAACCTCGTACAATTAAGTACGAGGCTAATTTCATTTATTCAAATGATTATTTGATTGATCATCCTGTTCTTTTCTTAACTCTTGTTCTTCATCTTTTGGTAATTGTTTATCATTATCTTTAATTGGATTCGTTTCTCTATTTTCTATCATATCATTTGGAACTTGTGGCATTACTCGGCCCACAATAGCGGCTAATTCATCTAGTATACCTTCACCTGTTTTTCCTTTTTTAATTTGCTTTCCGATTTGTTTGAGCCGTTCATACGTATCAACATCTGCTACAACGACTGCATTAGCACCGTCAGGGTCATTTTTTAAACTTTCTGCAACAGAGTATTTAATTGATTCAACTCGAGTTCGATCAAGTTTTGCTTTTACATCAATACCTACAATAGCATATTTTCCAACAACGACCGCTGTTGCATCATTCACACCTGGCACACTTGCTGCTAAAGATGCTAAATGATCTGCTGCTTTTTCATTTGGCTTATTTGATTTATTCGTATAATTAACATTTTTCATTGAAACATTTTTTTGTTCCGGCTTTTCGTTTGGATTGTCTTTTTTTCCAATACTGCATCCAGTTATAACGAAGCAAAGCATCAATATATATATTAGAGTTTTCATTATTTTCACCACTTCACTATTAAGGTTTAATCATAAATTTTTTCAACAGCTTGCATTTTCTTTACCTTTTCCTCGGCCCCGCTATTAGCATTAATGAATATTTGGTACGTATCTTTTCCTAAAGTGCCTACAAATTCATAGCAAAGCACTTCATTATGCAAATCATTGACTACTAAAGCTTTACGTTCTTCCATGACTTTTACATCCGGATTGATTTTCTTTCTTGCTTCTGCTGCAGTTAGCTTTGCCGATGGAACTGTTCGCTTTTGATGTGACGCTAAATATTCTTTTGCGGAGAACCCAACGATAGAACCATCATCTAAAGCAATTTTCATTTGGATTGCTTCTGGATAAATTCGTACTCCATTTTCATTTACTACATACGTAAATACACCAACATTATCATATTGAGAGCTATCATAAAGCTCCATATTATTAAACTTATGGTCCTTTAAAAATTTCAAACCTTTACTACCTGCATCGTTTAAACTAACTTTCTGTTCTTTAATTTCGCGGTTATTCATAACCCAAATTGGATATCCGCCTTTTCCGGTAATATCCATATAGAACTCATTATTCGTTGCTTCATCTTTAATTTTCACACTATAGAAGGATTCTTTCGCACCTTTTCCGCTTTTCTCTACATCTACTTTTTCATTTCCTTTTAAATTCAGAAACGATTTTGCGATTTTCGCCGCTTCATCTTTAGAAATTGCCTTTCCTTCCGCTTCAAATCCGCCTTTTTTATTTTTTTGCGCACTTGTAAAGGTCGGTCCGAAGTTTGTAGAAGAATATGATGTTACGTTTTTCTCTACAGTTTTCAATCCATCAATAATTGTGTTATCTGCTGGATCGCGATTTGATGCAAGTGCCATTTCTACATCCATCCAGCGTAAATTATTTTTCAAAACAAGATGTTGTACTTTTCTTAGTTCATCTTGTATATTTCCTGCATTTGAATATAAAGTTTGTAGCGTTTTATATTCTTGCTCATTTAACGGCTCTTTTTCTAAATCACGAATGGCTGCACGGTAACTGAAATCACCGATATTCGCTAAAAATTCTTCCGTTTTATTAAATGGCATTAATGTTAAAGGAAGTTGCCCTACATCCGAGCGAGCTTCAGATGTTAAACGCCATACATCCGCTAATGCAGGTGATAAAGATGATCGTGAATTCATCGCAAGTGTTGTGCCAATTTTATCGTGTAATAAATCGACTTCGTATGCTAAATCATGGAATGCACGTTGATAGCTATTTTCCGCTCGAATTAAAACTGCATTTTTCTCTTGGTGCTCTTTATAGCCCCAATAGCCTGTTCCTACTACACCGACTGTTAATAATACAATGATAATACCTCGTAACATTGTCCCACCTCCGCTCTATTTACAGAAAATATGTTTACCGATTTTTTTAATTTGTGGACGAGTCCAAATCCATTTACTAGTCGCAGTATCTGGATTGAAATAATATAAAGCATTTCCTGTTGGATCCCATCCGTTAATCGCATCTAAAACTGCTTTTTTTGCTGTTTCATTTGGCGTTAAATATATTTGTCCAT
The DNA here is from genome assembly GCF_030164735.1 of Bacillus sp. RB3. NCBI lineage: Bacteria > Bacillati > Bacillota > Bacilli > Caryophanales > Bacillaceae > Bacillus > Bacillus sp. RB3. The sequence continues at coordinate 288,568 of NZ_JASNGE010000002.1, forward strand.
CGGCTACCGCTGTAAATGCTCTAGGTTCAAAGATTACACCTGAAACAGTATTTGGGAATGACGCACTTGTAACACGATTCAAAATAACGGCAGCTACTGCAACTTGCCCTAAATACGGTTCACCACGCGATTCTCCGTATACTGCGTTTGCCATAAGCTGAATATCATTTTGAGAATAACCGTTCGGAACATTTGTCCCTTTATTTTGAGGTGGTTTATTCTCTTGTGCAGTGCCACCGCTATTTCCTTTATTCGTTGTCGTCCCTTTATTAGCAGTTGACTTGTCATACTTCGTTGCCTTCACGAGCATTTGCTTCGTTTTAGCTCCAGCTAAACCATCAACGGGTAATCCGAATTTCTCTTGAAAATTCCGAAGTGCCCAATATGTACCCCATCCGAAAACACCATCCACTTTTCCCGTATAAAACCCGTTATATTTCAAACGAGATTGCAGTTCAATGACATCTTCGCCAGATGCTCCTCTTTGAATAACTTGATTAGAAAAAGCTTCTACATTCTTTAATTGTATACTACTGACCATTAAAGACAGTCCTATGAACGCAAGTAAAACTGCTATTTTAAAAATAGCTTTTTGGCGCATAATTTTCCCTCCTTAATTACGGAAATGATTTCTTGGTTATGTTTTGTAAAAGCCTCGCTTTTATGTAAAGAAGACAAAAAAATCCAAACTAATATCGTTGAAAAAATATGTAAACAATATAAAAAAGGATAAAAGGAGTTCATCATGAAAAAATTGTTAAAACGTGTCGCACTTGTCATTCTGTTCCTAACAACATGTTCAAATATATATACAGGCTCATCAATTGTTCATGCGCAGCCGCCGTATGCCAAATGGGGTAAACTTGCCGTAGAAAAGACGAAAGAACAATACCCAAAAGCAGAAATTATTGACTATCTTCATATAGGTAGAAAACCAAAAACAGTTCAAATAACTGTTGAAAAATTTAAATTGTGGTTACGTGAGAACGGAAAAGAATACGGTGTTTTTGTTGATGTAGAATTTGAAACGAAGACGGAGAAATTTATAAAGTTGTCGTTTCAGAAGACGAGTAGATAAAGTGAAACCTTAATCAGTGGGGGTTTTGTTCATCTCCCACTAATCATCAGCCCTCACCAATCGGACTTTTACGGGCAGCCCGACAAATAGCTGGATAAAGTGAAACCCCCACTGTTAAAAACAGACACAGTGGGGTTCTTGCATTTCTAAAATTCTTTTCTAAAGTTTCGATTCCCTAAAAATCTTACCAATATACAAATAGCACCAATTACAACTGCTATCCCTATACTGTATAAAAGTACTTTACCATATCCACCTATTCTCGGATCTAAAAACGGATATGGATACCAATTCACGATTGGACCACGTATTAAGCTATATACAACGTAAAAAAACGGGAATAAAAGCCAACTTGCAGCTTGTTTCCAAGTGATTTTCTTAATAGGTGGATTTAAAATCCAATCTAAAAGCATTGTAATCGGCATGATATAATGTAGCACAGTATTTACCCATGGTATTGCCGTTTGAAGTGACTCTTCTAACCCTCTTAGTAACAAAAAATAAACGAGTCCTGTCGTAAGTATATATACCGTCGCCGCACCACGAAGTATACTAAACTGCTCTGAGCGACCAAATGTAGCTGTTCCGATACTACTTAAAAGGAGAATACATGCAACTAAAATGTTACTTTCGATAGTAAAGAAACTAAAAAAGTTAACTGGATTGAACGGTTTCACTTGTGCCCTGATTATGAATTGCGTAATAATGGCGCTACATACTAGAAGACTTAAACAGAATCTAAATAAAGATAAAATTTTTTCATCCTTCATACATTCCCTCCTTTTCTTATATATAATTAGAATTTCCCTGTACATGCTCAATAAATAGTTTTAATGGAACGAGCCCACGTTTTGGCATATGACTACTTATAATAGCTACTACTTCTAACTGAGGAATGATAACGATGTATTGTCCGCCGTATCCCATAGCGAAATATATACAATACGGTATGTGAAATCTTTCGGTATGTAATACCCACCAGTGATATCCATATGCGCCGACATGTTCATATGTTTCAAAATGCGCCCTACTTAACTCTTCTAACCATTTCGCTGATACAATTTCTTTTTCATTCCAATATCCATTTTGCAAACATAATTTTCCTAATTTTAATAAATCGGTAGATTTCATTTTCATACCGAAGCCGCCGACATATATACCCTGCGGATCTTGTTGCCACTCGTATTCGTTAATTTCTAATGGATTAAATAAATATTTCTTTGCAAACCGCTCTGTCGACATTCCAGTAGCTTCTTGAATAATATAGCTCAGTAAATGAGAAGAACCTGAATTATAATTCATTTTTGTAGCAGGTTCTTCAATTATTGGCTTTTCTAATATGTACTGTACCCAGTTCTGTGATTCTACAAAGTCATTTGGGAATACTACTCCATTCCCAAACTCTTTCCAGTCCTCACCAGTAGTCATTGTTAATAAGTGATATAGTGTTAAATTATGTTTTCCCCTAGGTACATTTTCAATCCACTCTGTGATCGGTGTATGTATATCATTTATATAGCCCTTATCAACTGCAATACCAATTAATAAAGATACGATACTTTTTGTAATCGAATTTATTTTATATAAGTTATTTGCACATTCGGGTGTTTTATAATACTCAGTTGTTAATTGTCCTTTTTGATAAACAAGAAATGTATTCACTTTTTTCTTTTCGAATTTATTTTCTAGTTGCTTGAAATCCAAAAACTTTACCTCCATTTAAATAGTTAATCCATTTATTATATCTTGTTCCTTCATTTTAAACATAATTGTGCTCAAATAAAAATAAACCTGTCAGCCATAATGAACTGACAGGTTTATTTTTATAATTTCGTACGAACATTCCAAAGCTCTGGGAAGAATTGTTGATCAAGTACTCGCTTTAAATAAGAAACACCGGAGGATCCACCTGTACCCATTTTATGTCCAATAATTCTTTCTACTGTTTTCATATGACGGAAACGCCATTGTTGTAGCCAGTCTTCAATATCAATCAATTTTTCAGCAAGCTGATATAAATTCCAATATTTTTTCACATCCGCATACACTTCTAACCATGCTGCTTCTACTGTTGCATCTTCTTCATAAGGCTGCGTAATATCACGGTTTAACACATCTTTATGAATAGGGAATCCTTCTTTTACTAATGCTTGAATCGCGACATCATATAGACTTGGTGCATGTAGCGCTTTATGAAGTCGTGCATGTAATTCTGGATCCTTTTCATAAATTTTTAATGCATGTGGCGTTTTATAGCCAAGTGCATACTCAATCATACGATATTGATACGATTGAAAACCTGAAGCTTGACCGAGTGAATCACGAAACTCAATATATTCTGATGGTGTTAATGTCGCAAGAATATCCCAAGATTGAATAATTTGAGACTGAATTTTTGATACACGTGCTAACATTTTAAAAGCTGGTTGTAATTTATCTTGTTTAATAGATTCAATCGCCGCATTTAGCTCATGTAAAGTGAGCTTCATCCAAAGCTCACTTGCTTGGTGAATAACGATAAATAAGATTTCATCATGATGGTCTGATAATCTTTTTTGAGAAGATAGTAAACTATCTAATTGTAAATATTCCCCATACGTCATATTCTCTTTAAAATCCGTATGAATCCCTTTTTCCATAATTACTTTTTCATTTTCTTTCATATTAGCCAAACGCCCCTTTTATATGATTCTACTTATATTGGTCTAATAACGGCTCGAACTGGACTTCCATCCGCATCAGTTAATGCAAGTGGTAATGCAATCAATTCATAATCACCGTCTGCTACATGATCTAGTACGACATTTTCTAAAATATGAATTCCATGTTTAAATAATTGATGATGCGCTGCTAATTCTTTATCATCTAGCGGATCAACTGATGGTACATCTACTCCGATTAAACGAATACCTTTCTCCGAAAGAAAAGGTGCTATGTCTGCACGTAAATGAGGGATCACATCTGGAAATTCTTCAGCTTTTCCATGTGAAGATGTACGTAATAATAATCGTTCTACACCTTTTAAATGAAAGTTTTCTAATTCCTTTTTCCCGATGCTTTCAAGATTAGAAACGTCAATAATCCGTGCTGGGCCAACATAAACTTGAACATCTAAATCCAATACTTTCTTTCCATCATTATCAAAATGAAATGGTGCATCAATATGAGTGCCTGTATGAATACTCATCGTTAACTTTCCAACATTTACCGAGCCACTTTCTTCTTTTGACCATGAAACTTCATATGAGAACGGTGTGTCTCCTGGCCACGTTGCAATATCATTATTTAGCGGTTGTGAAATATCAATCCACTCTGATGTTTTCATGCTTATGCCACAACCTCTCGCTTATTTTCAAACTGTTTATACTCTTCTTCTTTCATAATTTTCTTTAATATTTGTACAGATTTCCACACTTCTTCATATGTGTTATATAAAGCGACCGGCGCCAGTCTTACTCCATTAGGTGCTCGGAAATCAGGGATAACTCCATTTGCTTTTAGCACTTTACAAATACGTGCTGCTTCTGCATGTTCTAAATATATGTGCCCGCCACGTTTTTCATCCTCTAATGGATTTCCAATTGTAAATCCGAAATCTTTTAATTCGTGATCAATTAAATTCAGCATATATCTTGTAATATGTAAAGATTTTTCGCGTAAACGTTCAATACCAGCATCTTTAAACATTTCAAGAGAACCAATTAAAGGTGCTGTACTTAATACGTGCGGTGTACCAATTTGATAAGCACCTGCATGATCGGCAGCTGTTAATGTATGCTCCATATCAAACTGTTTATCTTTTCTAGAACTAAACCATCCAGACAATCCTGGCAGTCTATTAAAATGTTTACTATTTACATAAAGGCCTGCAACACTACCCGGTCCTGCATTTAAATATTTATAATTGCACCAAACAGCAAAATCGACATCCCAATCTTTGAAATGATGCGGAATAGATCCTATTGAATGGCATAAATCAAATCCAATGTGAATGCCGCGTTTATGAGCTTCCGTTGTTAAACGTTTCATATCAAGAATTTGACCACTTCTATATAAAACAGAAGGTAATAAAATTAAAGCGATATCATCTTCCATCGCATGGATAATATCTTCTTCAGAAAGTGTTCTACCATCTCGGCTTTTCACTCTTACTAAATGCTCCTCTGGATCTAATCCTTTTAAACGAATTTGACTTTGAAGTGCATAAATATCTGATGGGAAAGTCAATTCATCCGCAAGTATTTTTGTACGTATTCCTTTCGGCTCATAAAACGTCGCAATAACTTGGTGTATATTCGCAGTTGTGGAACCGGTTACAATAGTTTCTTCCGGTAAAGCTCCAATAAGAGGGGCTGTAAGTTTACCTAATTTCTCTGAAAGGAAAAACCACGGATGCTCACCTTCTGTCCAGCCGTCAATACCATACTCTTTCCACGAATCTAGCAACGTAAGTAATGATTTCTCTGCTCTTTTTGAAAGTAGCCCTAATGAGTTTCCATCTAAATATATAGTACCTTCTTTTTTATAGAATTCAGTTTGAAAATCTTTCAGTTCATCATGTTTATCACATTCAAGCGCATACTCATAAGTTGGTTGAAATGGTTCTTTATACATGGTGTCACCTTCTCTTAATTTTCTTTTTATTCTAACTAATTGAAATATATCACCTTAATTGATACAACGTCAATGATATTATGTCAGTTGACTTTATATATGAACTTCTTTTACAATACAATTATATTTTCAGATATTTCAGTATAAAGAGGTGATTCTTTGAAAAACAGTACCCTTTCATCAAGAAAACACCGCTCCTTAGAAACGAAGAAGAAACTATTACACTCTGGTTACACTATTTTTATACGTAACGGATTTCAAAAAACGACAATTACACAAATTATTAAACATGCAGAAACCGGATATGGTACAGCATATGTATACTTCAAAAACAAAGATGATCTCCTAATTAGTTTAATGGAAGATGTTATGAATCGTTTTTATAATATCGCTGAACGCTCTTTTTCTCCACAAACAAAAGAGGAAGCACGTATAATGATCCAAAATCAAGTTAGAGCATTCCTGCAATTAGCAGATGAAGAACGCGCTATTTTGCAAGTTGTAGAGGAAGCGATAGGATTATCAAGAGAAATACGGCAAAAATGGGATGAGATTCGGGAACGTTTTATAACAAGCATTAAACAGGATATTACTTACTCTCAAGAAAGTGGATTAGCACAACCTAATTTAAATAAAGAGATTGTAGCACGCGGTTGGTTCGCGATGAATGAATCGTTTCTTTGGACTATTATGCAAAATGACAAAAAGATTAACTTAGAGGAAATTGTGTATACGTTAACGGAGATGTATACGACCGGGTTATATAAATAGCACACCTTCAATAAATAAGGTGTGCTATTTTACATCTATAAAAATATATTATCCGGGTATGGTAGTGCTAAAGGAGGCTTTTCAGAAAATGAGAAATATTGTAGTTTTAAAGATTCACCATCTATCGATTTCAGTTTTCCACTAGTAATTTCACACTCAAACACAACAACAATATATTCTACCTTATCGCCATTTGCATATGTATAACGAAACTCTTTCCCTCCAAATACCCCTTTTTGTTTTTTCACTTGTACTTTCAATCCTGTTTCTTCCCATACTTCCCGAATTACTGCTTCTTCTGGAGTTTCCCCAGGTTCAATTGCTCCAGCCGGCAAACTCCAATATTCTCCGCCAGGATATTGAAATAAGAGTTCTCCCTGCTCGTTTTTAATAACTGCAGCTACACTTGGCATGAATATTAGTTCATGTCCTAATTGCTCCCGGATTTTTTTATAATATAGCGACATCGACATATAATTCTCTCCCACTCCATTAATGAATAACTGTATTTTCTGACATATATTCTATAATAATAACAATAACAATTTCTATATAGAAAGGATAAGAAAATGACCCAAGTACAACTAGTAAATAGCTTTCTATCATTTTTAGGAACGACAAAACAGCCTACTATCTTAAAGTTTTTGAATGAGCTTATTAAAGCTCATCAAGAAAAAGTAAAAGAACCAATACACTTATCAAATATGAAAGAACTTATTTCAAGGTCTAACGATTGGCATACATCTCCTGTATTAAAGAAAATTCAGATTTTCGGTTATATCGATGGTATTCCAACTTCTATTAATGATAATGTTTTAAAACGATATTTCCAAGGTAAGAAAAGAGAACAAATCATTACATCTTCTGAACTTAATTATTGGATAACAGAAAGATTTTGTGTTGATAAAGAAATATATGAAAGAGCTATTGAGATTTTCAATGAAAAATCTTCAAATAGAATATTACAAACAAGTTCTTTAATATCTTTAGGCTGAGGTAAATAGCTAGTTGAAGGAGCAATTTCAAAATTAAAGCTTATATATCCACATCCAGTTAGCCACATATAGTGACATTTCAACTCTTCATCGAACATATATTTCACAATATCTATAAATAATAAATCTCCTGCGTATTGCAACAGAAACTCCATATTCGAGCTACAAGTATAATAATTGTCATCGTCATCAAGATTTTTTATATTATATTCCGCCAAATCCCATAAAAAATCTTCTTTTAATATATTTTTAATTTTTTCAACAATGCTTATCCCCCCGAATTTTCCCAAGAATAACTCTCTAATCTACTTAAAATAATTTCAGTAAATTCTTCAGCAATGTCCTTAGAAATCTCACCACGATTTCCAATAATATCCCAAGCAATACTAATTGAAGTCCATCTCATCAATGAATTCTTTTCAAATTTTAAAAACTCTATTATTTCCTCCTCTTTCATTTCACTTAGAATTGCTTTTAATTCACTTTCTTCTAATTTACTTCTTTGATTATAATCAGTTTGATTTAGTATTTTTACATATTCCTTACTTTCTTGATAAAAAACAATCTTTACTTGTTCTGGTGATAAATCCGCTAATAGTTTTTCAATTTCTTCAGCGCCTATTTCTTTACCTTTATTTATACATTTGAAATAACATCCCATTTTAACTTTTCATTAATTTCACTCATAAGTTGGGGTATTACTACTTCACCATATTTTTTAAAACATTCATGAGTTCCTTCGTAATTTTAAAATAAAGTTTGATTAAAAATATCGTTTTAACCCGTATTCTATGGTAAATAAAAAGAATCCATTTTGAAAAAGATTGATCAAAATGGATTCTTATCCAGCAGGTTTATGTTTTGGTTTTATAAAAAAGTTTGATCATTTTCTATCAATGAAAACAATTAATTGACTATTTTTATTATGAAGAGGTCGGAGCAGGAAATTCATCAATTTTGATACGAAGTAAACTATAAGGTTTCTGTCGTAAGTCTTTTCCATAATGAAATCTAGGCTGTCGATGTAATTGGTTCACAATGACATACAAATATTGATCCGGACCAATTGAAAAAGTATCCGGCCACAAAATTCTCGGATCATGTGCGATAGCTTCCATTATGCCATTTGGCAATATCTTACGGATACTGTTGTTTTCATAATCTCCAGCATAAACAGCTCCCTTTGCATCGGTGATCATTCCATCAGACGCACCTTTTTCTCCCCAATACTCCACATGATAAGGTAAATTCATGTCCGGTATCGTTCTGTCTCTCAAGGCTTCTGTTGAGATCGAGAACAAATGCCGACTGGTTAGTGGAGCAAAAAATAATATCTTTCCATCGGGAGAAATCGCAAGACTATCAGACGCCAACCTAAATGGAGAAGTTGAACCGTCTTTGTTTCGATTCATTAAAATTTGACCTTCTACTTTCGGTAAAAAATAGGGATCGGGTGAAGTTGAATTTGCTCCATTTAACCGTCTAAACGCGTTTCCATTTGATAAATCTACGACGATAATAGCTCCTGGTCCTCTTGAAGAAGAATCCGTTATATAGGCATAACCTGCTTTTCCAACACGAAAATCAAAACGGACATCATTCAGATAAGTTGTAGGCAGGACAACATCTTCTGTAAAGGTATATACTTTTCTTATTGTATTGGTTTCTAAATCAACAGCGACTAATTTTGCCCCCCCTTTAATAGGTTCAGAAAAATTGGGTGCCGCTGTATCTAATATCCAAAGCGTTCCCCTTCCATCAGCAACTACACTTTGGACACTGATGAAAGTCATTGGGATATTCTCGGGATTAACCAAATTGGTTTGTAAATTAGGATAAGGCTGCAATTTATCCTCAAAAATTTCCGCCACCGTAAATTTAACATCGTCTCCCCATTTCGGAAAGCAAATGAAAATACGACCGGTTTCTGAAACAGTAACACCTGTAGGCATAGCCCCATAAAATGCATAAACTAGTTCTAAATTACCGAAATATTTTTCACTAGGTAACATAGGTTTCATAATATCCTCCTCAAGCATTCAAACGGGATATCTCCTATATATGATTTATATTTTTTCTAGTGCATGTTTCTTAATAAGTTTTTCTATACGAAAAGATGATTGAATTGATTGTTTTCGAAATTTAATAAGTCTGTCAGAAGAAAGGAAACATTTTAATTTAAAGGTCTCCAGATGAAGTAGAATTCAATTAGCAGGTAGCGAAGTTCAACATTCCCGAATCAACGTTAAGCTGGTATAAAAAATGGGGAAATATCCCCCTTTAAATTTGTGAAAAAATGTACTTAAGCTAAACTGCCCGTTAGTTTAAGTGTAGCACTTCACAAACAATCTTTTGAGTATTCTTATTATTCCTGTTTCCTCAACAATCTGGCCCTTTAATTGAACAATACAACTGAAATTTAAGGGGCAAAAGAAAAATCTTATATTAATACAGGGTTTTATCAATCTTTTTTATAAATTATCAAACTTTATTTTAAATCAATACCACACTTTATTCCATGTTCCATGAGTGACTAACGGGTGCTTTGAACAAGAAAATAAAGGTGAGTACATATTATACATGACTAATATGCGCTCACCTTTATTTTTTTAGGATTTTTAGCTTTTAGGTCTTGATAATAATTTTTAGTGGTTTTATTAACAATTTATATTTAGTAAAATTGCTTTTTATGAATTTAATATAAGTCCAAAGAATTTCCTGGTCAATATAATAACGTATATCAGCACACTTTTTCTTTATTCAGTCTACTTACAATTCCAACTATAAATTTATATTCAATCCTCCTCTTCTTAGTTTTTTTAAACCCTTCTTTCGTATCAAAAATAAAACACGTTTTCCGAAACCAAATTCGTACATATAAAGACTCAAAATAAATAGGTTTTATAATTCCTCGTTCCTCAAATTCAGTTCCATCTTTATTTTCAGTTTCTGTTCGAACGAACCACCTATTTCCGAAGCCAATTTCAATATACTTCACATAAGTCCCCCTTTCGGAAATTAATTTCTAACTGTTCTATTATTTCCCTGGTAAGCGCACATTCCGACAGAACATGAGCCCACAAAGAAAAAGTAGATTGCAAAAATCTACTTTATAACTTATATTTTTGCATTCGTTTATAAAATGTACTACGGGGTACATTTAATAGTTTTGCAGCTAACGAAACATTTCCATTTGTCTTTTGTAATGCTTCAATCATGCTATCACGCTGTATTTTTTCGCGAAAATGTAATGTATGTTCTGTTTTATTTTCAACTTGTAACTCAAGTTGTTGTTGATTTCCCCTCATTGTTTGTAACAAAAAATCTACTTGTTTTTCGCATATTTCCCGTCCTTGCGACAAAATGTAAATGCGTTCTAATACATTTACTAGTTCCCGAATATTTCCGGGCCATGTATGTTGTAAAAATTGATTGTATATACTCTTTGGAAATACAACATTCCAATTCTTCCGTTCGCAAAAGTGTTGTATAAAATATGGGATATCCTCTTTTCTTTCTATTAACGATGGAACATATAACGGATAAACGTGCAAACGATAATATAAATCTTGACGGAATTTCCCTTCTTCTACTAACCGTAGTAAATCTTTATGTGTGGCAGTAATAATACGAATATTTACTGGTACCAATTTTGAACTCCCAATTGGAGTTATTGTGCGTTCTTGTAAAACACGCAATAATGCTACTTGCATCTCTGGTGGTACTTCACCAATTTCATCTAAAAATAATGTTCCTCCGTTTGCTTGTTCAAATTTCCCTTTATATCCTTGACGTCGCGCACCTGTAAACGCACCTTCAGCATAACCGAACAATTCACTTTCCATTAATTCTTTAGGCAAAGAACCGCAGTTAACAGCTATAAAGGGCCCGTCTTTTCTTGGACTATTTTCATGAATCGCTCTCGCGACATATTCCTTTCCTACTCCTGTCTCACCACATACATACACACTAGCATCAGTCGGTGAAACAAGCTTAATTTCTTCTAGTGTGTGTTGAAATGTTCTGCTTGTCCCGGTAACTCCTGAAAAAGTAATCCCTTTTATAAATGTGAGAGCAGAATATGTATTCATTTGTTTATTTTCCTTTAAATACATACATTTCCCAATCATTCTTTCATTACTATATACTGGTATCTCTAATTTAGTTTCCAATCCATGGTGCATTAACTCTTCAAGTTTCATTCTTGACCAATTATTTATTCGTTCACGAACGCTCTTACTCGCAGAAACGATAACATCACGATGATTACAAATAACTACTTGTTCATCACTATCAATGACATCTAAAAAACGATGGATTAAGTGTAATTCATTTTGATGAACTCTTATGCTACATTCACGTTCTATCGCATGTGCAATTGAAGTTACCATACCGAGCATATATGGATGCGAAAATTCAATTGGACACGAGAAATCTAGAACACCAATTAATTTCCCATCATCATTATGAATGGGAGCAGCCGCACAACTCCAGCTATGAGATGCCACGGTGTAATGTTCAGTACCACTTATCATAATAGCTTCTTCAATTTCTAGCGCTGTTCCAATTGCATTTGTGCCAACAGCTGATTCCGTCCATTTTACACCTTCAATAAAATTAATATGTTTCGCTCGCTTTAACGTTTGTTTATTTCCACTTAACGATAGAACATAACCATCTGGATCGATTAATAATGCCATCATTTGTAGTTCATCAATGGTTTTTCTCATATTTTGTATTTGAGGTAATGCGATATCAAGGAAAATTTCACTCTTTTTCTTTTGTTCTTGAAAAATGTTAGAAGACAAAATTTTCTGACCTTTATTCATGTGAGGATTAACATTAGCCTGTTTACATCGATGCCACGATTCTGAAATTCTTTGATTTATGCGATTTGAATCAAGAACACCTTCATTAACAAACTTTTTCCATGTATGTAAGTAAAACGGTGAAGCTAACATTGTATCATCTCCCTTTTAATTGTTTTGGAGATTTATAAAACATACTTTTATTATAAAACTGAATAAAAGCGTTTTCAATACAACTAGCAAGACGACACAAATATGTTAATAATTTGAATATCTTAATGCACTTCTTTATTCTTTTTTAGTAGCACTATATTTTGTATAATGGACGCAAAGAAAATACATAACCAAAACCACTTTTGTGGATTACCATTTATAAAGAAAACAATCACGGCTATTGCAAATAAAATAGTGGATGCTAAACTAAAATATAATTTTGTTTTAATTTCTCTTATCCCTCACCCCTCTGTTACTTTACAGTACATACTAACTCTTCATTTTTCATCTCTACTATGTACTCCTGTAAAACATATTCTTTCCCTCCATGGTTTTCATACCATTCATGTATTCCTTTAATATGCCTCTCGTCACTTCTAATTTTCGATTCTATTTCATTATACTGTTCATAACTATCATATTCCCATATGGCAAATACTTCAGACGTACCATTCTTATTATCTTTCATCCAGCGTCCTATTAGCCTAGAACCATGCTTTAATTGATTAGGTAAGTTCGTGTGATTGAAATGATCATTAAATACTTCTATGAATTCATTTTTCACTACATAGTACTTCCTTCTGTAAAACATACTTCTTCACCTCTTTCATGAAAAGTATTAGTAAATCTTCCCATCACTACCGTATTATAATACTTTCCATCCGATAGTCTTTTGTCATTTTTCAAAATGCCTTCTACTTCAAAACCTAATTTTTTATAAAGATGAATAGCTTTCTCGTTTGTCTCTAATACTTGTAAAGATATTTTATTTACTGCATTTTCGTCAGCCCATTTAATAGATTGTTGTAATAGGCTCTTCCCCATTCTATATCCCCAAAACTCTTTTAAAATACAAACGCCAAACTCCACTTTATGAGATAATCTCTTAAAATTTGATCCTTCACATCTTGAAAATCCAACAATTCGATTGTGCACTTCTACAACTAAAAAGAGATTCTTCGTTTCTTCACTATCTGTTTTTATTATTTTTTGAAACCCTAGGTCATCTATAAATCCCTCTCCAGCATCTCTATCCATATTTTCAGTTTCTCCATCAATCTGAACTCTAATTTTCGATAACTGCTCAGCATCTTTTTCAGCTGCAGAACGAATTGTATAAGTTAATCCATTTATATGATACTCTTGCTCTTTTACAATCATGTCAAACTCCTTTCAAATCAATATAATGGCGCTATTACAACTTGTTTACCTTGTTTCTCAAATTCCTGAACAGTTTCTTTACTAGCCTCTTCGTCAGTTATAATAAGGTCAACTTCTTTTAGAGACTCTCCTCTTATAAAACAATCTATTCCAAGTTTATTATGCGGAGCTAAACAAATATTTCTTCTAGCAATTTCACTTACTCTTTTACTAAAATAAGCAACTTCAGGTGTTGCAGTACTAATACCTTGTAATGAAATGCCTCCACCTGTAGAGAAATAAAGATCAATAGAAAATCTACTTATCAATTCAGAGGCAAATGTATCAGTAATATTTCCTGAAGGCTTTACTTTTCCACCAATTAAATATGTATCGATGTTCTTATATTCTCTTAGATGACCAGCTATTTCTATAGAATTCGTAATAACCGTAAATGATACTTCCGGTAAATATTTCAGCATCGCATTATGAACGGGAGCCCCGCCAATAAAAATAGAATCATCTTCTTGTATATAAGATGTCGCAACTTTTGCAATTGTGTTCTCATATATTGAGCTATCACTATAACGTTTAGCTGGTTCCGCAGCTAAGTTCCTCACTCGCGTAAGTTCAATTGCACCTCCGTGCGTTCTTTTTAATAAACCATCCTTTTCCATAATAGACAAATCTCTTCTTATAGAATCAATAGACATTTCAAATCTTTCCGCAAGTTCCTTTGCGATTACTCTTCCATCTGTATTAAGTAGTTCTAAGATTCTCTCTCGACGTTCTTCAGTAAACATGTTATCACCACCGTTATTGAAGATTCAGAAACTTAAACTTTATTTTAATTATATGTATGCCTCTTCTGTTTTACAATATTTTCAGTTCTTATTTATTCCGTTTTATACAGTCTTCTCCCGCTTTCTATCCCATTAATTTGCCAACTGAATAAATGTATATCTGTATATTACGCAAAAATACTTTCATTTACCTTCCTGTTGATGTAAAATTATTCCTATGTTTTACTTTTTAATACAGAAAGGGATTACTATGAAATCATTAATCAAAACGACATGTACAGCATTATTATTTACTGGAATATTAACAGGATGTAATAGCAATACTACATCAAAACAAGAAAAGAGCGCTCTCGAAAAGAATGCAATGCACTATGGAGAAATAGTTAAAAACGAATACTATAGAGCGACAGTTGAAAATGCAAAGTTTGAAAAAATAGACAAAGAGCGACGCCTTACTACTCGTGTTATGATTAATAATGTTCGGGACGATGGACAAACTATTGATCTTTCGGAAATAAAATATTTCATACAAGATGAAAAAACTGGTCAGAAATATGAAGGTGAAGCTCATCCGATAGATGACGAGCACTATAAAAATGTTCCACACGAATTCTCTTTAACTACTGACGTTGTGTTTGAACTGAAAACTTCACCAAAAGATTTAAATAATATGTATTTATACATAGATAGCAAAGCAGCGCCGTTAACAGATACATATTGGAAGCTTGATAATTTAGTATCTAAATAGAAAGACCAGTCTTACATGACTGGTCTTTTACATTCATACATTTAACTTTCATTAACACTTATATTCATTTTCTAATAACAACTTGAATAACATCAGCTAAACCAGTGTGCCCTTTCCCTTCAATTCGCTCTTGTTCGCCATTAAAGAAATGAATTACCTTATGTTCTTCACACCAAGTAAGGATATCAATTGGATCATACAGCATATCAACATCTTTTGGTCCACCAGTACTATAGTTTATTTGTTTTTTTGAGTAAACTTCAAACATAATTAAACCACCAGGCTTTATCGTTTGTATCATTTTACCTAATATCATTTTTTTATAATTATCATGAAAATGTCCAAATACCATAATTGCTGCATCATATTCATTTTCTGGCAAACTATCAGCTAATAAATCTACTTTTTTTGTATGCACGTTTACGTTATGCTTCTCTGCCAATTTTTTTGTCTTCTCTAATCCATCTTCCGAATAATCAATAGCTGTTACTTCGTTCCCTTGTCTTGCTAGAAATACAGCATTTCTACCTTCTCCCTCCGCGAAAGCTATTACTTTATTGTGATTTGCTAAACGAAATGCTTGTTCTTTAATAAATGTATTAGGTTCTTCCCCGTAAAAATATTCATCTGATTTATATCGATCATTCCAAAATTTAGTCATCATCTTCTCTCCTTCTTCATATCATTTTCTAACTACAATTAAAGATATCGAAGAGTCTTTTTATCCTTAATTAATTTAAAAATAAAAGCAGATTAAAAATCCACTTTTATTTTTTTCGCAAGATCTACGATTTTTTGATTTCGTAACTCTTCTTCCATTTTCTCTTCTGCTGCAAGCATTACTTCATTAATTAAACATCCAGGTTTGTCATGTAAACAACATTCAAACAATGATGTTTTACCTTCAATTGCATGTATAATATCTAAAAATGAAATATCTTCCCAATTCTTACTAAGCGAGTAACCGCCCTTTGGACCAGATGATGAATGTATCATCCCTTCCTTCGTCAACTTAGTTAGTATTTTAGACAAGTACGTTGGTGAAACATTTTGCATTTCTGCTAATTGGTGAACACTAACTAACTTATTTGGTGTAGCCTTTGCCAGAAAAAGCATTGTATGAAGAGCATAATTTGTAGCTTTAGAATATTTCATAATACAGCTCCTATTGTAGACTTCATGTATCTACAATAACTTTATTTTTTTATTATGTCAAACGTTTGTAATACTCCATACAACATTATTTCTTCACAAGTAATACATCTGCCGCGAAAATCGTCACTTCTCTAAATGGAGAGTCAAATAAAACACCTAGTTCAAAACCATCTTCAGTAAGAGCTATTTCATGATATAACCACCAAGCATTTTCAAAGTTTTCCGGCATAGAACACTTTGTTACTCCTATAAAGGTTACTTCAAGTTTATCAAATTCACTAAAAGTACCACTGCAATCTAATACGATAGACAAAGTATCTTCTGATTCTCTCTTTACTACTTTAATTACACTATCGTGTAGTGATGTCTTGTGTAACTGAGCGACGTTTGACGGAAGTTTTTTCTCAATGGAATTAAAATATTCTACGTATGATTGATCTAATTGTGCCACTCTTTTCTCATAATCTGTTGACCACTCTCGCATACGTTTTTTCAGTTCACCAGATGGGTATTTTGAATTAGTTGTGATGTTTTGTATAATTGAGTATATCGATTCAGGAAGGAATTTTAATAAATCTATTTTCCTTTCCTCTATTTCTTCCTTTAAACTTTTTATATCCATTTCTGACCATTCTTTTATAGACTCTATAAAACTTACAAATTCTAAAACTTGCATTTTTTTATACCAATCTCTTGTAAAATATTTCAATGACACCTCTCCTAAAACATCTTTACATCCAGTAAAAACAATATATCCACTTATTATATCATTCCAATAACTATTTTTTCTAAAGAAAAAATGTAAAACTGTAAATATTCCGCCTATTATTTCTAAAACTTCAGAATATTTACAAAAGTATAAAATTAGAATACATTTTAGCTGTACAAGATTCACCTGTACAAAAATTCAAACAAAAAGGGATGGTTATATGTTGAAGAAATTAGTAGCAGGAACATTAGTAGCGGGTTTTGCATTAACTGGAGGACTAGGTGCAGGTGCGGTAAGTGCTGAAGAAAAAAGCAACACAATTAAGTCATTTGATTATTTAAAAGTGGATGAACAAAATGTTAATTCATTTGCAAAATTAAATGATCAGGATAAGAAAAATATCCAAATTATTATGGTATTACCAGAGCAAAATGAAAATGGGGATTGGCTAGCTTACGGTTTTACTAGTCGTGAAACATTAGATGCGTATATTGAAAAGGATAAAAAAGCAATTAAAAATAAAATTAATCCTTTAGGTAGCGGTGCTGGTAGTACTGATTTTTATGAACATAAAGATAAAGGTGGCCAATATATTTATTGGAGTAGCGGCTTTAAAAACTTACCATCTAGCTGGAATGACAGAATTTCTTCTGTAAGTACAGCGTCACCTTCTGCAAGTTATTCAACGACACTTTGGGAGCACACTTCAACACAAGGATATGGAAAAGGCGTTTTATTTAAACATGCTGATTGGTACGGTAAAACTGCTAATTTAGCTGCTGATTGGAACGATATTACTTCAGCGATTGAAATTAAATAGTAATAAGACATTTAATTTCTTCTATAAAAATTCAAACCACTATTCTCTCTTTCATTTAGAGAATAGTGGTTTATCATATTTCTATTTAAGCATGTACAGCATGTCCTACTGCTTGCATTAACGCTTCATGAATCGCCTCAGATAAAGTTGGATGTGCTGCAATATAATCTCTCATTATATCAGCGGTAACTTCTGTATGAATCATTACGGTTCCTTGACCAATAAGTTCAGTTGCATAAGGACCGATAATAGAAATCCCTACAATTTCTTGGTATTTAGGTTCCACAATGACTTTTACTTTCCCTACTTGTTCTCCTAAAATAAGAGCTTTTCCGTTCGCTGTAAAAGGAAATTCTCCGATGAGAATATCACCATATTGTTCTCTTGCACCTTTTTCACTTAACCCGACACTAGCTATTTCTGGAGCTGTGTATATACATCGAGGTACAGCGTGATAATTTACTTTCACGTCTTCTCCACTTGCGTGTAATGCTGCTGTCGTTCCTTCATGGAAGGCAACGTGAGCAAGCTGAATTCCACCGATCACATCACCAGCTGCGTAAATATGTGATACGTTCGTTTGCATATGTTCGTTCACAGCAATCCCTTTATTTGAAAACTGAACCCCTGCTTTTTCTAAATCTAATTGTTGTACACGTGGTTTTCGGCCGACAGAAATGAGAACATATTCCGGGTTAGCTTCTTGGATACTACCTTCATATTCAAATGAAGCTTGCTTCTTATAATTATTTAATCCTTTTAAAGCAGCTCCTGTAAATATTTCTACGCCATCACTTTCTAATTTCTCTCTTAAAATATGTGCGATATCTTCATCTTCACCTGGTAATAATTGCGGTGCCATTTCAACAATCGTAACTTTTGTCCCAAGGCGACTATAAATACTTGCAAACTCACATCCTATTACACCACCGCCAACGATTAACAATGAAGATGGTACACTCTCAAGAGACATCGCATGGCTACTATTTAAAATCCATTTTCCATCAAACGGAGCGAATGGTAATTCTGTAGGTTCGGAACCAGCTGCGACAATAAACCTCTCTCCATCCACTACTTCTTCTTTATTTCCTTGTACAACTCGCACACGATGATCCGTTTCGAATTTCGCTTTTCCTTTTACAACTTTAATTTTATTTTTCTTCATTAAATATTGTATTCCTTGGACGAGTTGCATTACGATTTGTGATTTCCTTGCCTGTATTTGATCCCAATCAATTGATATACTTCCTGTATTAAGCGTAACCCCATAATCATTCGCTTTTCTCACAATGTCATGCACTTCTGCACTTTCTAACAATGATTTCGTCGGCATACACCCAACATTTAAACACGTTCCGCCAAGGTCAGCTTCATCAATAAGAGTGACCTCTTTTCCATTTTGAGCCGCGGTAATTGCCGCTACATATCCAGCTGGTCCGCCTCCAATTACAACTAATTTACTCATTCTCTCACCTTCTCTTTATAAAAGAATTGTTATAGGTTCTTCTAAATAATATTTAATTGTGCGTAAAAATGCAGCTGCTGGTGCACCGTCTAGTACACGATGATCGAATGTTAAACTTAAAGGTAACATACTACCTTTTTTAAATTTTTTCCCTTTATATACAGGAACATGTTCAATTGCGCCAATACCTAAAATACCAGTCTCAGGTGTATTTAATACAGGTGTGAAATATTCAATACCAAAGCTACCTAAATTACTAATTGTAAATGTCGTTCCGTGCATATCATCACTACTTAAGCTACCTGCTCGCGCCTTTTGTGCCATATCCTTAATCTCTTTAGACAACTCTACTAAAGATAAATTATTTGCAAAGCGAATAGCTGGAACGACTAATCCTTTTTCTAATGCGACTGCTATGCCTAAATGCACATGTTCAAATTGATGAATGGCATCATCTATATAAGCGCTGTTCATTTCTTTATGCTCTCTAAGCGCTAATACAACAGCACGAGAAACGAAATCCGTAATGGTTAGTTTGTTTTCGTATCGTTTTTGCACAACTTCCGCTATGTCTTTATGTAATGCAACTAAATCTGTAACATCTACTTTCATCGTTAACGTTAATTGCGCACTATTTTGTAAGCTTGCATGCATACGACTCGCAATTGCTTTTCTCATACCAGTAACAGGAACGACTGTACTTTCTTCTTGTTCAGGTACTTCTGGATTTGCTACTCTTTCTTCTAGCGCCTTTAATACATCTGCCTTTGTAATCCTTCCACCAGGACCTGTACCAACTAATGCCTTGATATCCAGATTTTCAGACTTTGCAATTTTCTTCGCTACAGGTGAAATTTTAATTCTTTGCTTCGCTACTTCTTTCCCATTTGGTTCTTGATTTTGTACTTCTATATTAGATGTTTTTTCTTCTACCACATGTGTGCTTTCCTGCATTTCTACTTTTTCATTTGGTTTACCGATGTAGCAAATTACAGTACCAGGCGGCACTCCTTCATCTTCACTTACAGCTATATCAAGTACCGTACCATCAGCTGGCGCTTCAATTTCCGTTTCAATTTTTTCTGAATTAATACTAGCAATCAGTTCTCCTTTTGCTACATTATCGCCTGCTTTAATATTCCAGCTCGTAATAATACCTTCTTTCATCGCCATACCTAACTTCGGCATTACAACTTCTACAGCCATGTGTCTCTCTCC
Source organism: Bacillus sp. RB3 (assembly GCF_030164735.1). NCBI lineage: Bacteria > Bacillati > Bacillota > Bacilli > Caryophanales > Bacillaceae > Bacillus > Bacillus sp. RB3. The sequence goes on from NZ_JASNGE010000002.1 coordinate 309,105, forward strand.
CTTCTCATCGTTTTATTACACATGTAATAAAGATTGGTCTCCAATCATTTCTGATACAGTTTCAATTACTTTTTCTGGCGTTGGCAAATACAACTTTTCAAGTGGTGGTGAGAACGGAACAGGTGTATGTGGTGCTGTAATTCGTTTAATAGGTGCATCTAACAAATCAAAACCTTTATCCGCTACAATTGCCGCAATATCTGTTGCGATACTACATCTTGGATTCGCTTCGTCAATAACGATAAGACGATTTGTTTTTTCAACAGATGATAAAATAGTATCTTCATCAAGCGGTGATAAAGATCGCGGATCAATTACTTCTACTTCAAGCCCCTTTTTCGATAATTGCTTTGCAGCTGCAAGCGCTGTATGAACTTGCTTTCCGATTGCGACAATTGTTACATCAGAACCTTCCCGTTTAATATCTGCTTTTCCTAATGGAATTGTATAGTATCCTTCCGGAACTTCACCTTTCATATTGTAAAGTGTTTTATCCTCAAAGAAGATTACTGGATCATCATCTTCAATTGCTGCTAATAATAAGCCTTTTGCATCATACGGCGTGGAAGGAACAACAACTTTAATACCTGGTATGCTCGTAAATAATGCGTACAAACTTTGTGAATGCTGAGCTGCTGCACTAAAACCAGCACCATGCATCGTACGTACTGTAACGGGTACTTTTGCTTTACCTCCAAACATATAACGGAATTTCGCACCTTGGTTTAATACTTGGTCAAGACAACTACCAATAAAATCATTAAACATTAACTCAGCTATCGGACGTAACCCAGTTGCAGCAGCTGCCATCGCAGCTCCCATATAACCCGCTTCAGAAATTGGTGTATCCAATATACGATTTCGGCCAAACTCTTGTACAAGTCCTTTCGTAACACCAAGAACACCACCCCAAGCTTCATCATCTTGCAGATGATCAACTTGTGCACCGCCTGCAACATCTTCACCTATTAAAATTACATTTTCATCACGACGCATTGAGATTTTCATCGCTTCATTAATTGCAGTTGACATACTTACTGTTCTAGTCATAATTTTTCACCCTCCTCTTATTTGTAAGAAACGTATACATCTTTTAATAATTCTTCATCGTCTGGGTATGGACTACTTTCACTAAATTCAATGGATCTTTGTACTGCATCATCTACTGCTTTTTCCATATCAACAAGTTCAGATTCCGTTAATAAACCTTCATGTATTAAATGCTTACGGAAATTCACAATCGCATCTTTTTCATTTAAATGTTCTTCTTTTTCTTCTGATGTTTTATATGTTTGCGCTTCACCTTCAAAATGACCGTAATTACGATATGTCATACATTCAATAATTGTTGGACCATCACCATTACGCGCACGTTCCACTGCTTCCGCAGCAGCTTTATATACAGCTAGAAGATCTTTTCCATCTACTTGAACGCCTGGAATATTATAAGCTTTTGCACGATCCGCAATAGAATCACAACTTGAAGCATATTCAAATGTAGTTGCTTCACCGTAACCGTTATTTTCTGCAATAAAAATAACTGGTAACTTCCAAATCGCCGCTAAATTAACCCCTTCATGGAATGTTCCTTCATTATTTGCTCCGTCACCGAAGAAACAAACACTTACATCTTTTGTTCCTTTATATTTAGCTGTCAATGCTGAACCGCAAGCAAGTGGGAAACCCCCGCCTACAATGCCATTAGCACCAAGCATTCCTTTATCTAAATCCGCAATATGCATGGAACCGCCTTTACCTTTACATAATCCTGTCGCTTTCCCGAAAAGTTCAGCCATCATACCATTTAAATCACAACCTTTTGCGATACAATGTCCATGACCCCTATGTGTACTTGTAATACTGTCACTATCCGTTAAGTGGGCACATACACCAACTGCTACCGCTTCTTCACCTGCGTATAAATGAACGAAACCTGGCAAAACGCCTTGCGCGAACAATTCATGTACCTTATCTTCAAACTTACGAATCTCTAACATTTTTTCATACATCCAACGAGCTTGTTCTTTCGTAATTTCATTCCCTTTACTTTCAGTTGTTTTTAACATGTCCAGCCCTCCTATTTTCTTGATCATCTTTTATATTGCAAGTACCGTGCCAAATTCTAATCCTTGATTTAATAGTTTTTCTCTTTTCTTTCATAATAAAAAAGTGGACAAAATGAGACATCTGTCTCGTTTTGTCCACTTTTGTTCACCTAATTTGAGAACTTATTATTTTATTCATTATCAAAGCTCTGCTGTAATTTTCGGATGTAAATAATTTGCCCAATATGATATGCATTATGAGTTGTTACATTCGCTAACACTTCCCACCATTTTGCAGAAACAGGAAATCCCACTACATCACTTTCAACCTTTTCTTCATTTATGAGATTTTGCCATTGTAGCAGTTTTTCTAGTAGTTTTTCCCGTAATTCATCGAAAGTTTGATTATCTGAAAGCATAAAACTTTTATTATTATCTCCTATAGCGGGTACTGCATTAACATGTGATTCTTTATACCTAGTTTGCCACGTAGAGTTCCAATACAGTAAATGTTGTACGATTTCGGCTATACTATTACACTCTTCATTCGGTTTCCAGAAAGCTTCCCTCTCAGATAAATCCTTAACTGCATCTGAAAATGGCATATACCAACTGGGATCATTCGCATTTGCTAATAACTGATCTGCTAATACATCTTTCACATGGACCATTTTTCTTCCCTCCTGTTAAAAAGATTCATTTCATGACAATACTCACTTCTCTAAATACGCTGAGTTTGTAAGATTTCCTCTTTTTAAGCATAACCCCATACATATGCACATAAAGAAACCGGAAGCACCTAATACATAAGCTAATGCATAACCACTTCTCCCAATAACCCAGCCCGCAATTCCAGGTCCAATCATTTGCCCAACTGCATAGAAAACAGATATAAAACTAATTGCCATTGAGACATATTTCGGAGATACTTGCTTTGAAGCTGCAACTTGAATTAATAATAGTATACCTCCGAGGCTAGAACCCCAAATAATTGCCGACACGATAAAACCAGTTATATTTCCAAATATAATTGGAGCCATATCACCTATAATAGCTAATAAAAGCGCACTACATAAACTCTTCTTTATACCAATTCGATCCGAAATAAATCCCCAGACAGATGCTCCTACGATTGAAAAGATGCCAGCAATTGCATAAACAGTCCCCGAAATTGATGCTGAGATACCACTATCAATCATAAAACTAGTTTGATATAAATTTGGAATTAAATATACAACACCAACAATAAAATACATCCATGCAATGATATATAGTTCTTTCGTTTTCCATAAAAACGATTTATTACTCATTTTTTGCTCATCTTCAGTAACTTCTGGATTTTTCAAAACAACTGAAGCGGCAAATACAATGATACATGTAATAACTCCAAACAAAAACCATGCACCACGCCAACTATACTCAGGAAATGTGCGCACTACATAAGGAACAATTATTCCACTAAATAGCATACCTATACCTGCACCGCTTAATAACAATCCCATTACAGTTCCTCTTTTGTCTGGAAACCACCCTACCGTTATTGACATGAGTGGTGTATATACAAGAGCACTACCAGCTCCAGCACATAGCATACAAAAAGCAACTATCCAAAACGAAGAAACAAACGCTAATCCCATTAAGCTTATAACGACGAACCAACTGCCTATTAATAAAACTGATTTTGCGCCAAAACGGATAGTAAATATTCCAGATGTTCCTACAGTTAATAAATAACCTAAAAAAAGTATGGTTCCTAGCATACCTGATTGAGCCGTAGATAAGTGAAGTCCTTCCTGCATAAATGGCAGTATAATTCCATATGCCATACGGGCGAAACCAGTTGTTGTTATAATAAGAAAGATTCCTATTAATACAAATATCCAAAAATGACTTTCATTCCGCTCTTTCATTTAAATTCCTCCATAAAAAATTATTTCCAATTGGATGTTGATTGTAATTATAATGATTATGACAAAATACAACTACCAAATGGTGGAGGAGTTTACGGTATAACGGATTTTTAATACATACGCAAAATTTCAGAAGGTTTCATTCCATATTTCTTTTTAAATGACTCTGAAAAATGACTAATATTATTGTATCCAACAGCAACTGCCGTTTCGGTCACATTACTAGTTCCCGAACGCAATAAAAGCATTGCTCTTTCCATTCGCTGTTCTCTTAAATATGCAAATGTGGACGTGCCAAATAATTCTTTAAAACCAATTTTTAATTTATAATCATTTAATCCTACTATTTTAGCCAATTCTAATAATGATGGGGGTGACTCCATTCTTTGAAGTAAAATTTCTTCAGCTTGTTTTATTTTATTTAAATCCTTTTTGGATAATTGGCTCCTTTTATTTGCATCACGATCATTCAGTAATACTTTCCCAAAGTATATAGAAAGCAATTCGAGCGCTTTACTTTCTATTTCGAGTTGATTAATACGATCCTTTTGGGGATTCTCTAACATTCTCTTAATAATATTAGATGTTAGGGCATCAATGGGGGTTTGAAACTTTTTAAAAGATTGATTTCCTATTATAGTATGAAAATCATGACTTTTTTCAATAGCACAATTTAGCATGAAATGATTAAACAACTGTACAGGAATTCCAATTGCTAATGAATATAGTGGAGTTTCTTTTTCATATTCAAATAGAACTTCAAAGTCATTCATAAAATATAAATAGCTATTCCCAGCCATTAATTTATTTGTAGAGTAACCAACTTGTACTTCCCCGGATCCTTGTAAACAAAAATTAAGTTCCACCATTGCTGCATCCGATGCAAATTGAATGCGATGGTTTTTATGAAACTGGTAATTTGATAGCACTATTTCCATTCCAGAAAACGAGCTCCACCTTCGCACTTCACCCATACCTATTGTTTTTGGCACATACATATATCTTTCTTCTACAACTTGTAACCCATGAAAATATTTACTAAAAATATCATGAAAACTGTTAGTCTTCATGAAATCCACACTCCTTTTATATACAAATTACAATCAATTGATAATTTTTTTCAATTATAACAAATATCTTTATACAATAAATAGCTTTTACCTTTATATCTCGTTATGATAAAAGAAAAAGAAAGCGAGCCGACAATGAATAAAAAAATTGCAATTATTACTGGGGCTTCAAGTGGATTCGGCCTATTAGCAACGCTTGAACTTGCGAAAAAAGACTATTTAGTCATTGCTACAATGCGAAACCTAGAAAAACAAGGAACCTTACTATCTCAAGTTACTGAACTCAACTTACAGCAAAATATAAAAGTTCAACAATTAGATGTAACCGATCAAAATTCTATACATAACTTCCAATTATTTTTAAAAGAAATACAAAAAGTAGACCTTCTTGTTAATAACGCAGGATATGCAAATGGGGGCTTTGTAGAAGAAATTCCAGTAGAGGAATACCGCAAACAATTTGAAACGAACCTATTTGGGGCTATATCAATTACCCAGCTTGTCTTACCGTATATGAGAAAACAAAGAAGTGGAAAAATCATTAATATTAGCAGCATTAGCGGCCAAGTTGGATTCCCTGGTTTATCTCCTTATGTATCTTCAAAATATGCATTAGAAGGCTGGAGTGAATCACTTCGCTTAGAAGTAAAACCTTTCGGAATAGATGTTGCTTTAATTGAACCAGGTTCTTATAACACAAACATATGGGAGGTTGGGAAACAACTCGCTGAAAACCAATCTGATACAACATCTCCTTACAAAGAGTATATGGATAAAATACAAAAACATATTAATAGCGGCAGTGATACATTTGGTAATCCGATAGATGTTGCTAATAAAATTGTAGAAATTGCTGAATCTAAGCGTACAAATTTACGATATCCAATCGGTAAAGGTGTGAAATTTATGATCTTTGCGAAGAAGATTCTTCCTTGGAGATTGTGGGAATATCTTGTTTTGAGAAGCTTTAAGAAAATGTAATAAACTTTTTGAAAACTATTTTGAAAGGGATGCTAATTAAATGTTAGGTTTACCGTATGGGAAAGTGTTTTTAGTGCCGTGGACTGAAGAATGGGAAATTGAGTTTATGAAAGAGAAACAACTCATTGAGGAACAAATTGGCGAACATATTTTAGCGATACACCATATTGGTAGTACTTCTATTCCATATTTAAGTGCAAAGCCAATTATTGATATAGCAATTGAATTAGAAAATTATACGGACGGTATACATTGTATTAAAAAGTTAGAACTACTAAACTATAAATATAGAAAAGAAGTATTACCCGAAAGATACTATTTTAATAAAGGTGAACCAAGAACTCATCAAATTCATATGTATGAACAAGGGAATACATATTTAATAGAACAATTACAATTTCGTGATTACTTAATAGACAATAAAACTGCACGCATGCAGTATGAACAGTTAAAGATTCAACTTTCACAAGCTAATCCTACTGATAAACATAAGTATGCAGAGGATAAAACTAATTTCATTACATCTATATTAACTAAAATAAATGCTTAAATAAACAAGAAACCATTTAGTAGTAAATGGTTTCTTGTTTATTAGTTATTTCATTATTTGTACTATCAAATTTTTATTATACAGCAGGTGGAAAGAAGTAAAATAGTATCGAAGTCATAAAAATAAACGTGAATACCCCAATTACCGAAAATATATATTCTTTCGACTCTCTATCATACTTCCATTCCATCAATGCTCTTAAGATTAACGTCCCACCTAAATAAGTAAAAATGACATAAGCAATATTAATACTTTCAAATTTAAAGATAAACATAAAGCTAGTTATTAAATAAATAAAAAGTAGTCCTATTTCCAATTTTTTATGTAAACTATTTACATGTTTTTTATATCCCCAAAAACCACCCTTGGGCATATTCAATTTTTTTCTTAAAAACTTATCGAGAAAATAGGCAGCTATACAAAAAACAATAGTTATAATCCAAAAAGTAGAACCTCCCATTTTCACCCCTCCTATTATTTCATTTAATTACTTGAAATAAATTGGACTATATTACGGTTATCCCCTTCTAAATAACTTATGATGCCTTCAGGATATGTCGGCTTCTCCTGTAATTCCTCTAGACTTTTCCAAATTAATATAATATCCTCATGCTCTTTATGCCTTATTTCATTTGTAATGATTTTTTCAACAGTCCCCCAATGTATCAATGTACAATGATGACCTTTTTCGTTGTCCCACTCAAAAATGTGTTCATTTACAATTGCTAACTCTTGAACATCAACTTTCAAATCGTATTCTTCTATTAACTCTCGAATTATTGCTTCTTTTGACGTTTCACCAAATTCAATAGAGCCACCTGGAAAACGATAAAATGATTCATTTTCATCGCATTGTACAAGTACTTTAGAATGATCTTCATTTAAAATCATTGCTTCAGCACGTAATTTAGGATTTTTCATTTTGTCTCCCCATTCATTCCACATATGATTAAATCCAATAGGTATAAAAGAAAAAATTAAGAATAATTCCTGTTATTACTAATAGCGGAACCGTTCCTAAAGAAATGACATATTCCCTCGATTCTTTATCAAATTTCCACTCCATAAATGATTGAAAGCAGTATAAAGTTATTAAAAATAAAATGGGTAAATTACTAATATAAACGGGATTTAAAGTAGCACATATCATCGTAAAAATTATATAAGAAATAATAAGAGCCCTAGTGCCCCATTTATGAAAGTTGTTTACATATTTACTATTCCAGTCTGTTTGTTTCGGTATATTTAGTTTTTTCCTCACTACTTTTTCAAAAACAACTAAGGATATAATCCATACTATTAATAAAATTCCTTTAACCCATAACAGTGATGTTTCCTCCTTTACCTTTTCTCCGGCTGATCACTCGGATACGTAGCATTCCTTTTATTTTCTACGTCCCAACTAATAATTGTCGCACTATCACGTCCCAACTGATGATGCACGTGTTCTAAAACATTGTGAATATTTTCTTTAAGTGTTTTATCATTTCTGTTCATAGCATTATACAAATTTACAGGTATTTCATATCGGCGTTCCCCGCATTCTAATACTCCATCTGTCACCATTACAATTCGGTTCTTTCCAGTACGTAATTCACGAATACCTGATGAATAGCAAGGAACAGGTAAATCAAATGTGTTTACATTTCCAATCCATTCGTAAAAATGACGTTGATTTAATGCATATTGTCCTAACTTATGTAACTCTTCATGAAATACATACACTAAACAATCACCGATAGAAAGCCACCATATATAATTTTCTTTCCTTACACATAGTAAGCAAGCTGTTTCACCTTTAATTTTTTTGCACTTTTCCTTAAATGAAGATGCCTGAAAAATTGTCAGTATATGATTTTCAACAGATTGAAACACTGTATTAATTGGTTCATTCAAAATTACTTTTATATTTTCATATTCTTTTTCGATTGTATTTACTACTAAATCAACACTTTCTGCACTATTATGTCCATCTAATATAGCTGCAAATTCCCATTCACCATTTGACCAAACTAATGCACCATCTTCATTCTTTTTCGCTCCAGCACTTTTATTCCCGCCATATTTACCAAGTACAATATCACCATATTGTTTAACTGAAATTTCTCCTAAACACATTTCTATATTTCCAACCCATGAATATTGTGTATTATTTGTTGTATGCATACTCATTTACCATATACTTTCGTATTCTTTCACATAGTTTTTTTATTTTCTCTTCGTCACCATATGGTGCGCCAGTCCATTTCGCTATCTCGGTTGGTGACCAAAACTCTTTTGGTGTATTCGGATAACGCGGAATAATGTGCATATGCATATGTGGTACACCATTTCCTGAAACAAAAGTGTAAATATGCTCTGCACCTTCGCTTTCTTTTAGCGCTTTACTTACTCTACTTGTTATAAGTCCGAACGCTTTCGCTTCTTCATCTGTTAGTTCAGCAAGGCCAGGTACATGTCTTTTTATATCTATCATTACATAACCCAGGTATGTTTCTTCACTATCCCAGTGAACATGTCCAACGTAAACGAGTTCATCTTCGTAAATAGCTCCACCTGGAACTATAATATTTCCTATATGTTTTTTGCAAATGAAACAGTTTTGTTCTATTTGATTGTTTGTTGACATATCCATCACCTTCCTTTTCATATATAATATCACAAAAAAAGGAAAAACAGGTTTCGTATTCCGAATTTTCATTCTTTTGATACAACAATTTTTGAAATGAATTTACATCTCATTATTTCTTCAAAAACGCAATCACAATTATAATCCCAATTACAATTCCTATTACTAAATTATTTGTAAAGTGCCCTTGAAATACACCAATTACAACCCCTATACCGACACCTATTGCCAAAGCATCATTTCTTTTTTTATTTTTAGCCAAAATCACATCTCCTCCCACCATTTCTCCCTAAATAACATACATTTACTTGAATGTATTAATATACGCACTATCTCGCTTAAATATTTCCAAAAAATGTACTGTAACTTCACATATAATATTTTCCATTTTCTGTACATACTCCTTTTATATTGGAAAATTTTCAAGTAACTATTAATTATACATAGGCATTTACTATAAGAAAGCTTCGTAATTTATTGAAGGAGGAACGATTCAAATGTATCCTCATTGGAATCCAAATATAAATCAACAGTATGTTTATTCCCCTCATCCCGCAAGGAATACATTGCATCATGATTCACAATATATGATGCAGCGTATTGCAAGTCTTGAAAATCAATTAACTAAATTAATCTCATTAATCGAGGAAAATAATCAATTAATTAAATCAATGGAACAACAAAAAAACCAAGTTTGTGCACCAGCTGGAGGTTCTGTTATCGTTCGTATGTGATCTGGATGCAATAAAAAACACACTTTGTATTATAAAAGTGTGTTTTTTATTCATTATTTTCTTTTCGTATGGAACCCTTGTGTAATTCGATCTAATATAATTGCGATTACTACGATAGCTAATCCAGCTTCAAATCCCATTCCGATATTAACTTGTGTTACAGAGCGATATACATCAACTCCAAGTCCTGGAGCTCCTACAAGTGATGCTGTTACAACCATCGATAACGAAAGCATAATGCTTTGGTTCACACCAGCCATAATCGTTCCGGTTGCAAGTGGTAATTGTACTTTAAATAGTTTTTGTGATGCTGTGGATCCAAATGCATTCGCTGCTTCAATTAAATCTTCTGGAACTTGTCTAATTCCTAAGTCAGTAAAACGAATTGTCGGTGGCATTGCAAAGATTACTGATGCAATAATTCCAGGTACTACACCTACTCCGAAAAATGTAATCGCTGGAATAAGGTATACGAATGCAGGCATTGTTTGCATAAAATCTAATGTTGGTTTTAAAAATTTTGAGAAACGTTCATTTTGAGATGCTAATATACCAATTGGAATTCCGACAATAATTGAAATAATAACAGACGTAAGTACGAGTGCCAATGTTTGCATCGTTTGTGCCCAGTAGTTAATATTCAAAATAAATAATAATCCAATAAGCGTAAAAATGACTAAAGATAATTTCCTCGTTGTGTACCAAATGAGGAAACATAAGATAATAATCATCAATATGGCGGGTATTATTGTTAAAAAATTAGTGAGTAAATCAACAAATCCGCCAATAATATAAGAGAATCCTCGGAATAAGCCTTCAAAGTGCTCATATAAACTTGCAACAAATGAGTCGACCCATTCCCCTAATGGAATCCGCGGTATACTATTCATCGTCTTTCACCTCTTCCTCAATGTTTCCTGCAAGAGCTTGAATGACACTTTCACGTTTAATAATTCCTCTTAGCCTTTTCTTCTCATCGATTACTGGTAACGGATATTTCATCTCTGCCATTTTTGCATATGTCTCTTCCAGTAAAGTATCCAAATACACATGCGGAATATCATTAAGTAATAAATCAGCAATCGGCCACTGTTTTTGTACTGCTTTACTCGCATCATCCGCAGTTAATATACCTAAAAACTCATACTTTTTGTTTACAACATATACAGTTGAAACACCTGCATTCCTCATAATTTGAAGGGCTACACGAGGTCCACGATCAATTAATAAAGTTTCTGGTCGTTTTAAAATAGACTCCGCCGTAATTACTTTTCCTAAATTCACATCCGCAACAAACTTTTCTACAAATTCATTAGCGGGGCTCATCATAATTTCTTCTGGTGTTCCAATTTGGACGATTTCTCCATCTTTCATTAATGCGATACGATCTCCAATTCGAAGCGCTTCGTCTAAATCATGCGTAATAAATATAATCGTTTTTTCCATTTTATCTTGTAACTCTAACAATTCATCTTGCATTTCTTTTCGAATAAGTGGATCTAATGCACTGAATGACTCGTCCATTAGTAATACATCTGGATTATTCGTTAGTGCCCTTGCGATTCCAACGCGCTGTTGCATACCACCACTAAGTTGACTTGGGTAATTATCTTTATGATGATCGAGTCCTACTAACTGTAGCGATTCTAACGCTTTTTTCTCTCGCTCTTCAACCGGAACTCCTTGTATTTCTAAACCATATGCAACATTTTGTATAACTGTACGATGCGGAAATAGAGCGAATTTCTGAAATACCATACTCATTTTCGTTCTTCTTACTCTCCGTAACTCTTCTTTTCCCATCGTTGCGATGTCTTCACCATCTATGTATATATGACCTGCAGTTGGTTTAATCAATTGATTTAACATACGAACTAGCGTAGATTTCCCGCTACCAGACAAACCCATAATAACGAAAATCTCTCCAGAGTAAACTTCAAACGTTGCTTTTTTCACCCCAACGTTCATTCCTGTCTCTTTTAAAATTTCCGATTTACTTTTTCCTTCTTTTAATAAGGAAAGGGCCCTTTGCGGATGTTTCCCGAATACTTTTGTTACGTTTTCAACACGCACCTTTGTATTATCCATGTCACTACTCCTTTTCTACCCATCTATTCACATAGTGTTGCGATTTTACAAAGAAATATTACATAAAAATGACATTCATAAGATTTCTTTAAAATTCTCGTTTCCGTTCATAATAAGAATGCTTACTTATACATTTATTTTATAAGGCAAACGTTACTTAGGAGGTTTTCGATGCGAAAGAAAATTTGGTTTATATGCCTTGCATTATTTATTACTATGATTTTCACTTCATGTAATGCAACAAATGCAAATTCGAAAGGAAAAATTAAACTTGGTGTAACAAGTTGGAAAGAAAATATTGCAACCGCAAACATGTGGAAAGTTTTATTAGAAGAAAAAGGCTACAAAGTTGAGCTCATGTATTTAGAAAAAGCCGCAATTTGGACTGGTGTCGCTCGTGGTGATGTTGATGCGAATTTAGAAGTATGGCTACCAGTTACAGATAAACCGCTAAACGATCGTTATAAAGATGATATTGTCTTAAAATCAAAATGGTACGAAGGTACTGGACTAGGTTTAGTCGTCCCTTCTTATATGAAAAACATAAACAGTATCGAAGATTTAAATGCTCATAAAGATGAACTAGAGAATAAAATTGTCGGTATCGAACCCGGTAGTAGTCTTATGAATTTAACGAATAAAGCAATGAAAGAATATGATATAAAACTAAAACTTGTCCAATCCTCTGAAGCTGCGATGATGAGTGAACTAAAGAAAGCATATACGAAAAAGAAACCAATCGCTGTTACGCTTTGGAATCCGCATTGGGGCTTTTCAGAATTTGACTTAAAATATTTAAAAGACCCTAAGAAAGTATATGGTGAAAAAGATGACATTTATTACTCTGTTCGTAAAGGTTTCGAAAAAGACCATCCGGATATCATAAAATACTTTGACAAATGGAAGATGAACGATGAACAGCTTGGTACATTAATGGTCGAGTTAAATAAAACGAAAGATCCCGAAGAAGCGGCGCGAAAATGGATTAAGAAGAATCAAGCGCTAGTTGATGAATGGATAAAAGATTAATAAAAATAGGCTAGAGGGTTAGCATATCCTCTAGCCTGTTTTTAACTTATTTTTTCGTAACAACGTTATCTACAATCCCATATGCCTTCGCTTCTTCTGCAGTCATAAAATAATCTCTTTCTGTATCATGTGCTACTCTTTCAATCGGTTGCCCCGTTTTTTCTGCAATCATTTTATTAATATCATGCTTTAACTTTAATATTCTTTTCGCAGTTATTTCAATTTCTGTTGCTTGCCCTTGTGCACCACCAAGCGGCTGATGAATCATAATTTCACTGTTAGGGAGAGCAAACCGTTTTCCTTTTGCCCCTGATAATAATAACAATGCACCGAATGATGCCGCAAAGCCCATGCATAGCGTTTGCACATCTGGTTTAATTAAATTCATCGTATCTAATATTGCAAAACCTGCTGTCGTTGAACCGCCAGGGCTATTGATGTATAAGAATATATCTTTTTCTGCATCTTCTGCTTCTAAAAATAATAATTGCGCTACGACACTACTCGCTACTTGATCATTAATTTCTGAGCCGATAATAATAATGCGGTCTTTCAATAACCTTGAATATATATCATAGGAACGTTCTCCTAATTTTGTTTGTTCTACTACATATGGAATTGCATTCATTTTAAATCCCTCCAATACTTGTTATGCTGCGTAAAGCATATAACTGTAGGAAGAAGGGTTTTTCACATTAAATAATAAGACTGGCTGTTTAGATGGTAACTTAGTAAAATCTATTGTCGGAAGAAGCTTCGTTAATAATTCCGGTCTTTCCTCACGAATAGATGTTACAACAACTTCAATATCCTCTGTGAATTCGACTATCTCAATCCCTTCTTCACTTACAGTTTTCAGCCTATTTCTACTCCGAAATAAAGAAGCTTTCACTGCACCTTCTGATACAGAACACACTTTAGCAATATCAGCGATACTATATTGAAAAACATCTTTTAATAATAAAATTGCGGATTGCTGTACATTTAATGAAGACAATACTTTCCCTACCATTTCATGCAAATCTGCAATGTTCTCATGTGGTTCTTCAAATGTGATTTGTTCTCTTATTTTTTCATGAACAGACTTAGACTTCATCTGATCTAACCAACGATTTCTTGCTATTTTATAGACGAGTGTCATACAAATATCTTTATTTCTATATTTTTGAAGCACTTTACACACTGTTTCTTGGGCGAGATCTTCCCCATCCCATTTGTTTTTCGTTAAAAAAGTACAGTATCTTTTTAACTCTCCATATTGTTCAATTAAAAAGTTTATATTTGAATGATTCGTATTGATATGATTCTTTAAAACATGAGTTACTTTTGTGCACAAAATAACCACTCCTTTTCAGCGCTTACTTAATAAACGATTCAACATTAAAAAAAGTTACGGGGATATAAAAAAATAATGTTTATGTTCAATAATTCGCGGTCATAAATATGTTATGTACAATTTTACGTGAGGAGGAACAAATTTGCCAAAATTAACAATTGAAGGTACGGGAACTTTTGATGTGAAAGAAGGAACAAAGTTAGTATTAGCAATTGAGGATAGCGGTGTCAACATTCTTCATCGTTGCGGCGGGAATGCACGTTGTACAACTTGTAGAGTAGAAATACTAGCAGGTGATTTCTGTGAAGCGAGTGCGAATGAGAAACATGCAATGACGGAAAAAGGAATTGAAGATCATTTACGATTATCTTGTCAAATGCGTGTACATAAAGATATAGTCGTTCGTCCGGTACTTACAGTTGAAAATTCAGGTCTTGATGCTGGGCCACGCCCGGCGGAGTAAAGTGATGAATTTAAAACAGCTCGCTGGCGAATATGCTGCTAACTTTGTAAATGATGGCATGAAAATTGGGCTTGGTACAGGTTCTACTGTATATTGGACAATACAAAAATTAGGTGAACGTGTAAAAGAAGGATTATCATTTCAAGCTGTACCGACATCAAAGGAAACTGAAGCATTAGCACAGCAACTAAATATCCCCCTAATTTCGTTAAACGACGTACAAAGCCTTGATCTTACAATTGATGGAGCGGATGAAATTGATTCAAATTTACAACTTATAAAAGGCGGTGGTGGTGCATTACTTCGTGAAAAAATCGTTGCCTCTTCCTCTAAAGAACTAATTATCATTGCTGATGAATCGAAATTTGTAACACATTTAGGTAATTTTCCATTACCTGTTGAAATCATCCCTTTTTCATGGAAACAAACCGAAAATAAAATTCAGTCTTTAGGGTGTCAAACCACATTACGTTTGAAAAATGATGAAACTTATATAACCGATAACAATAACATGATTATCGATTGTATATTCCCTAATCATATTTCTAATCCTGCCCATTTACACACCCAATTAAAAATGATTACTGGTGTAGTTGAAACAGGGTTGTTTATAAGTATGACGAGTACAGCAATTATTGGTACTAAAAATGGGATAAAGAAATTGTAATAAAAGCTAACTTTTTAAAGTTGGCTTTTTAGTATGTTCTTCTTCTCTTAATAGTGCTTTATTATGATATACTAGGAAAACGCAAACTGATTACACTAGAAAGGACTGAACATTTTGCAATCCAAACTTATAACAGAACTTGCTGATTTAGAAACTGCCTTTCATATTCGAAAAGAAGTATTTGTAAAAGAACAAGGTGTCCCTCTTGCAGATGAATTCGATACATTCGATGAAATCGGAGAGCAATGTAAACATATTTTAGTTTATTATCATGAACTTCCTGTAGGCACAGGTCGTATACGATTTGTTGATGGTGTCGGAAAATTAGAACGTATTTGTATTTTAAAAGATTATCGTACATACGGATTAGGTAAAGTCATCATTCAAACGTTAGAAGAACTTGCTCGTAACGAACAAGTTACGAAAGTGAAACTACACGGTCAAACACAAGCTGAAGGATTTTATAAAAAATTAGACTATGAAACTTCTTCTGATATATTTATGGAAGATGGCATTCCGCACATACTTATGACGAAAATGTTATCATAATAAAAAGGGTAGTATATGAATCTTATGTATTCATACACTACCCTTTTTTATTAATAGAAAAGTGAATTCTTAAGATTACCTTTTGCATCAAAGCCCATCATCTCTTAGTTCATACCTAAGTAAAGCTTACACTGTTTTCCATAATGATAATGCATAAATCCAGTTTGGATCACCATTTCCTTGATAACTCTGGACTGCTTCATATACTTTTCCTTCGTGTAGAACTCTATCTCCCTTTTTATATGCTTTTTTTGCATCCCACGCTTCATATGAAGCGCTTTCGGTTTTTGTAGTAATTGTGAATATATCACTCTGTACGGATTCATTTCCAGCTACATCAACAGCTTTCACTACATATTTATAAGTAGTATTAGCGAGCAGATTTTTATCCAAATAAGAAGTTGTATTGGATGTTGCAATCTTTTTCATTGATCCTTCTGTTTCTCTATAAATATCATAATGGTCTACACCAATATTATCGTCAGATGGACTCCACATTAAATCCACACTTGACGCTGTCGTTCCCATACTATGTAATCCTTTTGGTTGTGTTGGTGCTTCTGTATCAGGAGTCTCAACTGTCGTTTTTACTGTAAGCGCTGTACTTTCTGTCGATACATTGCCAGCTGCGTCAATTGCTTTTACAGTATAAGAGTATTCTGTACTTGGTTGTAACTTCTTATCAATAAAATGAGTCCCTGGTACTGTATCAATCATCTCTCCGTTACGGAAGATTTGATATCCTTTTACCCCTACATTATCCGTAGAAGCGTTCCATGTTAGTTCTACACTATTCGCTGTTACTTTTTGCGTCTGAAGTCCATTTGGAATACTTGGTGCTTCTATGTCTGGTTTCACATCATTAATAAGATTAACATCAATTACATTATAGAATGCATTTGCTGTATCAGCTACATCCCATACTGCTAAAATCACATGATATCCACTACGATCAGTAGGTACATTGATTTTATGAGTTAAATTATTTGAAGCTGCAGAACCATCATGTTGTACAGTTCCAATTGGTTCGAAATCTGCTCTTGTTAGCGCTTTATTTGGATTCCATCCTTTTTTAGTAATATAGTAATGCCACTTACTCGTTAAGTGAGGCGCAGTATACTTCCAAGTAAATGTATTTTCCCCACCAGTGATTGTATTTTTAAACCAACGATTTTCTGTTTGTTGATCTAAAATACCACCAAATTTTCCGCCTGCTGAAGCAATTTGTCCATCTACTGGACCACCTTGTGGGAACCCTTTTGGAGCTTCTAAACTTTGTGGTTCATACATAACACTTCCACAGTTTACATTTAGCGCACCATAAGTTGGACTACATAAAGCGGATCGGCTACCGGGCTTTTCAACAAAACCGTGCGCATAAGCATTTTGAGGAATAAGTGTCGTACTAATAATTCCAGCTGTTAATGCTACAACTCCTAAACTTTTTTTGTTCATTTTCATATTTTGTAGTTGTTTTAAAAATCGATTATTCATGTTCATGTCCCCTTCTTGTTATACTTTGTAGTGGAATGTGGGCTTTGATGTAAAAGAATAACAAGAGACAAACTTGTACCGATGTATGTGTTAATTATGCATACACCGCAGTGAAAATATATTTTTTCCTTGTGAAATATTTCACTTTATGAATATATCATGACATAGAACTCGCCTAAGCATGTGCAGAAGTTGTGCAGAAACAGTGAAATTATTACTAACATATAAAACCACATCCTGAAATCATAAATTAAAACTTTAATTAGTTGGGGTTTTACGGTCGGTTAATACGGGATAAAATAAAAGTGTGCAGCAGAAATTGTAGACTTAGTTCTCAAAATTCACATTTAGTATTTTCATTTTTTCCATTTAAACAATTCTTCTCTTCCTACAACAGAAAAGTGTCTATATCATTTAATATAGACACTTTTTTCATGTATAACTTTATATTTATTACTGACCTACAAATGTAAAAATTTCATCAACAGCTTCCTTATATCCACCCGATGTTCGGAATGATTCCTTCAAATTCAAAGCAGCCTCTTTATATGAAGGGTTATTTAAAATTAACTCCACACTTTCACGCAATTTCTCCACGGTTAATTCATTCATATGTAATTGAACTCCTGCTCCAAGACTCTCCACTTGCTTTGCAATTGCTGGCTGATCTGCACTTTGCGGTATTACAACGAGCGGAACCCCGTTATATAATCCTTCATGCGTACTGTTCATCCCGCCGTGTGTAATAAATAGTTTCGTATAAGTAAGCAGTTCGGTTTGAGGCACATAGTTTTTCACAATGAAGTTTTTAGGGATTTCGCCTAGATCACTTATTTTTGTTTTATTACCAATAGACATAACAATTGTATGCTCACTATTCTCAAAGGCCTTCATACACAGTTTATAAAAGTCAATCGCTTCATTAAAAACAGTACCTAATGAAATATAAATCGGACTTTTTTCTTCAATTGAAGTAAAATCAACGTCTCTGTTTTTCATTTGTGCAGAGATAGATGGTCCTACAAATTTATATGTTTCATCAAACGTATCACCAAAAGGCTGAAACTCCTTAATTGTATACACAATAGTAAGAGGTGCAGGATTACAGAAAACTTCATACGATGATTTTATTTCAACACCATATTTTTCAGCAATTCCCTTCGTTAAGTTTTGAAAATCATTCTGTATTTTATCATGAATTTCTACTGGGATATTTTTTGACAGATGACCTAACATTTGCTCAAAGGATTTTTCATCCTGCGCAAAAGATGTGCATGAATTTATGGCTGGAAGTTTAAGAATTTGAGCAATTAAATGGCCACAACCAAACATAGAATCATGAATCATGTAATCAAAATGTTCACCTTCAATTTGTTCTAGAACGCTAGATATTACAATATCCGCTGTATGTAGAAGGCCGTTTATTCTTTCCTGTAAATAATTTCTGCCTCCAGATAGAAACGCTTTTATAAATTTTTGATCATCAATCGTTCGTACAGTAGCACCTGTCTTCTCAATCCGATCCCTGAAAGCTTCTATTGAAAAATAAACGACCTCTTCACCACGAGAAATCAATTCTTCTACAACTTGTAAAGTTGGATTTATATGTCCTTCTGATCCAGCGTTAATAAATAAAACACGCGCCATAATAAACACTCCTTACGTTAAATCGTTTCTATGTTGGCAAGAGTACGGATTTTCTCCATACTCTTTTCTTAGTTGTTCGTAGCATGTTCCTACTAAATTGACCTAGCGAGTCTAAAACCGAGATCATCTATATGAAATGTAGGATGGCTTCGACGACGACAAGTAGCGCCGCACCCTCTCGCTGTTTCAGCCCAACTACCACCACGAAAAATGCGATATGATCCGTACACTGTTTCATCATACAAATCATAACACCATTCCCAAACGTTCCCTAGCATATCATAAAGTCCCCATGCATTCGGTTCTTTTTGGCCAACGTCATGAATCTCTCCATTTGAATTTTCATTATACCACGCTATATCATGAAGTTTCCCGTATGTATATCCGGTTGTACTTGCTTTACATGCATATTGCCACTCTGCCTCACATGGTAATCGGTAGCCATTTGAATCTAAATTACATTTCACAATTTGACCACCATCACTAATAGAATAATATTCTTTTAATCCCGCTTTTTTTGAAAGTACATTACAAAACGCAATGGCATCGTTCCATGAAATATTGACAACTGGTTTATGATTTTTATCAAAATTATTTAATGGACTATTTGTAATAGCATCATATAGTTCCATTGTTACAGCATACTTCGCAAGAAGAAATGGTTGAATTTGCACTAGCCATTCTTTTTTTATTCGATCATCTCTTAATACTACCTCTCCAGCTGGAATATTTACCATTAATGAATCGATTGTTTGAATTAAATCATTAGTCATTTTCTATTCCTCCAAACGTTCATTTTATATGAATTTATAGTCATATACTCATTACAAAATACAATTTTCAAAAAGCGTTAAATTTTTCATAATAAAAAACGATTAGTTTAATTAAACTAATCGGTAAGATCCAAAAAGAATTGTTGTGTCACATTGTATTATTATATGTGCTCTAAAAATTTCCGAACCTCATTTGGAGATTTTAAAACAATAACCTTTTTCTCTTCGGACAATTGCTCTAACCCTTTTAAAATTGTAGGTCGTTTAGCATTAGGATATTTCCATATCCATTTAAAAAATTGCAAATCAAATCTTTCTTCACATCCCGCGCCCATATCTGGTCTTGTTTTATTCCGGTATTTTACAATTCTTTTAAACGCACGATAAATACAAATTGTTCTATGAATATCAAGGAAGATAATTGTATCAGCTGCATTCAGTCTGATATCCATCGTCCCGCCATAATTCCCATCAATAATCCACTTCTCATCTTTAATTAAGTTATTTTGAACTGCTATTTGTTCTTCTCTCGGAACACCTTCCCAATTCGGTTTCCAAAATAATGCATCAAGATGATGCACCTTAATATTTAATTTATTTCCTAACTGCCTTGCTAATGTAGATTTTCCTGAACCACCAGAACCAATTAATATTATTTTTTTCATACCTTTACGATACATTCTATAACTTCTTCAATAGCTTCCTTATTAGCAAAAATCCAGAAGAACATTTCTTCATTTAACTTTAATAAATCTGGTAACTGGACAAAATAAGCAATAAAGATAATTTGAATTGAAAGCATAACATACCAAATAGCTTTTAGTTCTTCTTTCGTTAAATCATTTTGTTTATAATAACCTTCAAAGACTTTGCTAACGATATGTAACCATTTCCCTCTTAATCTTTCATTACTAAATAGCTCGCTTAATACACTTGTACAGCAATAACATAAATCAAATATTTTTACATTATTTTCTAAAATCTCAAAATCTATAAACCCTTCCAGTTTATCATCTTTAAAGATTACATTTGATAGATGCATATCACGATGAATAATTTGTCTCGGTAATGAATGGACCGTTTCCTTGAAAGCTGCGTGCATTCGCTCCATCTTTTGAATTACCTCTCGATGAACATACTCATTCTTTTCTAAAATCGGTATAGCCCATTCAAATACCATCTTATATAAATCTCTTTTTATTAACTCATGGTCACTATTCACCGAATGTAATGCTTTGTGCAGATTAGCTATTTCTTCTCCAATTGTACTTGCTAGCCTTTCCAGCTTATTCGTATCTTTTATTTCTAAAACACTTCCGGCAACATACTCATATAAGCAATAATATTTTTCTTTATATAATACATATTGTTCATCATTTTCTGTCTTTACTACTCTCTGTACTTTAATTCCCTTTTCATACAGTTGCTTCAAAACATCGAATTCAACTAGAAGTTGCTTTATCGATCCCGTTCTCTTTAAAATGTACTCTTTATTCTTGCATAAAACCTTCGCTACTTTTGGTTGCATTACAGTAGCTGTGACATGTTCATTTCGAAACCAAAGCTTTGCAATTTCCAGTGCTTGTTCCATTTACAAATACCCCTTTTACAATTCTTATTTCTTCCGAAAAATAACCTCACACAGTATTCCCACTCCAACACCAATTGTATAAGCCACTACATCACTCCACAAAAAACCGTATCCCAACACGAGTCCCCCCAAAGTCGTTGCACGAATGCTATCTATCCATTCCGCATGATACAATTGGCTCGCTTCAATCCCGTAGCAAAACATTAAACTAATAAAAGCCAACTTCTTCGTCTCTGTTTTAGGAAACAAAAATCCAAAGCCAGTGAAAATCATTAATGCCCATAATGCATCACCTAAATAATCATTTAATAGATGTGGTAGTGCAAAAGCAAACTTTCTTGAGCTAAGACCTAAAATAATAACAACTATAGTAAATAGTGCATATACTACTCTATTTCGTTTCGTATTCATTTTAAAGTCTCCTAATATGTAATGTAAAACTGTAAATAGCTAGTAAAACAAAGTTATTTTACTAGCTATTTATTGATTGCTTTTATGATAAGAAAATGTGGATTCATATTTAAATAATGATATGATTTTTCGCTTACTTCTTTCATTTTTTCAATTGCCTTCGGTTCCACTATCTCTTCTAATACAAAATAATTTGTAGTTTCATTTAGTATGTCTTGTAATGATCTTCTAAAAAACTTGACTTCAATAGTAATATTCGGTTTAACCCAAGTATCTATTAATAACTGTTTTTCAAAATAATTTTCACATGGAAACTTTGTGAAATCCATAAAAGGATGATGAATAGAATAAATAAGTTCTCCACCTGGCTTCAATACACGACGAAATTCTTGAAATACTTGATTCCAATTTTCTATATAATGAAGAGTTAATGAACTTACAATCACATCATACGTATTATCTTCAAATGGCAATGTTTCTTGCAGATCATGACAAAGGAACGTCGCTTCTTCTCCTATATTTTCTTTTGCTGCTTTTACCATTTCAGGACTTACATCAATTGCTGTAACATTTGCTCCTCTTCCTATGAATTGAGAAGTATACCATCCAGCTGCACATCCAGCATCTAATATCTTTTTTCCTTCTAGTTCCTTTGGAATAAGCTCCATCATCGCCGGTCTTTCATAATAACTGTTATATGGATTTGCGAAATCTAGATTTTCTTTATATGTACTCGCTAATTTATCATACGTATCTTTAATCGAATCTTTCATTACACACACTCCTAATACATATTAATCCATTAACTCCTGCTGCTTTTTCTTTGAAAATGATTGTAGTACTAAATCATACGACCAATCAATCATTTTATTAATTTGCTCCTGCTCTATACCCTTATGAATATAAACGGTATTCCAATGTTTTTTATTCATATGATACCCTGGAATAATTGTTTCTGGATAATCTTCTCTTATTCTTAATGCGACTTCTGGATCACACTTCAATGTAATCGCAGCCTTTTCACCTTCTTCATGATTTACTATCGCAAATATTTTATTATTAAGCCTCATACATGTTGCACTCCAGCCATCTGGAGAATCTTCTGTCGCTTTTCTTTTCGATAAACAGTACGCTCTTGTTGCATTCATTTTAATTGGCACCTCTTATTCTTTCCCTGTTTGATTACGATGCATCACAATTTGCTTCGTTGCTTGAAATTGCTGCTCACCGTAAAACTTTATTAGCTTCTCTCCGCAAAATAGACTAACAATATTAATATGAGATATTTCTCGAAGTAATATTGTAAGCATTTTCTCTCCAATACCTTTATTTCTTACATTCTCATGTACGACAACATCTTCAATGTATGCTCGAAAAACAACATCAGAAACGACTCTAGCAAATCCAACTAATTCATTTTCTTCCCATACTCCAATGGCTATACTATTCTTTAACATTTTTTCAATATCGACTTCTTTTCTTTCTGGCCACCAACCGACAGAATCATAAAGCTTCTTAATTTTTTCTGCACAGATTGGTTGTTCTTGTTGCAATTTATACGTGTACATATGCTTTCTCCCATCAATCAGTATACATAATATTATTATAATCTCTTTTCAAAAAAGTGCTGACTATGACCTTTTGGATGATCTTCAACGATACCATACTCTCGGTAACCGTGCTTTTTATAAAATTCTGGCGCTTGAAAACTAAATGAATCTAGCAATATTAATCTGCACCCTTTTTCCTTCGCAATTTCTTCAATTTTATGTAACAGTTGACTACCATAACCGTCATGACGAACTGATTTATCAACCCATAAAAAGTCGATATGAAGATGATAAAAATACATCGTACCTGTTACACCACCAAATATTTTTCCTTCTTCATTTTTTACTACGAGGCTTACTTTTTCCATCGGCTGTCTTACTTCATCTGTTAAGATGGACATATTATATTGAATGACTTTATTTTTAATGTATTCTCCTTCAATACGTGTACCGTTCTCTATATGTTTCATATACATTGCTTCCTTTCAACTTAGTAAGCTACATTTTATTTTTCCCCTTTAAAATACTAATCAAAACGAATCCACCATATGTAACAAAGCATGAAAAGCCAATTATCCCTGGTACAGAGACATAGCCTACCCTTATGTAATTTATAACTGCAAAACAAGCGATAGACAATAAAATAGATGGCCAAAATATAACAGCTATTTTTCTTCGCCCTCGTTTCGATGTACTTTCTTTCTCTTCAGAAACACGTGTGCCAAAAAGCAATACAATACAAATAAGGATCGCTGCAAAGTAAATTGTATCTAATGACAAATTGTGATCATATAGGGCGATTCCAACTTCAAGAGCAATAATCGTTAAAATTAAAATAATGATTGTTAAAGTCTTTAAGTTTCTTTTCAATCGCTCACTCCTAGCATGCTTTCACTATATTCTTTGTATATGTACTTTAAAACTACTGCAAAAGCTTCATCTACCTCTTTATTTTCACGGCGATTCGGTAAATCTTTTCCCCCAATCACATAAAGAAGTGGAAATTCGTTAAACATTCCTATAATACCAATATTTATTGTAGCTGTGAGTAATCCACCTGTCATATGAGTTATATGATAATATGGAATTTCTTCATACTCTCCTTGCTGTCTTACCATGCCGCTAATAATTGGTTCCCATAATTCTGGTTCTGATTTATAACCTTGAAAGGTTTGTATGAAAAGGGCAAGAACTTCACTTAATTCTCCAACATTTTTCTCATCTCTAGCATTCTCTTGTATATGAATTTTTGAAAAGTACGTTTGTGCGTACATTTTCACAGCATCCCATCCACCACAGTGCATTACAACTGACTGTGCAACGTAACTATCATGACAAGCAATCATTACCTCTACCGCTTGACTAAGTGTTAAAGAAGTTCTTCCTTGTAAATGCGGATATAACTGCGCACTATCTTCATGTGGATTAAATTTAATGTAATGAAGTATATCATTCCAATTATGTTTATTTTCCTTCACCATTTGCGTTACTACAAATCCAATGACTAATTTTGCTGCTGATGCTAACGGAATATTTAATTCACTATTATACGAAGCAACTATACGATTATTTTTTGTAGAATAAATTGCCATTCCCACATAATTAGATTGTACCTCTTTTATTTTATTTATAACAGTTTCCATTTCTATCCCTCTTTTTATATCGTTATATTAACTTCTAATATTTCAACATTGAATGTAAAAAACCTTTTCATTAGCTATTAAAATAAGAAAAAGGTAGCATGAATTTTTTCTTGCTACCGAAAAATATTTATTCTTCTATAGGATTTTCAGGACCGTTAAGTTCCAGCTGATAAAAAGCTAAATCTAGCCATTTATTAAACTTATAACCAGCTTTTTTTATTGTTCCTGCATGAACAAATCCATAGTTTTGATGCAAGGCAATACTTTTCTCATTCTCTGCATCAATTCCAGCAATTAAGGTCATATACTCTCTTTCCTTTGCAATTTTGATTAATTCTTTCATTAATGAAGACCCAATGCCATTTTTTCTATATGCCTTATCTACATACACAGAATGTTCAACTGAATATTTATAAGCAGGCCACGCTCTAAATGGGCCGAATGTCGCAAATCCTACTACTTTATTATCTAATTCATATACGATAATTGGATACTCTTCAGCCTTTTTTTGTTCATACCAATCTATTCTATTTTCAAGGGTTACAGGTTTATACGCATATACAGCTGTTGTATAAAGTATCGCATCGTTATAAATATCTAAAATGTATGCTAAATCTTTTTTCGTTGCTTCCCTTATCATTATTTTCTTCCTTTCATCATGTTCACCTTATTTTACTATCTTTTTAATAGTTTTATTTTATCGAAATTTCCGATTTTTATCTACATACGAATACTAGCTTTTCGGAAACCATCAAATATATTTATTGCAGCAGATAACATGTAGAAGAAAATTCCTCCCCCAATGAGCCACGTTTTAAACTCCTCTGAGGAAATAGTAAATGCATTTGCCAAATACGTAATAAACCCTGCGTTAAATACATGTGGATTTACTACAATTACAATGAATACTATCGTCCCAGCTATTTGAAGAATAGCATTCCCAATCGCCAATCTTTGCGTCCATTGTCCCTGCACTAATTTATAAAGGGATATACATATTTCAAAAACGATCATAATTACAACGATTGGCCAGTACTGCAATAAAACATCTTGATTAAAAGTTGGCGAGACAAACTTCAGTCCATTTGCCGTACCGTTATATACGCCAACAAGATAATTCGCATAAAAGTAAAGTGTAGCCCAAACTGCTGTCCACATTAAACCTCCAAAAACTTCAAACTTCGAGATTGCTTTTTTCTTTGGGATATACGAGATGTTTTTCAAATCATCTGGTGTCCATTTTTTTTAACTTGTCGTCAACGGCTCGATACCTTTGTCTTTATCTGTTCTTTCTAAAATAACAAACACAACTGTCAACCAGAAAAATACATGGAGGCCCACTTCAAAAATTCCCCCAATGCCTTTACCTATCAATTGTAAAA
Source organism: Bacillus sp. RB3 (assembly GCF_030164735.1). Taxonomy (NCBI): domain Bacteria; kingdom Bacillati; phylum Bacillota; class Bacilli; order Caryophanales; family Bacillaceae; genus Bacillus; species Bacillus sp. RB3. The sequence goes on from NZ_JASNGE010000002.1 coordinate 335,647, forward strand.
TAACATTTAATACCGCTTGATCACCACTATAGCCTATAAAATTTTCTGCAACCATTGATATGAGTGCAATGACAGCTGCGATTGGTATAATCATTTTTAACAACGTTGTATATACATCAAAATAACGTGGTCCAATTAAATGCATCGGTCTATCCAAATAACCATTAGCCAATGAAACCGGACTCCCCAATTTTTCGAGAACGCTCTTTACATCTTTCTCATTATAATCTTCAGGTAACATATCATCTATAGTTGACCTTAGTTCAAGTGTAATATCTTCACGATTTTTTTCAGGTAATCTCTTCGCAACCTCTTGGATATAGAGATCAATTAAATTCATTCTCTTCCTCCTCCTTTAATAAGTTATAAAGTTCTTTCGAATCCTTTATCCATTCTTTTTTCAACTGCAAAAATATTTCTAATCCATAATCACTTAAAACATAATACTTACGAGGTCTACTCTCCGTTTTATCCCAACTACTCGTCACTAATTCCTGCTTTTCTAATCGGCGAAGTAGTGGATATAAAGTACTTTGATCAATTGTAACCCCTGATTGCTCTAATAACTGGACAAGTGAATATCCGTACTGCGGCGTTCTTAATTGACTTAAAACAGCTAACGTTAATGTCCCTCTTCTTAACTCAGTAATTAACGAATTTAATAAAGTATCCATTCACTCACCTCATTTCCATTACTATATGTCATACAGTATGTGTTTTATACTATGTATCGTACAGTATTAATGTGACAAAAACTATAATTTTTTACCAAAAAACAGATAATGAACAGCGCAAATTATATGATTTGTGCTTTTTTAGCTAAGTTATATATAACACTCTATAAGGTAACAACCTTAACTACTAATTTTGAAGTTCCAGTAATGCTATATTAAGTTACAAATATCGTATACATATGATGTGAACATAACATCTCACTATAGGAAGCTATAAAAACGGTGAATTACCATGCTTGAATATTTCCCGTTTTCAGCACCTAATCAACGTTATTTCCTTCATAAACTTCATCTTGTTCAAAATCTTTATTTTTGTTTGGTTTATTAGAGAAAAATAAAAAAACAATTAAATTAGGTTAATTGTTTTTCAAATACAAAATCTTTATTTTTTTAAATAACCTATGATATTCGAAAAGACAAATTCTCCAAATGCAAGTGGTATATAAATAAACCATAACTTTAATATTGCCTTTGTTTCTTTGTGATCAGAATCCCCCATTAAAACCAACCCTATCCTTTTTCTTCTAATATTTTCATTTTAATTCCAATAACAAGGAAATTATACCATTTATTAATGTTTTAGTCTATTTTTTCTGAAAATTAAATAAATAAAAATTCTTGTATTCCCTCAATATTCAGATAAACATAATAACTTTTTTACGTTTCATCTTCAAAGTCAATAATGACTCCTGTTAGAACCGCTACATTACCAATCGATTGGATCCCGTGACCAATAAAATCCACCTTAAATTCTTCCTACTTTAATTTATGTAATGATATAATAACACTAAATTTTCAACACGTGCTTAATAGATTGGGGACTTATAATGGATAAACCTCTCACTGCATTACAAACTATTATTATACATATGAATACAACTGAGCATTGGCATGATTTTATTTGTTACTGTCAGCATCGCGAAGCGGGACTTCGAAAATTAGCTTTTAAACATTTAGAGACATTTATTACAAATGCAAAGAAATGGGAATCAAAAGATCAAGAAGAGTTTGCCATTTCGCTGTTTACTATTTTAGATGTATTAAACGAAAAAGATGAGGTCTTAACTTTCTCACTAAATAGTTTTCTAATTGACATTCTATATAGATGGACAGAAAACAACCCATTTGATTCAAGACCTTTTAGATGGATAGGAATTTATATGGACTCTAGCAATAAAGAAGACGATTTAGAAAAATCCCTTCGAAAAGCGATTGAATTAGGTGGTGATACCGAACAAGAAGCCATGATATACCTAGTTTCTAATTACATCAATACTTTAGAATTTGGTACACATGAATTCCCTTCAGGTTATTGCGGAGATTTAAGTGAATGTATAGAAAAACTTCCCTATATGCTTCAATTAATTGATAGAATTCAGAATAAGAACATAAAGGAGCAAAACATTGGGCAAATACAAGAACAACTACACCTTATTCTAGATTGGTTAAAACATACACAAATTCCAGTAGATGCCGTTCGTGTACGGGAAAAAGAACAAACTAAGGAATTAGAAAAGGTCATTGTATATTATTTACACAACAGCTCAAGTCGTTAATTCATCGTGTACAGAGATAATAAAGTTGTTTAAAAAACGCCAGTCATGTTATTCAACAATCGGGCTATATAACGGAATAAATCCTTGTAAAAATTAAAAATATTTGAAATAATCGTCATTAAGTTGAAGTAGAGCGATTGCAGAAAAAGGTGATACGACTTTTTCTTACTTAATAATTGCACGATAGTTAAAAAATTCAACTAATTATATTCCGAAAGGGTGTGTGTAGTATCTTATCAACTAATGTTTTTACTTATAAATCTAAGGATGGAAAAACAATAATAATTAGAGAAGCTAAAGAACGGGATGCAGAAAGAATACTAGATTCTGCTTCAAAAGCTTTAATAAACGCTCCATACATGCTAAGTACGGTTGAGGATGTAAAAAAGGTGCGTATCGATGCTATTCAAAAAACGTTAAAAGCTTATCATGAAAATCCAAATTATGTACAGTTTATTGCTGAAGTTGATGGTAAGTTAGTCGGTGCAATAGATTTTAAGAACGGAAACAAAGAAAAAATTAGTCATCAAGGGGCTTTTGCGATGACCATACTACCCGAATATCGAAATTATGGTATTGGAAGAGCTCTTCTAGAAACGTTAATCAATTGGGCTAAAAATAACAGTAAGATTGAAAAAGTTTGTCTTGAGGTAATGGAAGATAATCTAGGTGCAATCCAGTTATATAAGAATCTAGGCTTCTTTGAAGAGGGTAGAAAAGCAAAGGGTGTAAAATTGGATGGGTAGCTATCAAGATTTAATATTAATGGCTTTATTCGTTTAAAATTGAACATTAATTTCAATATAAAAAGAGGGTCTTCATAGTCATCTCCCTGTTAAGTAGACAGTAATAGAAACCCTCTTTTTATATTTATCCCACATTAGCTTGCAGTAAAACTCCCCACTGATTATAGTTTCACTTTATTTTAATCCTTTAATTAAAGGTGACGCTTCCCCACTATGGAAAATCCATAGGTCATGAAGTGATCTCGTACATCCAACATATAGTAACTTTGCATCATGTTTTGTGTCTTTGTAATGTTCTTCATCCACATCAATTAAAAGCACCGCATCAAATTCTAAACCTTTCGCTAAATAGACAGGTACTACTGATATACCACCTTCATATTTACTTTGGTTTGCTTCAATTACGTTTACCGTTAATCCTGCATTTGTTAATTCCACATATATATCACGGCATTCATCTTCTGTTCTTCCGATTACCGCAATTGTTTTCACATCTGCATTTTGCAAATGTTTTACCGTCTTCACAATTTCAGTAAATTGATTTTCCGCATGAATTACTTTCACATCTTCTCCACTGCGGAAGACTGGTGTTGCGAGTCCTACTGGGATTTCTGCATTTTTAATTATTTCATTTGCAAATTCAATAATTTCTTTTGTAGAACGATAACTTCTTGTCAATTCATAATAACCGGTTTCTTGGAATACTTCCTTAAAAGCATTCCAATCTTCAATTCCTTGGTAATCATAAATCGCTTGCGATAAATCACCTAATATAGTGAAAGAATTACCTAATGTAATTTCTTTTAATACATAAACTTGGAAAGGCGAAAAATCTTGCGCTTCATCAATAACAACGTGATGAAACTTCTGCCCGATTTCAATCCCTGTTATACGATGATGTATGTATATTAAAGCTGGTAAATCTTCTACATACACTTCTTTTTTACGACAACTCTTTTCTGTTTCTTTAACAAGTTCTTCAGGTAATACCTCGAGTATTTCTTTACTTTTTACTATTGAACTATACAGTGAAAGAGCACTCATTTTCGGCCAAAACTTCATATATGCGTTCAGTCTCTTAGTCGCTTCTTTTTTAAGTAATTTTTTCTCGTTTGTTTCCCCGAATTTTTTAAGTTCAATTTCAATCCAGCGCTTCATTCGTCCTACTAATCGTTCTCTTCTTTTCTGTAAAGGATAATGTTTATATTCAACTTGCATCCATTTTTTAATATCTTCTACTGGAATAATCGCTCTATCCCACGCCTCAAAATCTTTTGTCGGAACTAACTCATTTTCAAATTGGATCATTCTCTCTTCAATAAACGTCTTAAATTCCAACGTACCCTTTAATTTACCTAGCATTATCTTCTTTTCATCACGATTAATTGAAAATGCTTCTTTCAATTTTTCTTCTGTCTGCTTTAGTTTCACTGAATCATCTAACGTACGTAATGCCCAATCCAGAAACGTTGTTTGACTAATATTCCCTACACCTAATTCAGGAAGTACACTCGAAATGTAGTCTAAAAACAGACTATTCGGCGCAAATACGATCATTCTTTCTGCTTCTAGTTGTTCACGATATTCATAAATTAAAAAAGCAAGGCGATGTAAAGCAATTGTTGTCTTTCCGCTCCCTGCAACCCCTTGAATAAGTAATGGTAAATTTCTTTCCGCTCGAATAATATCATTTTGTTCCGATTGAATCGTTGAAACAATATCCTTTAGCTTATTATCTTTATTCTCACCTAATCGATATAGAAGAAAATCATCGGCATGCGATACATCTTCATTTCCTTTTACATATGTATCAACAACACGTTCAAGTTCTCTTTTTCGAATGGAAATGTTTCGTTTTAAATACACATCACCTTCTACTAACCCATCTGGTGATTGATAAAATGCTAATTCTTCTCCACCGGTAAATGAATAAAACATACTTGCGACAGGCGCCCGCCAATCAATAATTATTGGCTTCATCGTGTCCACATCCGAAACCCCTACTTTTCCGATATAAATCGGCATAACTTCTTCTTTTCCATCTTCCTGAAAATCTAACCTTCCAAAGTACGGATCTTGCACACCAATACGTAAGTTTTGTCTATTAGACTCCCTCATACTTTCAAGAATTTGCTCTTTAAAATCTTCTCCATAATAAACCGGGGTTTTTTCAAGCTTATCCAATTGCTCATCCATCGTATGTAAAGTATCCTTCATTTTTTGTAACTCATCTTCAAATATGTTGCTCATTTCGACGATTCCCTCCTGTCCGTTCTAATTTTTCAGTCGAAGTATCATTGTATTAAAAACCCAATCATAAAGTCAATAGTTTCCGTTTAAATTTTCCGAAAAAAATTACTTTTCATCTTTCTAATTTAAAAAGAATATGCAACATCTAAATCACACAAATACACATATAGTATAGTGATGCATACAAAAGATACTACTTTCTATTTGTCTCCTATTTAATTTATCTATTAACAAATATTGTAAAAATTAAAGACTTTAATCAATGGGCGTTTTACTGCCCACAAATAGTAGGATAAATAAAAGTAAAGGAGGCTCTTCGAATGAATATTTTTAATATTTTGAATCCATCTCAAGATTAAATATGCTTTTATCTGGCTGTATCCTTATGGTTTGTTGGTCAATTATGTATGTTGAAATATATAGACTTACAAAATCCGTCTGGCCATGTGTTATCATGCATGCGATCGAGGATGCGATCGAGGATGCTGTTTCTACTGTTTTAGTTACAATAACAGGGATTATTACTCTTACAAACAGTAGTGATTTTTGGTTAAATCCTACTAGCGGGGTCGCTGCTACTGTTTTATTTCTCGGAATTGGAATCGTACTAAGAACTATAAGAATAGAAAGAGAACGACAATTATTCACACAATAAAAAGCAGATAATGAATTCGTCATTATCTGCTTTCCAATTTTTAAAACTACCTTATTATATTTTTTGATACATAAGCCAGTCACCAGAGTCTATCACTTTCTTTAACATCTTTTTATTCTGAGCGATATACACATATGCCTCAATTTCCCTATCAGCAACATATACTGTTTGCGTGATTCGATCATATAAATCAGTCTCCGCATTACCTGTATATTCTTCTAGTTCATCTAACTTACACAATATCTCATCATTTACTACATAAACTTCTCCATACACCTGTTCTTCAATCGAATAAGTCATGGCCGGATATCCTTCATTCGTATCAAATAATTTTCCATATGTCCAAGCTCTGTCTGCGATGCATGTTGCACCTTGCATATAATGAGCATTCGTTTGTCCTCTTCTTAATGTGCCATAAACGAACACATGATACATAAATTCTTATCCCCTTTATATGTCTCTACTTTCTTATTTGTAAATAAGCACGAATCATAAAGTAACTCACTTCATTCGGAAGCTGTTCTTTAATAGATTTCAGCCCACCCTCTGCATTTTGAACGGCAGTTTCAATAAGAGATTCATACTCTGCTGGAACAAAGCTTTGCCAATCTACTTCCATTCCATCCTCATAGCAGCGAATTAAATGGTTTTCAATTGTTTGTCTTGATAAGTTACGTTCTTTTGCAATCTCATTCAAATCAATACCTTGTTTATACATTTCATATGTTTCTAAATGAGAATTTGCGGACGCTTTTCCTGACTTTTTACGCTCTGAAACTACTTCTGTCTTAATCGTTTCAGCATAATTTGGATTTTCCTCAATAAAATGCTGAACTGCTTGTAAGAAGTGCGAGCCATATTTCACAAGTTTGTGTTCTCCGATACCTTTTACCGTCAACAATCCAGAATCATTTTGCGGCATTTTCACACACATATCTTTTAATGTTTGGTCAGAGAAAATAACGAACGGAGGTACACCTTCTCCTTGTGCAATTTCTTTACGTACTTCACGAAGCACTTCAAATAAAGGATGGTCTTGAACAATTTGTCTTGTCTCTACTCGTTCTTTTCGTAAAACATTCTCTTTACCAAGTAATACTTCTTTCCCTTTTTCAGTTACTTTTAACGTCGGATAAGTGCCATGTTCAACTGCAATTAACTCGTCTGAAATTAAAAACTCAATAAACTCACTGACCTCTTTTACACTACGGTTCGATAAAAGCCCATACGTTGGTAAAGTATGAAAATTAAATTCAATAACTTTCTTATTCTTCGACCCAGTTAATACTTGCGCTATCATTTGCTTTCCAAAGCGTTGGTTCGTTCTAATCATGCATGATAAAACCATTTGTGATTCTCTTGTCACATCGATGCTCTCGCGATTGTCTGTACAATTACCACAGCGTCCACAATCTTCTTTCGGTTCTTCTCCAAAGTATTGCAAAATGAATGATTGTAAACATTGTTCTGTATGACAGTAATCGGTCATATTTTGCAATTTTTCAAGTTCATTTGAAAAACGTGATTCTCCAGTTGATTGATCAATTAAAAAACGCTGTACTTGTACATCTTGAGAAGAATATAACAATATACATGTACTATCTAATCCGTCACGACCAGCACGTCCTGCTTCTTGATAGTAACTTTCCATATTTTTTGGAAGCTGATAATGAATTACGTAACGAATATTCGATTTATCAATACCCATCCCGAATGCAGATGTTGCTACCATTACACTTACTTCATCTCGTAAAAAGAGTTCTTGTTGCTCATTTCGATCACTATCACTCATACCAGCATGATATTTTGATACAGAAACACCTGCCTTCATCAAATCTTCATATAACTGATCGACTACTTTTCTAGTAGCTGCATATATAATCCCGGATTCCTTTTGATTTTGACGAATATAATCCGCCAAATATGCATTTCGATCTTGCCCTTTAATGACAGAAAACGATAAGTTCTCACGCTCAAACGTTGTCATAATTGTATTTTCTTGATTAATTTCAAGTGTGTTACAAATATCATCACGTACTTGCGGTGTTGCTGTTGCTGTTAATGCTAATACGAGCGGCTTTTCTGGAAGATAATCTAATATGCGATGTATATGTAAATAACTTGGACGGAAATCATGTCCCCACTGTGAAATACAGTGTGCTTCATCAATCGCAATCATAGGGATTTTCATATCAATAAGTTGATCAACAAACTCCATCGAATCAAGACGCTCAGGCGCCACATAAAGTAACTTGTAATGTCCTTGTTTCGCTAATTGAATTCGCTGATTTGCTTCTGCAATAGATATAGAACTATTAATATATGTAGCTGAAATGCCATTCTGTACCAATGTATCTACTTGATCCTTCATAAGTGATATTAGAGGCGATATAACCAACGTCGTTCCTTCAAATACTAATGCCGGAATTTGATAACAAATCGACTTACCGCCACCCGTTGGCATAATACAAACCGTATCTTTCCCATCTAGTACATTTTTAATTGTTTCATCTTGTCCTCTTCGAAACGAAGAATAACCAAAGTAGGACGCTAAAAGTTCTTGTGCTTTAGTAAACAAAAAAGAGTCACCCGCTTTTCTTTATCTTTCATCTACTTCTATTATATCAATCACTTATGCGACTTGAAAGGGATGATTAGATGCTTATTGTTTTTTCATTATTCTATGTTTCTTCACTTATTTAATATGAATTAGCATCATTATTTTATATGTTTTACAACATTTATAACGTAAATCCAGTACACAAGAAGAAAGAGTTTCAATTTAAATGTTCATTTTATTTCCCTTTCTTGAATACTACTAATCGTATACATATAAATTCAGGAGGTTACTATATGAAACATCGTAATATGAGTTCCATCAAGGCAAAAACGAAAACACAAAAACTCCAATTCTCTAATAATGATGCGTGGAAATATGAATCATACTATAAGTACCAGCCATTATTCTCTTATAAAAAGCTTTTTAATTTTCTTTCTCAACTTTTTAGACGTTAATATATGTGCAAAAAATATATCATTCACAGAATTTTTCTCAATATTAAATGTATAGACTTACTACAATTCAGTTGTTACCATATATAATAATCTGTTGGATAAACCCCTTAAGTTGACCTGCTTATATTAGCAGGTCTCTTTCATGATTACATACTTCTGTGTACCTCGATCTCACTTCCAAGTCTTTTCTCCATTTTATAACCATATTTAGATCCCAACAATTAATGATAATCATAAATTGTTGGGATTTAAATTGTTCACATATAATTATGCAATTCTTCTTTCTCAATACACAAAACACATTTTACTTGTTACTATAAAAGTACTCCAGATGAGTTTTTTGCTCATCGACATTATCTAGTTATTGGGGCCTGCCGCGGGAAGCAGGTCCCTTTGACTGTATGAAGGTCCCAATTTCATTTGGACACATTTACCAGGTTTTTTTAAAAGAATTTTATGATAACATTACGTAGTCGAGTCCGACATCTCGGCAATACCCTTTTGAGGGTCTGCAACTTCCCTTACAGACCCTCTTTTACTTTATATTCAATTTATTCATATATACCACAACACCATTCATTGAATTTCTCCATTTCAAATTCCCTAAAAATAATCTAGGACACGTAACTAAAAATAAATCTTCATCATACTTTGAGTTATACATGTTCAAAGGAGTGTTACTATTTATGTATTCTTATTGGCAATCGTATTACTCCCCCTACCATAACCCTTATGTAAACTATGATTTATCCGTACGGAACTACCGAATTAGTAAAAATGAGAATTTTTTAAAAGGGTATATGCGTTCTTTATGGGAACAACACGTCGCTTGGACGAGATTGGCTATTATAAGTATAGTATTTAATTTACCAGATGTTAATGTTACTGTTGGACGACTTCTACAAAACGCAACACATATGGGACTATCACTTGAACCATTTTACGGTGAGGATGCAGTGAAAAAATATAGTGCATTAATTAAAGATCACTTAGTAATTGCAGCGGATCTTGTTAAAGCCGCAAAAGCTGGTAATCAAAATGCAGCGGCCGCTATAGAGAAAAAATGGTACGCTAATGGTGACGCAATTATTGAATTCCTTAACAGAATCAACCCATATATAGATAAAGAAGAATTTAGAAAAATGTTTTATGAACATTTAGCACTAACGAAAGCAGAAGCACTTGCCTTCCTAAATAAAGATTATGAAGCAGGAGTAAAACTTTACGATAAAATTGAAAAAGAAGGATTAGAAATGGCTGACATGATAACAAACGCAATCGTAAAACAATTCCCGCAAGTATTTCAATAAAGTGAAACTTTAATCAGTGAGGGGTTTGTTCATCCCCCACTGATTATCAGCTCTCACCAATCGGCTTATTTAGTTTTCTCTCCATGATATTTCACCTCTCCTCTTTACATTTAGCTTATATCGATATATTTTATTAATATCCGTTTTTTATAGGAGGAAATAGTTTGATTAACGCGATTGGTCTCGTTTTTATACTTACAAATAAACACGAGAAAAAAAAGAAAGTTTACTTAAATGAAAAATTTGCACTAATAGATATTATTGATTCTAAAGAAGTATTTGATGATGAAGGGAATCCTTTAGTAGAACTAACATGTAAATACAGTATATATTTAGATGAAAAATATTACTGTAAATCTCTCGATGATTATACCGGACAAGTCTTTCCTTTCTTAAGTGCAAAAATAGGAAAAGGTCTTCTAAGAAACTTAAACTATTACTTTTCTTACGTTGATGCCTATGATAAGAAACCACCAGTTAAAGAAATAAGACCACTTATGAAACAAGTAACTAACAGATAGCCAAAAATACCAAAAAAAGAAAGCATCTAACCCTGGATGTTTTCTTTTTTATTAAAAACTCATTAACTTTCATCCTCTTCTAAAAGTATGTATCCAAGCATATTTTAAATTAAAAACATTGGAGGATTAGAGTGAATGAAATACTCAGAAACAATTATAAGCAAACGACTTCGAATACTTAAAATGACGGGTATGTTTTTCATGCTAGTGTTAATAGCATGGATTGGCTATACAAAATTACTTTATGAAAACGGCTTTCTTCAAGAAAAAAAGAATTCAGTAGAAGTAATGAACACTAGCATTACAGGAGAAATAGAGCAGCTTTTTCATATAAACTTGCAAGGTTATCGAAAAACAAGCCTTGATGCTGTTATAGAAGCCAGTAAAACCGATCCAAGTGAACTATCCTTAATTGAACTAGTCAACAAATCCTGTTCGCGAGATTGCATAGGTGAACCAGTTACATATGTAAACTCAAACAATGGATATATCTTTTATAAGGAATCTAATGGAACTAATGTAGCTATAACGGTTAAAAAGAAAGACACATGGGTAATTGTAAAGAAATCTGTTCAAGATGGAATATAATCACCCAAAAAAAGAGTACGCATCGTACTCTTTTTTATTATTAATACCCTTCCTCTTCATGCCTACAATGGCATTTCGCTTTTGTTTTACAATGACATTTTTCACACTCACACTTCGGTTTCTCTTTGCAACAACACTCGTGAAAATCATTGCGCTTACATCTACATCTCCCAAACATTAAATCATCCCAAAATTTATTACAATCTTGAAAATGTCCACAATGACAAGTATTTCTCATAAATATGCTTCCTCCTTGATAGAATTCATCATATTCTATGTTTGAAAGTATACAAAGGCTTGTTTATTAGTCTATTTTCTCCATATTATAAGTAGAGTTAAAAGATTAAATAAAAATAAAAACCGTCACATGACGGCTCTTATTTTTGCAAACTACTCTTTTGTATAAAAATATTTAATTCCTTTCATATCTAACCAAGCAGTTGCTTTGTCCAGTTCGTTCCCTTGACGATAATCTGTTTCGAAATACACAAGCCCTTGGTTATCTCCACGAGATATTATTTTAGAAGTATATCCAAGCTTATCCATCATTTGAATCATGTCAGAAATTAAATTTACACCAAATTCATAAGTAACTACTTTGCTATATTTATTCACTATAATTCCAACCCCTTCTTGTTTTTTTATCGGCTCAACAATTTGATTTGTAAACCAAGCTAACGGCTTATTTCCAATTAGCTTATTTAAATCACACTTGCCGATACCAGCCACATTGCCTGTCTCTGTGTATTGCCAAATATCACATGGATACGCCAGTTTGTTACCACCATAACGAGGAATCCATACAAAATCACAATTGACATTTTCCATTCCAAATGGAGCATACATATGATGAGCAATATATAAACCGACTTTCTTAGCTCCTAATCTGCGTAATTCATCAATAAAAGCTTGTGCACCCGCTCTCATATCGTTCATTGTTCTTACTTCTACGTCAGCTACCCAAACTGTTGCATTTTTATCACCACGGTTCCAAAAGTCTCTTGCTTCTATCCGTGCATCCTCTACTGAAACGAAACGACAGAACGCATAATTACCAAACGGAATATTCCTTGCTTTCATTGCTTGTACATAATTTTTATATAAAGGATCTACATAGTTTGAACCATCTTGCACACGTGCAATTACGAAATCTAATTGTGGTGCTGCGATATCCCAGTTAATGTCGCCATTCCATTTCGAAATATCTACAATATAACCCATTATTTAACATCTCCTTTTTCATTATTATATTCAAAGCTTGTTTTTTTGTTATTATCAACTAATAAATAGTATGAGAGGTATTATATTATTGGGTAATAATTTAAAATTCGGCTTATGTATTGAGAAAACAAAATATTATTACGGGTTTAATAAGTAAAGATTTACAAAACTCTAAACTATATAAAGTGAAACGATAATTAGTAGGAGGCTACGAGCAGTGTAATTCCCACCTAATTTCTTAGCTTCATCCGAATTTTGAGGTAAGAATTTTACTTCCCGCAAATAGCTTGATAAATAAAACCACCTTTCTGACAGGTGGTTTTGTGTACTAATTTACATATAAATTGTCCATATTTTTATAGTTACTTAATATACTTGTTAACTAAAAATAAGACAATTTTTAGTTTTTAATCAAACCAATTTTCGTTTTATCTGACGTACTCATAGTACCATTTACGTGCATCTAACCAAGCTGTAAATTTATCGATATTCCCGGACGGATAGCCATTCGTTATAGCATAACCAATGCCATCTTTTTGAACGACAATTTGTCCATCAATACCCGCATCAACCATAGCTTGAGCCAAATCTTGTAAATTACTAAATGCTACACCACCAGTTTTTACTTTGAGCAAATCCGCTGCACCTCCTCCAGTTTGTCCTGTAAGAGCAAATACAATAGAATTAGCGATTTTATCAACATTCCATTTTGCCATGTCGGATTCATTATCAATAAACCCTAATTCAATAAGAATAGCCGGTGCCTTCGTTCCATTTAATACCGCTAAATCTGTACGTTCTTTCGCACCTCGATCACGCCATCCAATATCTTTTGCTAGTTGAGCTGAAATTTTAGCCGCCAAATCTTTCTGATCATAATATAAAACCTCAACACCCTGTCCATTTCCATCACTTGCATTAAGATGAAAAGAAATAACTAAATCCACAGCATGGGAATTGCTATTCCGAATGATATTATTTAAATTTTGTGATTGAGTTGCCCCTACCTCGTCCGTATCGTCATAAACCGTGTGTCCTAGGGCTCTTAACTTAGCCGCCACGGCATCTTTAACTTGCCTATCTAGAACGTGTTCTTTCCGATTCCCGAAATTAGCACCTTGAACAATACTATTGTGTCCTCCGTGCAAACTATATCTAGCCATTATTCATCAACATCTCCTTTCTTAATATCTTATTCAAAACTTGTCTTATTGCTATTCCCACTTACAATCTTAACTGTGCCCATACGTCCTATATTTTCTAAAAGTGATGCAATTTGTTTTCGATATAAAAAAGCTATCGCTTCATAAATCGAATGATTTATTCTCTAAATTACTTTTACATGAATGACGACACGAACAAAAAAGCATCACCCTTTCGGCAATGCCTAAAAACTCTATTTTACTTTTCAGCTCCCTAAATAAATAGAGTTTAAAATCACTGAAACTACACCTATATTTCCTCCCTTTCCTTCACAGCTTCTTTCAACCTCTGCAACATATACCCAATTCCTTTACACCCCTCTAGCGGATATGTAATCATTTCTTCTGGATATAACTTTGTCACTACTTTTTTATGCTTCTTCCCTGCTAGTAAGACGATTTCGTCAAACTGTAGTAAACTTTTATCTACCATCTGTTTTTGTAATTGCTCTATACTTATTACCTCATCGCTTTTTGAATCAAATGCAAGATCATAGTTTTCTAATACAATATCACTTGGTCTTAAAAATCCATGTTTCGCTGATAATATAACCCAGTTTTCGAAAAACATAGTTGCGTACGCCTGACATGCTTTTCCGAACGGACTAATATATACATCTTTTGCTTCCATCGGTCCGTAGTCTGAATGTTTATCCCAAATTTTCTTTTTTCCGCATGGAATTATACATAGCCTTTTCATATATATTTCTACTCCCTTTACTTTGGTAAATAAAATTCGTTATTTTGTACATTTTTTTCTCGAGATACTATATAATAATTCTGAAAGTTAAAATTACACATTTTACCATATGCGTACTATAGATTACTCTCATTGCAAATATTATAATACCATAAAAAATTTTTCATTTTTTCTTCAAAATAATGAAACTAAATTATAATGTAAGTATGTATTAATAAAACAATAAAGGAGGTTCATAAAAATGAAAAATATTATTCCTGCACTATTAGTCTATTTTATCGTTTGCGTTATTTCCGTTATCATCCCAGCATCTGAAGGCTATAATTATGTCGGCTGGAAGTTATTTGTTGGGCAAGTGTATGCGATACCTATTTTCTTCATTACTACGATAATCACATTTTATATAAACAAGAAAAAATCTTACGAATAAACGATTATAAGGATAGCTAACGCTATCCTTATTTTAATTCGTTAATCAAAACTTTATATCCTTTCTTCTAAAAAGTTAAACGCAACATCTGTATTTCAGCGTTTAAACGCAGTTCCTCCGAAATCCAGCTCTCTAATTTTGAAACAGATGCAATATTTTTTCAAAAAGCCCCTGTAATTTACTTTTCAATACTTCCATATCATTAAGCATACACAATGCGACTGTTTAAAAGTTAAAAATTTCTGCTTATTATAAATAAAAAAGGACAAATAGCCAATCTGACTACTTGTCCTTACTGTTCATCTGTACGCAATACGATTAAGCTTGGAATGCTTCTGTTAATACTGGTACGATTTGTTTTTTACGAGATACAACACCTTTTAAAGTAGCTGTATTGTTTTCTAGTGATACGTTGTATGCTTTCTCAACAACGTTTGCTGCTTTACCGATCGCAAGACCGACAGAATCGTTAGTTAAGATATCAGTTACAACGAATAAGAATAGGTCTAAACCTTTTTCTTCTACTACTGCAGAAATTACTTTTTCAAGTTCCGCTTGGTGTACAAGAACGTCGTTTGTATCAACAGCGTTTACTTGTGCGATTTCAACTTTCGCATTACCCATTTGGAATTCTTTAGCATCAAGAGAGATTAATTGCTCCATTGTTTTTCCGCTTAAGTCAGCACCAGCTTTTAACATTTCTAAGCCGTAGTTATCTGCATCTACACCAGCGATTTCCGCTAATTCACGAGCAGCTGCTACATCTTGTTCTGTGCAAGTTGGAGATTTGAATAGTAAAGAATCTGAAATGATTGCAGATAACATTAAACCTGCAACTTCTTTACGAATTGTTACGCCATTTTCTTTGTACATTTTGTTTAAGATTGTAGCTGTACAGCCAACTGGCTCACAACGATAGTATATAGGATCGCTTGTTTCAAAGTTAGCAATACGGTGATGGTCAATAACTTCTAACACACGAACTGATTCGATATCGTTAGCACTTTGTTGACGCTCGTTATGGTCAACTAAAATAACGTTGTCCACTTCGCTTGCTACTGTCTCAACAAAACGCGGTCCTTCTACTTTAAAATAGTCTAACGCAAATTGAGTTTCACCGCTGATTTCGCCTAAACGTACAGGCTCAGCATTCATTCCTAATTCTTTTTTCAATTCTGCATAAGCAATTGCAGAACAAATTGCATCTGTATCTGGGTTTTTATGCCCGAAAACTAGTACTTTTTCCATGTTTTCCACCTCTTCATGAAAAGGATATCTTAAAGAAGCAAATATGACAATATTTAAAGCATATTTTTTTATAAATAATTGCACTTTCTTCTATATTTTTCATCATTTTCATAAAAAAAATCATCTAAAATGAATTAGATGATCGAAATGTATGTTTCAATTAAAATAGTGTAGGAGCTTGCACTACATTGTTAAAAGCAAAATTTGAGGATAAGCCATTATTCAAAAGGTTTACATCTATAACTTGATAAAACGCATTTCCAGTGTCTGCAATTTCCCAAACAGCTAAAATAAGATGGTATCCACTACGGTCAGTTGGTACATTTGCTTCGTGCGTTACTGTTGTCCCTGGTCTAGCTCCACCGTCATTTTTTACATAGAATGGCACTAAATCTAAATCTGATCGCGTCAAAGGTTTATTTGGATTCCAACCTTTTTTCGTAATATAATATTTCCACTCTTTCGTACTATGAGGAGCCGTTAGTTTCCACTTGAATGTATTCGTCCCGCCATTTAACGTAACTTTCTTCCACCTATCTACAGTTTGAACATCTAAAGCGGGAAAATGACCAGCCCCTGCAATTTGTCCATCAGAAGGTCCTAGTTGTGGAAATCCACCTATCCCTTCTACACTTTGTGGTTCATATTGAATTGGTCCACAATTTACATTTACACCTTGCTTACATAAATAAGATCGGCTCGCTGGTGATTCTACATATCCATGAGCTGAAGTCTTTTCTGAAAACCCAAATGTTAATAATCCCGTAAGTAATACGCCACCACTTAAAATAACTTTCTTCATCTTTTGTAAACTATTCTTTTTCATTCTTTCATCCCCTTCCCATAATAAAGCGAAAATAACTATAGTCGGCTAGTCATCTTCTCTACATTTATTATAAGACGAGAATCATTACTAAAAGAACCCTCTAAAAACTTTCTCAAATTCATTTAGTGCGTTAATTAGATTATAATTAACTATTTTAACACCGCCAGAAAAATATAGACGGTGTTAAAAATAGTCGTTTATTATTCACTTACTAATAATTAAGCACTCTCCCCGTTTGATTATAACTTAAATGTTTTTATAATAAAGAACCGTAGCATCTAACTTTCCATTCGGAGAAATTGCATACCCTGGTATTGTTCCAACTTCTTGGTAGTCTAGTGATTTGTACAATTTATTGGAAGGATCTCCTTCTCTAGTATCTAATACTAAAAGAGACCTGTTTTCTTGCTTTGCTCGTTCCTCTGCTTTTTGCATAAGCGATCGTCCAATACCGTTTCGTCTAAAGTTTGGATGAGTCATTAATTTGCAAATCTCAGCTCTATGAATTCCGTTAGGCTTAGTAACTAATTGTAATTGAATACTCCCTGCTACTTCGTTGTTTATTTTAGCCACATACAATATCACTTCTGGCGCTAATACTGTTTGCCAATACTTTGTTGCATCTTTTTGTTCCAGTGGAGGCAAAAAACCAATTGATGCCCCATCATTTACAACCATTTTCAAAAGTTTCGAAAGTTCTTCTATATCATTTTCTAGTTTCTTAATTTCTTCAATTACTAAATTTCGCATTACTTTTCCCCCTTTTGTTTCATTGTAACAATTTTTAAAGAAGGAATAATGAAATAATAAGAGGAATTTATAGTTAAGATATGATTTTTTGTGAAAGGATAACGATATGAAATATATATTAGATAGAACGTACGCAAAAGAATTACTCGAATGGGCATATGAACAAAACCCGGGCCCTTGGTTTGAACATTCACTACATGTTGCTCATGCAACTGAAAACATAATTATAGAACTTATAAAAAAAGGGTACAAGCTAGATGCTGACATAGCATATAACGCTGCCCTTTTGCATGATATCGGAAGATACAAAGGTTTTACCAAATCGGTCATTCATTCCTATGATGGTTATATGTATATGAATGATTTAGGGTATACAGGAAACGCTGTTATTTGTGTGACACACTCATTCCCATGCAAAAATGAACATATAGATATCGCAGCAGAATGGAGTCTCGTTCCTGACCATATGAGAAGCCGATTAGTTGAAATATTAAATGAACATTGTAACTACGACTTATACAATAAAGTAATTACTCTTTGTGACGCTCTTGCTGATGCGGATGGCTTTACTACGCTGGAAAGAAGATTAATTTCTGTTGGTTTGCGTCATGGTACAACATCTCATACATCTTTACATTGGAAAGGGTTTTATGCGATTAAGAAAGAATTAGAAGCTTTAATCGGTAAGAGTATATACACAGTTCTTCCTGATGTAGAAAAATCTATTTATGAAGATATAGAATATTAAAGTAAATACAAATTGAAAACGATAAAATTTGTATTTATGTTTCTAAAAGACTCTTTCAAAAATGGAGGGATTTCTTATTAGTAAAATAGGATTTGACTTGATAAACCTTGAGGGGAATTTTGAATTTGGATATGAAGATATAAAAAAGATTTCTATGAGATGTAAATTTTCTAACTGTTCACATACAAACGAACCAAACTGCGCGGTTAAAAGAGCTATCTCTGACGGTGCTCTTTCTGAAGAAGTAGTTAACAGTTACTATAGAGATTTTAATGAGGCACATTATGTTTCTAAACAGAAAAATAAAACAAAAGCCATTGATTATATGAAGCAATTGAAGCTTTTTACAAAACCTTAAAATTAAATAAATAGTTGTTATTTCTCATTCCTACTAAATTTAAAATTCTCCCATTATTGTATAACCATAAATTGAACCCATCCTAGATAATTTTTATACTCAAATTTAATTTCACATAAAAAACGTTTTAAACATAAAGTTTAAAACGTTTTTTTATTCAATGCTTTTGATTTTTCAATTCTGTTAAACACTCTTGCACTAAAGTTACCGCTTGACTCATCGCAGCTCCGCCAGCAAATGCTGCTGAAACACCACATGCTTCTAGAATCTCTTTATCCGAACATCCTTGATCAAGACAACCTTTTGTATGATAAATTGTACAATACTCATCTTGCGTTGCTAAACTAATTCCTAATGCAATAAGTTGTTTTTCTCTTTTTGTTAAAGAACCCTCTTGAAAACAAGCTTGCGTGAACGCATTATATGTCTCAGCGATTTCAGGAATTTGATTTGTAAAACTACCTATACCTTCTTTATAATGATGTAGAATATCATTTATCGAACTATGTTGCTCATGTTCCATCTTATTCCCTCCAGTCATATTATCCATACTTATTGTAGTATGTGATGAAATGGAGGCAATATACCTTCTTTTAAATTAAGAATTTTTAGTTAATTTAAGTTATAATTTTAAATTATCATCTACAATAACTTTTTCTCTAGAACTTTTTCTTTCAACCTCTTTACTTCTTTCTTCCCAAAATGTTAATCCTTCAATCCCCACATTTTTAGGATTAAATACTGGATCTTTCCCTTCTTTTTTCTGCGTTTCATAATCTTTTAACACTTTTAATGCGGTTTTACTTAAAAGTAAGATTGCGATTAAGTTTAACCATGCCATACTACCGATTCCTAAATCTCCAAGATTCCATAAAAGCGACGCTGATTCAACGCTACCGATGTAAACCATAATTAAAAATCCAAATTTTAAAACTGGTTTTAACCAGCCATACTTCAGTTGACGATCTAAATAAGTAAGTGTCGTTTCAGCGATATAGTAATAAGCGAGTAACGTTGTAAATGCAAAAAAGAAAATCGCAATTGAAATAAATATTGGACCAAACCCTGTTATCACAGTTTCAACTGCTTGTTGTGTATAAATTGGACCAGCTTCCACATTTCCTATGTTTTGTACAATGGCGGTTTTCCCTTCAGGTATAACATTATACATACCTGTTATTAAAATCATAAGAGCTGTCGCTGTACATACGACAATTGTATCGATATATACGGAAAACGCTTGAACTAATCCTTGTTTTGCGGGATGCGATACTTCAGCAGCCGCCGAACTATACGTCGCTTCTCCGACACCAGCAACGTTTGAAAATACAGCGCGTTTTACGCCCCATGCAATAGCTGCACCAACAATTCCACCAAACATTTCATTTACACCAAATGCGCTAGAGAAAATTAAAGCAAACATACTTGGAATCTCCGTTACATTCGCAATTAATATGATACATGTAACAATTACATAACCAATTGCCATAAATGGAACAAGCATTTGAGAAACGCCAGCAATTCTCTTTACACCACCAAAAATAATTGCTGCTAGTAACATGACTAAAAATATACCAGTTATATATTTGCTAATACCATTAGAGTTTTCAAATCCAACTGCGATACTACTAGATTGAATACCTGGTAATAACACGCCATATGAAAGTGTTACAACTACTGCTACAATGACTGCAAACCATTTCATTTTCAAACCTTTCTCAATGAAATATGGAGTACCGCCGCGATATTCATTCCCTACTTTACTTTTGTATACTTGAGATAATGTTGATTCTACAAACGCGCTCGCTGCCCCTAACAAAGCCATTACCCACATCCAAAATACAGCTCCAGGACCGCCGAAAGCAATTGCTGTCGCTACCCCTGCAATATTACCAATTCCAACTCTTCCTGATAAGGCTAAACAAAATGCCTGAAAAGATGATATTCCCGTCTCTGAACTCTTTCCTTCAAATAATAGTTTAATCATCTCTTTAAAATAACGGATTTGCAAAAAGCGTGTTGCAATCGTGAAATATACGCCTGCCCCTAATGCAAAAACAACTAAACCGATACTCCACACTTGCCCTACTAACCATTCTACTAAATTCTCCATCCAAATCCCCCTTATCATTCTTTGGAAAAGCAATTTTGTATATAAAAAAACGGACAACTATTATCAAACTTTCTAGTTGTCCGCATCTTTCATTATTTCATCCCTCAATTTTTATCAGTAAAACGCCCTATTACTTTATATTTACCCAAACACTTTTCACTTCTGTATAATTATCAAGCGCATATGAACCTAATTCGCGGCCAATACCAGATTGTTTATATCCACCAAATGGTGTAGCTGCATTTTCTAAGTTATAATCATTAATCCACACTGTTCCTGCTTTTAATTTATTTGCTACTTGATGACCCGTTTTGATATTTTGCGT
Organism: Bacillus sp. RB3; assembly: GCF_030164735.1. Lineage (NCBI taxonomy): Bacteria > Bacillati > Bacillota > Bacilli > Caryophanales > Bacillaceae > Bacillus > Bacillus sp. RB3. The sequence continues at coordinate 356,943 of NZ_JASNGE010000002.1, forward strand.
CCATACACCCGCAGCAAGGCCATAGGATGAGTTGTTCGCTCGTTCAATTACTTCTTCTGTCGAATCAAATGGAAGTACGACAACAACTGGTCCAAATATTTCTTCCTTAACGATTGTCATATTGTCTGTAACATCTGTGAATATAGTTGGCTTAACGAAATAACCTTTTTCAAGCGCACGTTCGCCACCAGCCGCAACTGTAGCACCTTCTTTCTTCCCTTGCTCAATATAATTTAACACACGCTCTTGTTGTTTCTTAGATACGAGTGGACCCATTTCCGTTCCTTTCTCCATACCTGCTCCAAGTTTTACGTTGTTCGCCATTTTCACAAGTGCATCTACTACAGTTTCATAATGTTTACGATGAACAAATACACGTGATCCTGCGCTACAATTTTGACCGTGATTATACATAATACCTTGGAATGCACCATTTATCGCTTCTTCCAAGTCCGCATCTTCTAAAATGATATTTGGTGATTTTCCGCCAAGCTCTAACGTTACATGCTTAATCATTTCTGCAGATTGACGCATAATATACTTTCCTGTAACAGTAGATCCTGTAAAAGCAACTTTATCAATGTCATGATGATTTACAATTGCAGCCCCTGCTTCAGGACCAAAGCCTGATACAAAGTTTACAACGCCGTTTGGAAATCCAGCCTCTTTAAAGAGTTTCGCTGTATATAGTAAAGATAAAGGCGTTTGCTCTGCTGGCTTTAATACAATCGTACAACCTGTCGCCAGTGCAGCTCCCATTTTCCAAGAAGACATAACAAGCGGAAAATTCCACGGAATAATTTGTCCTACAACACCAACAGGTTCATGTCTCGTATAATTCAAGTAATCTTTTGAAATCGGGATTGTTTGCCCAATAATTTTTGTAGCCCATCCTGCGTAATAACGATAATTTTCTACAGTCCCTGAAATATCATCATCAAGTGCTACTTGATATGGCTTTCCATTATCTAAAGCTTCTAGTTGCGCTAATTCTTCTCTATGTTCTTCAATTAAATCTGCTAATTTATAAATAAGATGCGCTCTTTCAGCAGTAGTCATTTCTGCCCACGGGCCAGATTCAAATGCAGATCTTGCCGCTTTTACTGCAGCATCAATATCCTCTTCTTGCGCTTCACATACGACTGCTAGAACCTCTTCTGTTGCTGGATTGTACGTTTCAAACGTCTTTCCGCCAATAGCAGAAACAAATTCGCCATTAATAAACATTTTAATTTCTTCATTTAAAAACGCTTCCACTTTTGGTTTCAGCTCAATATTTGTCTTTAACATTATGTTCTCCTCCTTATTTAAACAGCTGCATGAGCTGCAATATTTGATAAAATCGTTTGAAGCTTTTGATCTTCTTCTACAGTTAACCCTAGTCTTGGATAGCGAGAAGGTCCTCCCGCTTGCCCATGTAATTCCATAGAACGTTTAACGATTTGAACATATTTCCCTGATCCTTCAAGAAACTCGCAAAGTGGTAAAATAGCATCGTTTATTTCCCACGCCTTTTCTAATTCACCATTTTGAAAATGCTCATACATTTTTGTAACGAGACCGGGAACAATATTTCCTGCTACTGAAACCCATCCCGAGGCACCAACTAAATATGATTCCATAACTAAATCTTCAGAACCACAGAAGACTTGGAAAGCCCCTTCACTTTGTCTTACTAAATCTCTCGCTTTTCGAATATCTCCGCTAGATTCTTTAATATGTGTAACATTTCCACACTCTTTTCCAATACGGAGCATTAGCTCTGTACTCATATCAACACCAGAAGTAAATGGATTATTGTATAACATAATTGGTATATTTACAGAGTTTGAGATTTCTTTAAAATGAAAATAAATCTCCTCTTCCTTCGGTTTACAATAGTAAGAGTTTATAATTAATACACAATCCGCTCCGTGCGCTTCTGCATGTTTCGTATATTCAATTGTTTCTTTCGTCGTCTCTGCTGCAGTTCCAACAATAACTGGAATACGGCCATCAATTTCTTTCAACACGGTTGCTACCATTTTAAATCGTTCTTCTTTTGATAAACTTACAAATTCTCCTGTACTTCCATTAATGATGATACCTGCAACGTTTTGTTCGATAAAGTAATTTACATTTTGCTTTACCCCATCCCAATTAATTTCCTGAAATTCATCCATCGGTGTTATTAATACTGGAAATGCCCCTTTAATTTTTTGCATATTTATCTCTCCCTATCACATTTTATTTTAATAAGAAACCTGCCGGAAACGGATCCGTAGGGTCTAATAGAAATGTCTGCATCCCTGTAATAAACCCTCTACTTTCAAAACGGAAAATGTATCCTAGTTCCTCCTTCTTCACTTTCTCCACAGTTATAAAACTATTAAATATACTTTCATTTTTAAAAGGTTTATCCGCCATATAATCATTTTTAAATAACGCATGAACATAGGAAACAATAGTAGAAACAAAACCTGGCGAACGTACGATAAAGTTATCTTCATGAAATGTAATCGACTTTATATGGTTCTTTTCTTTTTGCGAAGGATCTACTAAAATAAGCCTTTTTATTAGCGACTGTTTTTGTATAGTCTGTAGTGTAGCTTCTCCCCATCTTTTCAATTCAGAAATGTTTTCCATGCGAATTTCTGGCGAATACGCACCTTTCTCTACAACTGCATATACTTTATCTGCTTGTATGAGAGAATAACTTACATTACCAACCTGTAAATTTTCCTCAATCATATAGCATAGTTTGCTTTCAAACGAAACCGATATAACTTCATCATTCTCTACATACGCATGAACTAAAAATATTCCAGATAACGTTTCAATTTTATATTGATTGGACTCTCTCTTTTTTAAATAACCACTTTCGAGTAACATCGTTATTACTGCAACAATGCCTCCATAATGAAGCGGAATCGAACCTTTATGATTAAAAAATAATACAGCTGCATCCACTTCATTATGGATAGATGGAACGACAATACACCCATTCAAACCGATAAAACCACGTGGTTCATTTAATAAAAGCTTCATCTCTTCTGCTAATTCACCTGAAAATTGTTCATTTAATTGCTCCAAACTGTAGTAGTATTTGCATGGTACGTCTTTCATTACACGAAATGCCTCGCCATTTACATGTACGTCTACTGCTGTATACATTTTTTGAATGTTCATTTTATATCCTCCGTTTCATGTTCCATCGGCGGAATTAGCAAAAATCCTTCTTTAAGTGGATCCATTTCATTGTAAAAAAATCTATGCATACCCATAAGCCAAGCTGATCCCGTAATTTTCGTTATGACAGCTTCAATATTTTCAACATGTGTCGTATTCATGACATATCCTTTAAATAAAGAACCAACGATACTCTCATGAATGAACTCTTCACCAATTTCGATTTCTTTCTGAGCGTATAATACAGCTAGCTTCGCAGATGTTCCTGTACCGCATGGAGATCGATCTATTCCGCCTGGTGGTACAACAACTGTATTTTTCACATGCGCACATTCATGAGTAGGATCTGTATAAAATTCAACATGTGTTAATCCTCTTATAAACGAATACTCTGGATGAGTGATTTCAAACTTCTCATTAATTGTGTTTCTTATATGAATCGCCTTATCGATGATTGTAGATGCATTTTCTGGTACTAATTCTAGATCTACTGATTTCGCATCAATAATGGCATAAAAATTCCCTCCATACGCAATATCAGCCTCTATAGTCCCAATGTCTTTCACTTGTACAGTAATATTTTTCAATAAAAAAGCTGGTATGTTACAGAAAGATACTTCTTTTGCTTTTCCATCTTGAACAGCAATATCTACTTCAACTAAGCCAGCCGGTGTATCTAGTTTTAAAGAAGTAATCGGTTCAACTACCGGAATTAAACCTGATTCAACTAACGCTGTACATACACCGATTGTATCGTGACCACACATCGGTAAATATCCACCTGTCTCTATGTATATAACACCTATATCAGCCTCAGGATGACATGGGTCTGTTAATAATGCTCCTGACATTACATCATGACCACGCGGTTCATTCATTAACAATTTTCGAATCCAATCATACTCCTTTTTCATATGTAACATCTTCTCTGCCATCGTCTCTCCAATCAACTTTGGAAGTCCACTAATTAATGTCCTCGTTGGATTCCCACCTGTGTGTGTATCAATCGTCGTAAAGACTCTTTGTGACCTCATCCGTTTAACACCCTTTCTGTAAAACGACTCAAACGAAGTGGTTCAATAGGAATAATTGTCTCTTTTTCATTTAATAACTCTTCAATTACTTTTCCAGTAACTGCTGCAAGACTAATCCCATCACCTTCATGTCCAGCGGCAATGAAATAATTCGGAATATGTTCCACTCGTGAAATAATCGGTAAATGATCTTCTGTCCACGGACGTAAACCAGCGTAAGAACGAATTACCATCATATCTGCCATTTTCGGATAAAAGCGAATTGCTCTATTTGCGATACATTTAATGACTTCATTATTTATCCTCGTATGAAATCCTACAAATTCACGACTACTACCAATTAAGAAATTTTGACTTTCAGTAGGCTCAAATACGAGCGCAACCCCGTATTTTTCAGTTAAAGCATCCACTTTTCGTTTTCCGCCAAATTTAGAAATTAAATAACCGAATTCCATTACTTTACGGCATCCTACGTGTTGTTGCCTTGAAGCTACAATAATATGCCCTTTTCTCGGTTCAATTGGTATATTTATATTTAACATCTGACCAATCTTAGGAGCCCACACACCGGCTGCATTTACAACTTGTTGTGCTGTAAAAGTTCCATTCGTAGTTTCTACAACAAATGAACCATCCGTCTCTATTTCCATACTCTTTACTTCCGTCTGCTTAAAGGCTTTTGCGCCAAACTTTTGTGCCTCTGACAGAAGCGAGAAAGCAAGGAGATATGGATTCACAGTTGAATCCGTCGCACATTCTAAACCGCCTAATAAATCATCAGCAAAAAAAGGCGACTCTTCTCTTATATCTTGCCTATCAAGCATTCGAAACGGTAATCCAGCTTCTTTTTGTCGATTTACCCATTGCTGCGCAGCTTCCATCTCTTCGTCTGACTCACATACGAGAATACTTCCTGGTGCTCTATATTCAAATGAATGCTCTAATTCTTCACTTAAATCAGTTACTAATTTTTGACTTACTAAAGACATTTGACTATCAAATCCCGGGTCTTTATCAATGGCCAAAATATTCCCATCACACCGTGAAGACGTCCCGCTGACAAATTCCCCTTTTTCAATGATTGTTACGTCTCTTCCGTATTTTGAAGTGTAATAAGCGATAGAACACCCTATTATTCCACCACCTATAATTAAAACGTCGCAGTGCCTCATAATATACTCCTCCTTTCCTAGCCTCTCACTTTCTTTTATGCAATTGACGTGCCAATTCTGTACATATACAATTTTTATAAATAATATTTTTATTTGTAAAAATATTTTAAACTTATAGTAAATAGGTGTATTATTTTTTTATCACTGTCAAAATTTTTATACATAACAGGAGGACATTATGGAATTTTCATTTCCGACTATACAAGAATTTTTGGAAAGCGTTTTAATCAATCATACATGTAGCCTTGATCGCATTAAGAAAATAAACGAAAGGTTTTATTACCTCCCTTCTACTACAGAAGAATATAATTGCGCAATTATTTATGTAGATGACTCATTCACTGCATTAATTGACGCTTTTTCTTATGAATTAGCTGTTATCATCCTTAACGAAAACGATGAGCCGATATGCTGTATAACTTCTCAGCAAATGATTCCATTTCTTTATAAGTCCTACAATGAACTACAGTCATTTTATGACACTGTAATACAAACAACTGACTCTTCTGTTACAGTAATTGATAGTAAAGAATGTGTTCGAACTTGGACAGATGGTGCTGAAAAAATATTTTCAGTCAACCATAATGAGATTATTGGGCAACCGATTACTCGTTTTTTTGATTATAAAGACTTGGAAATTTTACAATCTTTACATGATGGAAAAAGCATAGTCGCTCAGTTCCATCAGCCTCGTCCCGATTTATTTGTATTAATTAATTCAAATCCAGTTTATTGTAATGATGAAATTATAGGAGCAGTCGTTTCAGAAACAGATGTTACAAATCAAGTCGCTTTAAATGAAAAACTATTTAATATGTCACATGAAATGCACCGTTTAGAACAAGAAGTGGCAAAGTATAAAGATGAATCCGATCCATTCCTTGCGATGAATGGGAAAAGTCCTGTTATACAAAGAACGATACAATTAGCTAGAAAAGTTTGTTCGGTGAAATCAACTGTTTTAATACTTGGGGAAAGCGGAGTTGGAAAAGAAGTATTTGCGAAAGCAATTCATGAAGCAAGTGAGGCAGCGAAGGCGCCTTTCATTTCGATTAACTGCGGGGCAATTCCAGAAGCGTTATTTGAAAGTGAATTATTCGGTTACGAGCGTGGGGCGTTTTCTGGAGCAAATAGTAAAGGAAAAAAAGGTAAAATAGAACTCGCGCAAGGCGGTACTTTATTTCTTGATGAAATAGGTGAAATGCCACTTGATATGCAAGTAAAACTGTTACGTGTACTGCAAGAGCGAAAGTATTACCGAGTTGGTGGTGAAAAAGAAATTAATATTGATTTCCGTATTATCGCTGCTACAAATCGTGATTTACAAGAAGAAATGAGAAAAGGAACTTTCCGAGAAGATTTATATTACCGCTTAAATGTAGTTAGCTTGCAGATTCCACCGCTGCGCGAAAGACGCGAGGATATTATTGAATTAACCTATTCTTTCTTAAACGATTTTTCAATCAACTATAACAGACCAATTCGTGACTTACCTTCAAGCATTATGCATGAACTGCTTCATTACAATTGGCCAGGCAATATTCGCGAACTTAGAAACGTTGTTGAACGGCTTGTGGTATTCGCAACAGACGGAATTATAAAACAAGAATATTTACCATTTCATACGACTGAAACTTTAGACAACCATACGGCTCATTCCCTATTACTCAGCAACAATAATACAATCCTTTCTTTACAAGAAGAGATGGATGAGCATGAGAAAAAAGTTATTGAAAGGGCTTTACGAATTTTAAATGGGAATAAATTAGAATGCGCAAAACAACTTGGCGTAACAAGGGCTACTTTATATAACCGTTTAAAGAAACTTGGACTTCAATAAAGAAGCAGTATGCACCGATCAGGCATTTACAGATAGCCCTCTCCTCCTCTATATTGGCATGATTTTTGCATATATAATTTGTGAAAACCGAACTAGAGGAGGAATACACATGACAAATAAAAACAACTTAATCGTTTGTCGTTGTGAAGAGGTTACATATGGGCAACTTCAATCGACAATTGCTGAATATAACTGCTCGGCAAGAGAATTAAAACTAAGAACACGTGCTGGCATGGGATTTTGCGGTGGTCGCACATGCAGAATAATGATAGATCGAATGATTGAAAATGCGAATCCTGACGTAACTCTTAATGAACTACCGTTAAAATATCAACCACCAATACGTGCAGTTACTTTTGGATCGGTAGGTGAAAGTAAATGAGTAGAATTACACATCACCCTATTTTAGGTACTTTACAAAGTAGTGAGCGTATTACCTTTCAATTTAACGGTCATCAATACGGAGCATATGAACATGAAACGATAGCTGCTGCCCTGTTAGCAAATGGAATTAGGACATTAAGAGTTCATGAAGATAGCGGAACACCGCGAGGTATTTATTGTAATATCGGACACTGTTCCGAATGCCGCATGACAGTAAATAATCAAACAAATGTACGCGCATGCTTAACTGTTGTAGAAGAAAACATGATTGTTGAAAGCGGGAAACAGCATCCGAATATCGTGAGAGAGATGGTGAAAAAACGATGAGTGATGTAATTATTATTGGTGCAGGGCCAGCGGGATTATCTGCTTCTATTTCTTGTGCTCGTTTCGGACTAAAAGTGCTCGTTATTGATGAATTTATGAAGCCGGGCGGGAGATTGTTAGGACAGTTGCATCAAGAGCCTACTGGAGAATGGTGGAACGGAATAAAAGAATCGAAGCGACTTCATGAAGAAGCAGAATCACTTTCAGTACATATCAGGTGCGGTGTTTCGGTCTATAATTTAGATAGAGATGAAAACAATTGGTTTGTACATACTAATATCGGTACGTTAGAAGCACCTTTCGTACTACTTGCTACTGGAGCTGCGGAATATTCTATTCCCCTTCCTGGCTGGACACTTCCAGGAGTGATGTCAATTGGAGCAGCTCAAGTTATGACAAATGTTCATCGCGTGCAAGTTGGAAAAAAAGGAATTATTATTGGTGCTAACATTTTGTCTTTCGCCATTTTAAGTGAATTGCAATTAGCAGGAATTACAGTGGATCATATTGTACTCCCTGAGAAAAGCGAGTTAAGTCAAAAAGCTGGTGAACCTGAAGAAGTTTTAAACTCTCTTTTAAATGCAGCACATCTCGCTCCTTCTGCTATTTTGCGAATAGGTAGCCACTTTATGAAATATGATTGGGTTCGAAAAGCTGGATTAACATTCTATCCAAACAGCGGAATGAAAATAAACGGAACGCCACTTCACCTTCGGAAAGCAGCTCTTGAAATTATCGGAACAGATCAAGTTGAAGGTGTACGTGTTGCTAATATTGACTCTAAAGGAAATGTTATTAATGGATCAGAGAAAATATATGAAGCAGATTTTGTTTGTATTGCCGGGGGATTATACCCACTTGCCGAACTTGCAGCTGTAGCTGGTTGTCCCTTCCATTACATTTCAGAATTAGGTGGACACGTTCCTCTCCATTCCGAAACAATGGAAACTCCTCTTCCTGGTTTATTTGTAGCTGGCAATATTACAGGCATTGAAAGCGGAAAAATTGCGATGGCGCAAGGAACAGTTGCAGGTCTATCTATTGCTAAATATGCAAGCAAAAAACGTGATATAGTCGACCAACAATTATCTCACGCCATTCAAAACGTTCACTTTGTTCGTCAGAAATCTGCAATTCAGTTTAATCCGATGGTAGATATCGGTAGACGAAAGATGAATGAAATTTGGCGTGATTACTCATCTACATATGCACATACTAAAAAGAGCTGCTGAGATTATTCTCAACAGCTCTCTTCTCTACTCATCTGAGTTATTAAATTTCGCTAATGCGTAAATGCCTTCTTCATCATCTAATTCAAGTTGTAATCTCGCTGCGAATGGATTGACATTATATTCTCTGTCAAGCAATAAGCGTAAAGCTTCGATTAAGTTTGCTTGAATTAAAATTTGCTGGCGACCATTTACCTCTACTTCCGCAGAGAAACCGTAGTCGTCATCATACATGAGTTCAACTAATACTTCTTCTGGACCCACTTGTCTTTTTTCAGCGATATATATACAAAGCGCATTTATAAGCTCTTGTTCAGAAATTTTTATTGTTTCCATGCTACTTCATCTGCCTTCTTCTTACGTTGGTCTTTGAAGTATTTAAATGCACGAACTGCTAACATTACGATACCAGCCATTACTAACATATTTACCATAAATGCTAATACAGAACCAAGAGCTCCCATATTTGCAAATAAGCTACCCATTAGTAAACCACCAAGACCACCTAGTAATAAACCTTTCATAAAGCTTCCTTTATTACTTTTTGGTGCCGTGTTTGTTGCTTTCGTTTTTGAATCTGGAGTCGTTTTTTGAGAATTTACATTTGAGTCTTTTTTGTTTAAATCAACTTTTGACTTTTGACCTGAACTTGGTGTAAATGATTTTTTACCAGATTTGTAACTTTTCGCTGCTGCATGATCTACGAACATAAAGCTGCTAGCCCCAAAGATAACCATGAATGCTGTCATTACTGCTACAAGTTTTTTCAACATATTATATCCATTCTCCTTTTATATAGATATATGTGAAATCTATCTTTCTAGTAAATTCAGAATGATAGATTTGTTTTTAAGAACATTTTAAAGGTTCTTATGAACTTATTATATGAACTTTTGTCGAAATATGCAAGTATTATTTACTTTCAACAGTTTGGTCACAAAGGAAAAATTAAGCAAAACAGAATTGACTTTAAATGAAACAAAACATATTATAAGTTCATAAGAACTTTTTATTATTTTGGAGGTGAAAAGATGGAAACATTTCATCTCACACGAAACGAAATGGCTACCCTTCTTCTATCACTAAGAGGATGGAATACGAAAAAGCCTCTCGGTATTTTACAAGAAGCTTGGGCAAAGTCACATAAAAAAGATATTGAAAGCGGACAAAGCGTTACAGCTTTTATTACTACCGCACTTTCACCTATTTTTGAAAAGCTGATTAAAATTGACGATACTGATGTCGGTTTTTCTTTAAATGAAATAGTTGCGCTTGGCAATCAGATTGAAAACACAAGTTTCTCTGTAACTGCTATGCAAAACTGGGTGAAACGAGATATAAAAGAAATGATTGGCTCTCCTCAAAAAGGGAAAAAATATTCAATTGAACAAGCAGCCTTACTATTTATTGTCGAAGATTTAAAAACAGCACTTGATTTTGAATCCATTCGTAAGCTATTACGCCTTATTGTAAATGACCCAGCCGATCGAAGTGATGATTTAATCAATCCTGTTCATTTATATGTAGCATACTCTTCTCTATTTGAAGAACTCAATCAAGGGAATTGCTTACAATTAAATGCAACAGATACCGTTCATACAATTGAAAACATCGTAAAAGAAAAAGCTGATAAAATCGCAAGCAAGTTCGATCAAATTAATAACGAACAACGCGAAGCAATTCGTAACGCTATTATTATTGCGACCCTTTCTGTACATACCGCTTATGTACAAATGTTAGCAAAGCGTTACGTAACAGCAACTTTATTTTTACAGAACTTAGATGTGAAGCCTTAAAAAATAGGAGCAGAAATGCTTCTATTTTTTTATGAGAAATTTTTAATAATCTTTTCATTAACCCTTCATGAAAACGTGGCTTATATACTTTACTATAATACTTATGAGAGACATAAAAGAATTGAAATAGCAATCCCCTATGTAAATAAGGTATAATCTACATATAGTGAACCTTTTACGTAATTAAATAAAAGGTTCTTATAATCAAAAATTCATAAACTAGAAGGTGCAACAATGTTAAGTAGTTTTATTCATTCAGTATTAACGTTTTTTGAAGGATTAGGTTATTGGGGCATTATGCTTGGACTTATGATTGAAATTATCCCAAGTGAAATTGTCCTTGCTTATGCAGGATACTTAGTATTCAATGGAAGTATCTCATTTATAGGCGCAGTTGTATTCGGTACAATTGGCGGTGTTATTGCCCAAATCTTTATTTATTGGCTTGGACGATACGGCGGACGCCCTATATTAGAACGTTATGGAAAATATATTTTCATACATAAAAAGCAAATAGACGCTGCAGAAGATTGGTTTAATCGTTACGGAACTGGTGTCATTTTTACAGCACGCTTCATTCCAGTAGTGCGTCATGCGATTTCAATTCCTGCTGGTATTACAAAAATGCCTTTACTACGTTTCACTACACTAACAGCACTTGCGATTATCCCTTGGTCTATTATTTTCATTTATTTAGGTGAAAAGCTAGGTGAAAATTGGGAAAATATTAACGATATTGCTGGTCCGTATGTGAAATCATTCGCAATTGGTGGCGTCGTACTTATACTTTTATACTTCGTTATAAAAAAATGGACAAAAAAGCGTAAAAATCTTGCTTAAGAATATAAAAAAGCCGCTATAAATTCAGAATTATAGCGGTTTTTTATTTATATTAATCTTCAGGAATTATATAACACCTTTCCATCTACATTTACATGGATAAGCAACCATTCAATCATTTCTTTCGTATATTATCTCAAAAAGGAGTGATTCCCCTATGCATTGGCAGCAAAAAATACCATACTTAATCGGACGCCCTATCAGTATTTCCTTCATAAATGGGCAAGGAACTTCTGGTGTATTATGTTCAGCTCATGATGGTCAATTATATGTGTATGAATACCTTATCAAGCCCAGTTCGCAATGAAACATTATGATTATAGACAGATTCAAGATATACATGCATTCCCAAATTGTCCTCACCAAAATCCTCTATACTAAAAAAATCGGAACGGCTCATAGCCATTCCGATTTCTATACTTTATTTCTCAGAATTAAATTTTTGCACTGCTTCATCAAAATAAATCCAACCTTTCCAGCCTAAATGAATCGTATCTTTTAAGAAATACTTATCATATTCATGACCAGAGAAATCAACTACTGGATATCCTGCTTTCTCAACCTGCTCTCGAACTTTTTTATAATACACTTCACGGCGTTCTTTCGGGAAGCCAGTATAATCATACCAAGGCCCATTTACAGGTACAGAAATAAAGAGTGGTTTGACATTTTTCTCTTTAAATAAATCTAAAATAATTTGTAAATCATCGTATTCTGGTGATTCATCATATGTTTCATTTGCTCTAAAGTTTTTTAAACCTTTTAGTTTTTTCTTCAGATTATTCTTATGATAATACGGATTTTCAATTCCGAATGTATTTGTAGTAGACTCTGCTTCCCCTTCTTGTTCTGCGTGTTTACGTGCGTCTTCCCAAGAAATTGAACGAAGTCCGATATTTGTTTTCTCTTTCATCGGTTCGATTTTAAATAAAGAGTTAAATAAATCTCTATGATCTAAAATATTTCGATGCATATAAGCAAGTGGTTTAACTAAACCTGCTTTTATGTTATGTTTCGTATCATTATATACAATACCTTCTAATGAATTTTTTAATATATCATCTTCTTGAACAACTTTATAATCTAATAGCCGTTTCGCGATTTGCTTCTTCATTCCTGGATTTATCTCATCATTAAAAATAAAATGATATGCTTGTTGTTTGGAGAAATTATTAGTGAAATCCCCTTGTGATACACCAGTCTTTGTAAACCATTGTGGTGAAAGAACAAACACTACTTTTTTACCTTCTAATTCATCCATAGTAGATGTCATATTTAAAATATGAGCTAAACTTTGTGTACCACCAGTTCCAATTAAAAACGGTGTAAAACCAGTTGGATTTACTTTGAAATAATTAGACGGATGATATGCATCCATTCGTAAAAATTCTGATGAACCGTACATCGGTAAATACTGTGAATTCTCTAACATTTTTTGCTGTAAGAAAACACTTTGTAATTTCTCTTTTTGTAAAGAAGTTGCCGCATCTTCTACCTTCTTATCACTAATAAGCGATACTAAACTTTTCGATGGGATTAGAATGATAATGAAAAAAAGCACACACGCTAAAATTATAGGACCAAAAGCATGCTTCATTTTCATCTTCTGTCCCTCTTTCTATCGTTATTAAATTGTAACCCTTGTTTTTGACACGTCATCTTTTCTCTCCTTTGTCTCTATACATGTTCCATTCTATTTATCTATTATATACATGTATGTATTTCCTTCCTTGTTCTATTAAGCCCTATATAAATAGCGCAAGAAAATGTTTCCATAGAAACATGTTAATTATACAAGATTCTACATAAATTTCACACTGGAATTTTAGTAATAATTTTATTTTTTAACAATGAAAAAATATATGAAATGTCTAGAATTCTTTGGATGATGTATGGATTTCAAAATATGATAATAAGCGCCCGCTATGATCAACTTCATGATTATATATAAACCCGAGCTTTCGTAAAAGTTTTTTCGAGCTCTCATTTGCTACTTTAACTCTAGCAATTATTCTTGTTACATTCAAAGTCTCTATTGCATATTTAATGGAAGCCTCTGCTGCTTCTAATGCATACCCATTCCTCCAATGTTCTGGGTCAAGAAGATACATAATTTCTATTTCACCTGTTTCATCTACCTTTCTTAAACCACAATGTCCTAAAAGCTTTCCTGTTTCACTATTAAATAACAACCATACCCCGAAGTCATACTGTTCCCAATGTAAGATAAGTTGCCTAATATAATCATTTGTTTCTTCCTTCGACATTCCTCTTGATTTAGCCAGCCATTTGCCAACAGTATCTTTTTTTAATATGTTATAAAACTGATCAATATCTTCTACAATTGGTTTCCTCATAAATAATCTTTTTGTATAAATTACTTTCTCTTCTTCAAACATAGACATCATTTTCCCTCCAAATACTGTTTACAGACTAATAAATTATACCATGAACTATTTTTCTAACTTTAAATAAGAAAAAACAGACTATCACATACGTGAAGTCTGTTTCCCCATTCTTTTATTTTTGTAAATCTGCCCATTTTAAACTTGTAGCTGGGCCAAATTGATGTACATATAAATCTTTCACATATGGTTTTTGTAAGTAAGATAATCCACGCTGGAATACCGGTGCAATTACTGCATCATCAAGTAGCATTTTTTCAGCATCTTGCATTGCTTTCCAGCGAGCCTTTTCATCATTACCTAATTCTGTTTTAATCTTCTTAATTAATGCATCATATTCTGGATTTGCATATTCTGTATTATTAACACTGCTTCCAGAAAGGAATACTTCTAAGTAAGTCATTGGATCTGGATAATCTGGTAACCAGCGTGATAACGACATTTCATATTCTTTCTTCTTCTCAAGTGCTAATTTTTGCGTATGCGGCTGTAATTTCACATTCACTTTTAATCCTGGTAAGTTTTTCTCAAGCTGCTCTTTAATGTACTCTCCAACTTTTTTAAAGTTTTCTAAGTCATAATTTAATAATTCTAAAGTCACTTCATTTGTACCTGTCTCTTGTTTTGCTTTCTCCCAATATTCCTTCGCCTGTTTTACATTTGTCTTATTAAACTCACCAGACGTACTTCTAAAATCTTTCTTATCTGGGCCCTTTAAAAATCCTTTTGGTACGTAATAGTTCGCTGCAACCGATCCATCATTTAAAAATGAATCTGCGAGTCCCTTCTTATCAAAAACTGTACTTAGCGCAAGACGTGCATTTTTATTTTTAAGAATCGGTACATTTTCATTAAATCGGAAGAAGTACATAACTGGATCTGTATATTGTTTTAGCTCTTTATTATTTTTATATTTATCTACGAATTCTGTAGAAATAACAGCTCTATCAACTTTATCTGTTTCATATAAATTTACTGCAGTTGAAATTTCTTTTACAATTTGATAGTTTACTTCATCTAACTTCACTTCTTTTTTATCCCAATACTTATCGTTTTTCTTCATTGTAAAGCTAGCTTCATGCTTCCACTCTGATAATGTAAACGGTCCATTATATACCGCTTTATTTGCTTCTAATCCATATTTATCACCTTGCTCTTTCGCATATTTTTCGTTAATTGGATAGAAGGATGGTAAAATTAATAATTTCGTAAAATACGGTACAGGATGTTCTAGCTCTACGACGAATGTTTTATCATCCTTCGCTTTTACTCCTAATTCATCTAGACCTAGTTGTTTTTTATTTATCTTCTCAGCATTTTTTACATCGTACGCAATGTATGCATATTGAGAAGCTGTATCTGGATTAATCAATTGCTTCCAAGCGTATACGTAATCATGGGCGGTTACTGGATCTCCGTTAGACCATTTCGCATCACGCAATTGGAATGTATATGTCTTTCCATCTTTACTCACTTCATATTTTTGTGCGCCGGCTTCAATTTCTTCATCATTTTTCGATAGACGAAATAGTCCTTCCATTACGTTATTCAAAACGTTAAACGAGACTGCATCTGTTACTTTCCCTGAATTTAACGACGGAATTTCACCCGTTTCTAGTAACTGTAATACTTTCTTCTCATCTTTCGGCTTTGTTGCAGTTTTTTCTTTTGCGCAGCCAACTAAAAATGAAGAAACTAATAGAGTACTAACTAATGAGTAACGAACAACTTTTTCCATTTAAAAACCCCCTCTATTTTTAAGGTAAGTAACGACGAGCACCAGCGTATTCTTCTATATATCCTGGTGTATTTAGCGGTATAATCTCTACCGATCTTTCAGCTCTTGGTGAGTGAATCATATTGCCATCACCAATATACATTGCGACGTGATGGACACTACCTTTCCCTTGATCATGTGCAAAGAAAATTAAATCTCCCTTTTGTAGATTTTCTTTATCAACTGCAACTCCTGCTCTTGATTGCGGTCCAGAATCTCGCGGAATTGTAATGCCGTGCGATTTATAGATCGTATGCGTGAAGCCAGAGCAATCAAATCCAAAACCACTTGTACCAGCCCATATATACGGTAATCCTAAAAACATTTTCCCTGTGTTAATTAAATCATCGGCCGCCGGAGCTGGAATATCAGTTTGAGATCGGTAAACTGTTCCATCATTTTTACGTATCCATGCTTTTTGACCATTTGGCAACAATACACGGTATGAAATTGTGTCTTCACTTAATAGCGGCAGTCTTGTATTATAACTGACTTCAAGTGATTTATGTTTTTCAGAAGGGTTTATATATAAAATCGCTGTTGGTTTGGTTATTAAGACAAAAGGTTCATTTGTTTTATCTGCAAATTCTTGATTATATGTTAATTGTTTTTCAGGCATCCAGCCCGGATAACCTTCTTCATTTCGTGGTGTTGGCTGTCCATGCACTAATACCTTCACCCATTCGCCTTTCTTATCAATAACAGTTACTTCTTGACCGAGTAACGCTTGTGTTTCTAATTTATTTGCATTTGTTAACCATAATTTCTCGTCAAGTGTCATTGATTTCGTCCATTTCCATAGATTCACTGGATTTGTTGCACTCGGTGTATCGATTGGCCTTAATGAATCAGGTGCTGTCCATAACGTTGCAGCAGATACATCTATAAATGCTTTATTATCCTTCTTTTCTTCAGCATTTGCCGATGTAAACGATGAAAATATAAATAAAGTTGTTAAAAATGCAGTTCCTACTTTTTTCATATTTATCCCCCTTAAAAGATAGTTTACTAGTCTCTTCTCCTAAAACTTACTATTCACTGTCGATTGAAGGTTTACCTTTGATCCAGAATAAGTCATTCCTTCTGGCTCTTCCATTAACCAAAGCGGTGCATCAAGATCAAAATAATGAATATTAGGATGCGCTGCCGCTAAATGCGCAACAGCACTAACGGAAAGTGAAGATTCCATCATGCTGCCCACCATACACTTCACACCAGCTGTTTCTGCGATATCTGCAATACGCCATGCTTCACGTATACCACCACATTTCATTAATTTAATATTAATGAAGTCTGCATATCTTCCTTGAACGAGCTTTAATGCGTCACTTGCTGAAAATATACTTTCATCGGCCATAATTGGCGTTTGCACACGATCTTTGACATACTTTAACCCATCCCAATCTTTCGCGTGTACTGGTTGTTCAATAAATTCTATATTTAAATTACGATTTTCCATCTCTTGAATGATAGAGATCGCTTCTTTTGGACTCCAACCTTGATTCGCATCTAAACGTAATATCGTATTTCTTGGTACCACATTTCGAATTGCCTCAATACGTTCCAAATCTAAATGCGCCTCTTTACCCACTTTAATCTTTAATGTTTGAAATCCTTTTTCTATATGTTTCTTCGCTTCTTTTGCCATTAATACAGGCTCATCCACACTCACTGTAATATCAGTATGAATTTCTTTCTCCCCCCCTAACAAGGCATATAACGGCACATTTTGATATTGGCAATATACATCATATAAAGCGATATCTACCGCTGCTTTCGCACTGGAATTTCCAATACAACTCATTTGAATGCCCTGTAGTAACTGCTGAAACTGAATGATATTTTGACCAATTAAACATGAACGCATCGGTCCTAAAATCGCTTCTTCCATTCCGCTGGTGAAATCCCCCGTAATAACTGGCGTTGCGGCTGCAGCCCCCTTACCAATCACTCCTTCGTCTGTATGAATATAAACATCTATACTTTCAATTTCTGTTACAGTACGAAGCGCGGTTTTAAACGGTGTATGCAGTTTTACACGTCTACGATTTACTTTTACATCTGTAATTTTCATTTTGTTCATCCTTTCATTCTCCAATGAAGTGAAATTTTAATCCACCGGAGATTTATACCCACGGATTATTAGGTAAACCTATTGGGCATTTACTCTTCTATCTCTCTACTTTGTTTTCGTTCACTTTTGATGTAGGACGATAATGTGAAATAAAAAAATCCAGCCATAAGAATGATTCTTACGGCTGGATTTTGTCTATGATTGAGTAGACAAAGCAGCAATCTGATTATATTTTTTCTGTGCATCTTTTAGCGCTACAAGTAACGCTTTTTGAGAAGAACCGAAATATCGGTTCTTTACTTCCATTACTAACGCCGGGTCATTTATATTTTTATGTAGAAATAAATATTTAACAAATTGAGATGTTAATGCAATTGTCGCTGAGCAGTCTGCATCTACAATTTCCCCTGTATCCTTAACAAGTATAAATGCTACGAAATAGCTTTTAAACTTTTCAGTAATGGGATTATTTTGAGGTGCTTTCGCATCCCCTACGATATAAATTGTATTTGAAGCGTACACAGCTATCTTCCTTTCTTATACGAGGATAACGGGTTTCTTAATAGTCGTATGAGCGAGGAACTCAACGTTGATTAAAAAATGTATCCGCTTACCTTGTATTATAATACAATTGACAGAATTTTAACAACATTTATTTTAGTGCATATTCCATATTTATGAAAATAGCTTAAACTCTTCATTTCTACAATATGTGATTGTTCCTTGTACCATGACATTCATACATAAAAAACTGCACCCCCAATTGTTAGACGGTGTCTAACAATTGGGGGTGCAGTTCAATGGCTAACTGTTTTTATTACTTTGGCATCACAAATATAGTTTCATTTGACTTAGAAAATTGATACTCTTTTCTCGCTAACTTCAAAATTTCTTCCTCATCGTCTGTTAAATTTTCTATGTTAGTCTTTAAAGAATCTTTATCTTTCTTTAAAGATACTAATTGCTTCTTTTGATCCGTAATCGTATCTTTCTTTTTATCAATTACTTCTTGTTGTTTCGTTAAAATATATTGAACATATAGAGTAGTTGCCGCAATAAAAAGGACCATTAAAATAAGTCGCCTTAACTTCTTTTTATTTATCCTACGCTTGTCACTAGGTTGTGATAATTGCTCTGGTATATTAGGAACATTTACTCGCTCGAGTTTCCTCATTCAAATCCCCCTAACCCATATTTTTCACTACCATCGGCACGTTTTCTTACTAAACTAAATTCTATTCTTATAAAATAAACTCCTTCACAAAAATATCCCATAAATTAACCAATTAAAGATAGCATTCGACGACATTTCCATATTTACACCGATTTTTTTTATACATGCTGCTATAAAATAGTAGTTTCTGTAATTCTTTTTCTACTATTGTAGAAGAGTTTTTTCACACACAAAATTCCTTCCCCACATATCCATGTTATAACATGCTTACAAGGAGGGGAATATGCATTACCGCACATTAGGTAAAACTGGAATAACTGTTTCTGAAATAGGTTTTGGCGCATGGGCAATCGGTGGTGATGAATGGGGACCTGTTAACGATAAACAATCTATAACCGCTATAAAAAAAGCAATTGAGTGTGGTGTGAATTTTATTGATACTGCGGATGTGTATGGTTTAGGACATAGTGAAAAGTTGGTAGCTACCGCGATTAAAGGACATCGTAATGATATTATCCTATCAACGAAAGGTGGTTTAATCGGACATCACTACGACCCTAATGGAGTTCCTGTATATGATACTCCCGAAAAAATCATCGCCGTATTCGAAACAAGTTTACAACGTCTTCAAACAGATTATATTGATCTTTATTTTTGTCATATTTGGTGGCATAATCGTAGAGAAACAGAAGCATTTCTACGTGCATTTGACATATTAAAACGTGATGGCAAAGTAAGAGCAGTCGGTGTTTCGACTCATGATTTACAATACATTCATCATTTCAATAACAACAACGAAATTGATATCGTACAACTTGATTACAATATATTAAATCGAAAACCAGAAAAAGATATATTACCATTCTTACAAGAGAAAAATCTAGGAGCTGTTATTCGTGGTCCATTAAAAATGGGCATTTTAACTGGAAAATTCACAAATAAAACAATTTTTCCAGATGGAGATTTACGCAAAGATTGGCCAAATGAAACTTGGTTTCAAGAAGACTTACAAACCGTAGAGAAACTTCGGCTGCTCTCAAATAAAAATCAGACCCTAGGGCAACTTGCACTTCGCTATGTACTCTCTCATCCGGCAGTAAGTGTTGTAATTCCTGGTGCAAAAACAGGAACACAAGCACAAGAAAATGCAAATGCATCTGTTCGCCCTATTTTGAGTGATGAAGAGCTTAACTATATTCATTCAATATAAAAAGCCCAATCCGGGCTTTTTAATTTGGCAAACTAATATCATACTCCATTCGCTTCGCTGTGTCCTCCGCAACATGCACACCTAACAAGTTTTTCACAATATGAAATGCCATATTAATTCCAGCTGAAATTCCGGCAGATGTTATAATATGTCCTTCATCTACAAACTTTACATTTTCTATAACTTCAACATTTTGAAACTCATTTTTAAACTTTTCAATACTAGCCCAATGTGTTGTTGCTTTTAAACCTTCCAGTAAACCTGCTTTCGCCAGTAATAGCGCTCCTGTACAAACTGAAGTCATCAGCTTTACTTCTTTCATTTGTTGGCGAATCCATTTTATTACTATTTCATTTTTTATTTCATATTTTCTAGCACCTAGCCCACCCGGAATTATTAAAATATCCACTGGTGGTAAATTTTCAATACTATAATCTGGCTGTACCTTCAATCCATTCCTTGCTGTAATCATTTCCCCATTCTCGCTAACTGTATAAACAGTAAATGTTTTTTCTTCATTCACCTCAG
Source organism: Bacillus sp. RB3 (assembly GCF_030164735.1). Lineage (NCBI taxonomy): Bacteria > Bacillati > Bacillota > Bacilli > Caryophanales > Bacillaceae > Bacillus > Bacillus sp. RB3. The sequence continues at coordinate 377,901 of NZ_JASNGE010000002.1, forward strand.
TTACAGAAAAAACTTCAAATGGCCCTGCAAAGTCTAACACTTCTACTTCATTAAATAAAAATATACCAACACTCCATTTATTCATCATAAGTTCACTTCCTGTTTCAACTGATGTAAAAGGTGATTATATCCTTTTTCTAATGCAATATCATACGCTGTTTTCCCATCATTTTTCTTAATCATCTTATTAGCTCCATTTTTAAGGAGCAACATAATTATTTCTTCATTTCCTAATAATGCTGCTTCGTGGAGTCCTGTCCAGCCACCACTTTGCATAATATTTACATCTGATCCTTTTTCAATTAAGAAAGCGACAAGTTCACTTTGCTTGTTCGCAATTGCCGCTTGCAAAGGTGTATTTTCATTTTCGTTTTTCGCTCTACTATGTATATCTGCACCGCTTTCTAAAAGAAAACTCGCTATTTCTTTCTGTCCAAAATAAGCTGCTAAATGAAGTGGTGTCCAGCCATCTTCACTACATTCGTTAACAATACTTGGACTCGCCTTTATAAACTTCACTACTTTTTCCTTATTACCACTTATAACAGCTTGTGCTATTGATTGTAAATGCTCCATAATAATCTCCCATCCTTCAAAATATTTAAGCATCTCCTTCTACATGTTCTATTAATTATTATATTTTCCTTTTAAAACCTTAAGTTTACATAATAATATTATATATCACTTCTTGTGCTTAATGCTGAATAGCAATAATGTTAAAAATACTGCCTTTAAACAATGAAGACCATGATGTCATTAGAGTTACTGAAAAAGCAAGCAAAAAACTATACACATAGTTTTCATCATATTTGTTCAGTTGCATGAACTAAAACAGGTAATTTCTATTACTGCCATTCATGCTTTCAACATATCAAATAATATTATTCCAATAAAAAAACAATCCTTTTTAAAATGGATTGTTTTTTTATTTCTGTTTTATGCAGTTTATTTTATTTTTGTATTTTCAATAACGAAATAATTACATTCACAAAAATGAAATGCTACTAACTTAACCACTCTTATAGTAAGATTTTCGTTTGAAAACAAAAACACATTTTCGCCTTACGATTGAAAAAAACATATGTAAAAGCTTCTAAAACAGCCGCCTTATCATATTAATCTATAGCAATTCTGTCTTCTTCCCTTACCTGTTTCCTTTAACACATACGATTTTAAAACTAGCGCCGTTAATGAATCTGTTAATGTTTTATATGATAAATTTGATAATGCCAATAGATCGTTCGTATATAACATTCTATGCTTCTCTAATAGTAATAGTACTAATCGTTCAGACGGTTTTAATGCCTCATCACTTTCTAGTATAAAGTCTATATTTTTCATTTCTCTAATTATTACTCCTTATATAAAAAAATACTTTAGACGCTTATTTAATATAAAAATAATACATAACAAAATTATAAATATATTAAAATAGCACCATCTAAAAACACTATTATACTATAACATAGAAGTAGTGTTTCCCCAAATAGGAAATGCTTTTTTATATCGCTTATAAGATTCTTGCAAACCTACATAATATTTTGTACCATTACCCACCAAGTTTTCTTCTAATTTCGCTACTCATCCTGATGTATTTGTAATCAATGAAGTTCTTCTAAATTTATAAACAAATAAAAAACGGTTCGTCTATCATGCCCTAAACATGAATGACAACCGTTTTCCAGCTTCTTCTTAATTAACATGTTCTATCTTAAATATTTCTTGCAATATGCGGCTTACTGTAATGACTTGTTCCACCGCCACCAACTACTACTTTACCGCCTTTTTCGAAAATTAATAATTTACTTGAACCATCTGCAAGAAGCACTATTACTTCAGCATTATTACTTGTTGCTACATAAATTACATAACCACTCTTTGATATACAAGTTTCCCAATTCGAATCAAATTCTGATCTTACTACACGATTTGAATACACTTGATTTTCAATTCTATCTTGTTCTACGTTTTCCAAATTGATTCCTCCCACTTCACTAAAATAGCATTTATAGGAAAATAACAGCCCTATATAAAATAGTAGCCGACTTTAACATAAATAGTATATGTAATTAGTAGGAGAATGCTTGGACAACGAAAACGAAATAGACTTCAAAAATTTCACAATTGAAACTTCTCTTTAATCATTTCCGCTACTTCTTTTGCACTCAAATACGTATTATTAATTTTTATATACTCTTCTTTTTCAATTTCACCATGAAGAGAGTTTAATCTATGCTTTTTCATCGTTTCTTTCAAATTATTTTCAGACCACTCAATATCTCTTTTTTTCGGTTTATATTCTAATCTATTCGGGCTTTTATTTCGTTCTAATCTTTCATCTAATTCCGCTTCCACCTCTACAAAATACACTGTCCCATCTTTTGATTCAAAAATACTTTCTACATGATGTATATAATCCCAATCCGCTTGGAGGTCAAATGCCCATATATACGTAAAAATCATTCCAGATAAATCACTTTTAGATACTTCTTCAAATATTTCATTACGAAATAAACTTACTAGTCTTTTTGCTTCTTTCGTACTGTAATCAAAAATTGGACTTACTAAATCAATTGTCATGTGGTTATGAAAAAGTTTTAAACCGGTTAATGTTGCTAATTCTTGCCCCACTGTCATTTTTCCAACTGCTTGTGGGCCAAATATTAATATAAGTTTTATTTATTTCCCTCCAATCTTTCTCTATAAACCATTACATAAAATAAAAAATAAGGCAGCCGATTTTAAATCGATTGCCTTATTTTTTATTCATAGTTTTAGTTCTATTCTTTTCGCACAGCTTCAAAAGTAATCATTTGATTTGCATTTGACGGTTCTTTTTCATAATCATATTCAGCAGAGCAAGTAATATTAGAGAAACCTATACTTTCTAAAAGAAGTTTAAACTCTTCTATTCCATACCAGCGCAGCGCAAAGCGTTGCAATTCTGTTTGTACTAACTGTCCTTTACTCCACTTTTCATATTTCAAATATGACACAGTAACTTGGTTCAGCCAATCTATTTCAATTGATTTATTTTCTAATGTGATTCCGTCTCCACTCGGCAAAGAGAAAGTCGATGTATGAATTTCCCCAGTCTTCCAGTCATGCGGAAGCATAATATCTACGATTAATCGTCCATCTGGATTAAGATGTTCATAAAAACATTTCAATGCATTTATAGAATCCACACGATTTTCAATTAAACAAAAAGATCCAGTAGGAATGATAATTGCGTCATATTTATGCGGAAGTGAAAATTGTTGCAAGCTTCCTTCATATAAATTAGGATGTAAGCCTCTCTCTTTACAGCGCTTACGGCAAGAATCTAGCATTTCAGGTGAATAATCTATCCCATCCACTTTAAAACCAGCCTCTAGAAGCGGAATGATGACACGTCCTGAACCTACTGCGGCTTCGAGGATTCTTCCTCTACAATCTTTTAAACGTTTTTTGTAATACTCAATATCACCATTTAAAGAATAACCGACTGGTTTTGTGTAATCATACAGTTCTGTACAAAGTGTACTATAAAAGCTAAACATTTATTTTCTCCTCCGTTTTTACGTACGGGAGATTTCAATTCAACTAATCTTCCTGCACCTCTGATTTTAATGATATTTCGAAAGAGCTGACTGTCATAATATATCACTCACTTTCCATAGAATATAATGATATTGTATTATATAACCTTCCAATTTGAAATATAAAAATTAAAAATTCAGACTACAAATTAAAGAGCTTACTTTAGTAAGCTCTTTAGAAAAAATATTTATTTCACAATCGGCAATGTCACTTCACTTAATTTCACTGTAAGTTTCGTGCCAGCTTTCGGTCTAATTGTATAATCATAATCACTTGCAATTAAAACAACTCCGATTTGATGCCCCGCTTTAAATACATAATCATCTGGCTGCATGTCCCATGTAAATGTATAATCTTTGCCCGGTTGAATCGCTGTTGAATTTTCTATACTCTTTAAGTTTTGTGGATCCATCCAGCCTCTCGTTACGATTTCCGGCTTCGCTCCTCCATAGTCAACAAGTAATGCTGTTAAATTTGATACAGATCGATCAATATTTCCTGTAATTGAAATCTTTGGTGTACCACTTATACGCGTATCTTTTTGCAGTACAGGCATTGTATATACTAATCGATTTGCTACTTCTAATTCTGGGTTTGCTACTAATTGGTTTGATTTCATTTGTGCATCATCTAAGAATGAGAAAACTTTATTAGCCGATCCCATACTTAATGGCAAATTGACTAATTTATTACTTAAATACATACGGATTTTTGAAGGTACAGCTGATGGATCTGGCCAATTTTTTATCTTTTGCCACGTTTTATTTTCTCTTTGCACATCAACCATTGGTTCATCCATAATTCCATTTTCAATTCCGTATAACCAATAATCTAACCATTTATTTTGTGTTTGCTGCCAGTTATTACTTGATGTCCCACCGTGACCACCTTGATGTAGCCACATTTTACGAGGAACATTATTTTCTCCAAGTGCTTCCCACCATTGCGCGAACTGTTTTGTTTTAACATTCCAATCGTTTAAACCATGAACAACAAATACACTCGCTTTTACATTTTTAGCATCTTTTACATAGTTACGTTTATCCCAAAAATCATTATAATTACCTGTTTTTCTGTCTTGTCCAGCCGTTAACTCTTTTATAACTTGTCCGCAAACTTCAGGGTTTTCCCTTGTCAGTACTGCTTCTGCCATATTATCTGTATCTTCCCCTTGATATCCGCCTGGAGCAATGACTGCACCATTTGCACGATAATAATCATACCAACTACTAATTGCTGCGATTGGAATAATTGTTTTTAAACCTTCGACTCCAGTAGTCGCAACAGCATTTGGTAAAGTACCATTATAGGAAACTCCAGTCATACCTACATTTCCTGTAGACCAATTTGCCTGAACTTCCTCACCCTGTTCTGTAAATGCTTTCGCGCGACCGTTTACCCAATCAATAACAGATTTTGTCCCGAGTATCTCTTGTTCATCTCCAGTTGTAGGGCATCCATCTGATTTTCCAGTACCGATACTTTCGCCTAGAATAACTGCATAACCTCTTGGCACGTAATAGTTCCCATACGAACCAAGATTAACCGCTCCATACGGTTTTCCTTCATACGCATACAATTCTTCATCTACATTATATACAGGAACATCTTTTAATCCAGATCGATATGGACTCATTTCATAAATAACAGGAACTTTCACATTCGGATCTGTCTTTGGACGCATAACTTTTATCGATACTCTGTCTTTCTTACCGTCTCGATCACTATCAACTTCTGTCTCTACATATAAATTTTCGATAATAGCTTCATCGAGAGAATAAATCGGTTTTGTCATCCCATTTTCTAATTCAATTTTCGTACTTTTAGTCTCTTCCTTCTTCTCTGCATGCACATCCATAGTAAAGCTAGGTATAATTGTTGCAGATAGCATTGCTGACAGTGTAATTGCCATTTTCTTTTTACTCAAAATGTTCCCTCCCCTTATTCGTTCTCTTTTACTATATAATAAAATAACTGAAAATTCAGTTTTATTTTATATAAAAGTTGAGAAACTCAAAGATTTCTTATTAAGTAAAATTTAATGCAGGTATGAAAGTATTTTCCCACTTCCTCCTTCTTTATAAAGTGAAACTTTAATCAGCCCTCACCAATTGGGCGTTTACGATCAGCAGGGCCACTTCTTTGCTTTCGCTGAATTTTGAGGTGTGGTCTTACTGCCCGGCAAATAGCGGGATAAATAGAGAAAAAGACAACCGATATTTCTATCGCTTGCCTTACATTCCATTTATTATTTTTCTAACTCTTTAAAGGTATCTTTCAAGTCTTTATCAGATACCTTTATATCTGCATTTTTAAGCAGTTCTCTAGTAACTTGTTGATGGAATTGAGGATCTTGTATACGTTGCTGTTCTAATTCTTTACGAATATTCTCTTTCTCTTCCTCATACGGTTTAAGCTCTTTTTTATCCGTTAGCTTAATAATATGATATCCGAAAGAAGATTTAACAGGTTCACTCAATTGACCAACTTCTAACTTATACGCAGCATCCTCAAATTCTTTCACCATCATACCAGGTCCAAATTCAGATAGTTCCCCACCTTTTTCTTTAGAACCTGGATCCTCTGAATATTGTTTAGCCAATGCCGCGAAATCTTCGCCACTATTTAATTTTTCTTTAATTTCTTTTGCTGTCTTTTCATCTTTTACTAAAATATGGCTAACTTGAAGCTTTGGCTTATAATGATCTTTAATATCTTTTTCCGTTACGGTTGCTTTAATAGCTTTTTCAAAAGCAAAAGTAAGCTTTAATTTCTCTTTCAACTGATCTTCATTTTTCACACCATTGGATTCCATATATGTATTAAAATTATCGCCCATCTTGTCTTTTAATTCTTTTAGTTGTTTCGTTACCTCTTCATCCGTAACTTTATATTTATCATTTAATACTTTCTCTACTACCATTTCAGATAAATTCTGTTTACCATAGTTTTCTTTTAATTTTTTGTTAAAATCACTTTCTGAAATGCTTCCTGATTTTGTAGTTACAATATTATCTGATGAACCACATGCAGATAAAGATAACGTCATCCCCATTAAAATGCTACCAATTACTAATTTCTTTCTTTTCAACTCCGAATACCTCACTTCATTAAATTCAAATGTAACTATGTTAATATAACGTTTCCCTGTGAACTTCACGTGAATTTAATGAAAGTAGAACATTTGCTAATTCTCCATTTAATACATCAATTTTGAAAATTATAGTGATTCATCCTATATCGCTAACCTCTAAAGCTGCAAAAAGGACTAAAATTTTCATTAGTCCTTTTTCACATTTATATAAAATTGAATTTCTCCATCTATAGAGGAAACTCCATATTCAAAACCATGTCTTTCTAAAATACTTTTCACTATCGCTAGTCCTAATCCTGTACCTGATTTTTCTTTACTACGAGAAAATTCTAGTACGTAAAAAGGCTCCCAAATTTTCTCGATATCTTTAATTTTATCCGTATGAATGCCATTTTTTATTTGAAAATATATACTTTTATTTCTATCTTCTAAAGTAATTATTATGTTTTGATTTGCTGTATATTTTATCGCATTAGAAATTAAATTTTGAAACACCATTCTCATTTTATTTAAATCTGCATAAACGATTGTATCGCCCGCATTACAATTTACTTGCAAGTTAATTTCTTTCGAATCCAGTTCAATCTGATGCTTATCTAATATACTCTGGACCAGTGGTTCAATGGGGAATTCTTCTTTTTGTAAAATATCTCTTTCTAGTTTAGAAAATCGTAATAGTTCTTCAATTAAGTTTGATATTTGATCTGTTTGTTTAATAATTGTATCTACATAAGTCCCATCATCTAATCCATCTTTAATCCCCATAGAGTATGCTTTTACTAATGCGATCGGTGTCTTTAATTCATGCGTTACATCACCCATAAATCGTTTTAAATGTTCATTACGATCAGTTAAGTCTTGATGTGCTTCATGTAGTTTTTCACTCATGATATTAATACTATTGGCCAACTCTCCTATTTCATCATTCGTTTTCACTTTCGTTCTTTTAAACTGCAAATGTGAAATATCCTGAGCCACATCACTTAACTCTTTCAGTGGTGTCGTTATTATTTTTGAAAGTATCCACACAAGTAAAATAATAAGAAGGAGCGAGAAACATAGGATATATAAGTAAAATGTATTTAACGTATTTATAATTTCATTTGAATTCGCAATGGAAGTCCCAATTAAAATTATCGTATCATCTTTCGCAATATATTTAGCAAAAAAACTCGCTTTTACCTTTCCTTGATCGTACAGTTTATTCAATTGCCCTTCCGTCTTCACTTTCATAACTTCGTCTTTCGTAATCCAAAGCTTATTTAACGTTACTTTCTTTTTCGTAAGTTGCATGCGTAACGCGTCGTTCATAGCATCTTCTGACTGATTAATTGGCGTATACGCAATTGTAACATTATTTTCACTTTCAATTGTATGAATAACATCTTCTAAATCATTGACTGGCGCATTTTGTATTTGAGTTGTAAATTCATTTAAGTTTTCACGTGTTTTATAAATATTATATTTCGGCAGGAGAAAGTTAATTAATAATAAAGAAATTGTAAATATAAGAATAACGGTTAAAGAAATGCTGAGAAATAGCTTTTTCCCAAGTTTATTCACTTTGTTCCTCCAAACTATAACCCAGCCCACGATGCGTCTTAATAATATTTTCTCCAATTTTTTTACGCAGCCTTCTTACATGTGTATCAACCGTTCTCTCTTCTCCAAAATAGTCAAATCCCCATACAATGTCTAACAATTTTTTACGAGTTAAAATAGTTCCTTTATGATTTAAAAAGCATTTTATTAATTCGAGCTCTGTTTTTGTAATTTCTAACTCTATATCATTTTTATATACTTTATTTTTGGCGAAATTTATCTTTACATCTTGTACTTGAATAATATCATCATGCTGAATAAGTTTTTTCGCTCGTGTAATTAGTACTCCTGGATGAAATGGTTTTTTTACGTACTCATCTGCCCCACTTTGAAGCGCTGCTAATTCATCTTCACTTTCACTTTTCGCCGTAAGCATTAATACTTTTACGCTTGAATTCTTTTTTATTTCCTGACATACAGTAATACCACTATGTTTCGGCATCATCCAATCCAAAATAGCTAAATCAATTTTTTCATCATAAAATATTTGAAGTGCTTCCTCTCCGTCTTTCGCTAATAATACTTCAAAGCCTTCTTTTTCAAAATAAGCTTTTAAAATCCTTAACATATCTTGTTCGTCATCTGCAATTAAAACTTTCATATTTTTTCCTCCATTGCTTTTAAACAAAAACCAATTGTATCATACAACATCTTTGTTACATGAATGTGACAGAAAAATATTTAAAGCTTTTGAGGGGATAGTAATGGTGAGGTGTTGTACTATGATAAAAAAAATCGGGGTCATTTCTCTTCTTCTATTTCTATTATCAACAAATGCGTTCGCAAATACAAATCAACAAATTGAAGTATTTGATTGTCAAAAAGAAATGGTCATTCAAAAACAATCTTTAGATCCAGTAATCCAAAAAGAAGCAGTTCAATACGCTAAATCAATTACTGGTCCATTTAAAAACTTAAATGTCGTTCCAAAAGATGGCTATATGATAAAAATCCCTTTATCTAAGCCGGTTTCTATTACTAATCAATGGTTACACACTACAATAGACGAAGTACTTATACTACTCCCACTAAAAGAAAAGCCTTATATTATGCTTTATGATGATGAAAATAATCCGCATTTTTATTATGTAAAAGGTAAACCAGGATTATTATTGAAACAAATGAAGGTTAAGTTATAATGTAAGAAAGATCCCACAAATATAATTTGCGGGATCTTTCTTTATCAATTAACAATTTGATTTTCATTTAAAAAATGAATAACCTGTCTTTTATGATGGTTATCATGATCTACAAATTCTTTAATAATATATATAAGAGAATATGGCGTTCCGGTATGAGGACAATGTGATACTCCATTGGCCGTTAAAGGTTTCTTTAGATTTCCAGCAGATAGGAATCTAAGTTCTTTTACGAGTAACTCTCTTTTAGCTTTTGCTTCTTCAAGAAGTTTCATCTTAGATATACCGGATTTGGCATAACTAGATGCTAGTTTATTATATGTATCAAAATCAGGGAACTCCATTCCCTTCCCATCTCTCACTGATGATAATGTCTCACGTAATAGATAGTCATCCCAGTTCATAATATGAGATATTATTTCGCCAATAGTCCATTTCCCCTCTGATATTGGTGCCACCCACAATTCCTCTTTCATACCTTTCAATGTATTTATCCAAATTGAATATTCATTGAAATCATTAATAATTTTATTTTCTCCCATCATCCAATTCTCCATTCTAATATTAGATTCTTATAAATTATAACATCAATCCACATGAAACAGAACAAAAGTTCTGCTGGAGAAGTAAACAATAATTCACTATATCCTTTTATATAAGTTCAAATAATGGCTCACTCCCATATATTTTGTCCCTTTCACAAATCCACTCGAAGTATAAAATTTGTCACCCTGTACTGTATCTGTATTTAAAACAACAATATTAAAATGTTTTTTCGCATCGTTTATAATTCTCACTAATAATAACCTCCCTAATCCTTTCCTTCGGTATTTTTTTGCAATATAAAATCTCCTTATCCTACCAATCTTATTGTTTATTGTATATGGATCCTCATTTAACCCTCCTATTCCAATTAACTTTTCCCCTTGAAAAATCCCATATAAGCATTCACCAGTTTTATTAAACGTGTTTATTTTATTTTCATATTCACTTATTAGTTTTATTAGGAAATAAAATCCTTCGTCTTTGCTTTCCTGAACAAGATAATCGTGTTCGTATATCATTAAATCTTCAATTTGTTGAATATGTATATCTTTCAAGTAAATCTCCCCTTACTATGAAAATACATAAAAATGCTCTAGAATTTTTGATTCTGAGCATTTTTATGATTGTTATCTTATTCAATTCGTAGTATGTGTATTCTTCACTTTAGATGTAAATCGTTAATATAGTTGTTTAAGTCTTATTGAACTAAAGCACCTGTTTACTTAAATGAATACATATACATTTATAATGTCTCTCAAATATAATATCAGTTTATAAATTCACCATTCTTCTCTAGCAGGTATAAGTTAAATTATAATTTGTTAATTGATATGCTTGTGTAACCACTGTTCAAATATCTTTAACTGTTCTTCGGTATGAAAGTAATGTTCACCCGTCTCCATAACTTCTAATTCACAACGATGTTTTTCTGTAAAATAGTTAATAGTTTCAAGTTCACACAGTTCATCCTTGGCTCCGTACAAAATATATGTATCTATATTCCATGTATTAATCGGATGTTCTTTTACATAGCATAAATAATCCCAATATAACTTTTGACCAATCGGTGTCTCTATAGTCATTTCTTTTTGCAAAAGCTCCGGTGTTACATTAAACCATTTCATCATATTTTCAATAATTCGTTCCATATTAACTACTGGTGATAAAAATAATGCCTTTTCTAGCACATCATTTTGATAAGCTAAAAGACTAAAATACGCCCCCATACTACATGCAAATACGTTTATTTCTTTCCAATGTACTTTTCCGTAGTTCATAATTATAGATAATTCATTAACACAAAACTGTACTTTACAAGGAGTGTTATCATTTTTTCTCTCTCCATGCTCAGGTAAATCAAAGCTTAATACTTGATAACCTTTTCGATTGGCTTCTTCAGCTAATATTTGAATAACTGCATCTTCCTTATTTGACATATTTCCATGTACTGCAATAAAAACTTTTTCACTCTTCTCTCCCCACAAAACCGCAGGAATATTACTAATTTTAAAATTATTTTTAATCATACTCCCTCCATAAAATAAGACATATAGGACTTGGAAAAAATGCACACACTTTTTATCTCTGTACAGCAGGCAGTATCCGCTTTAACTCTATTAAATCATCTATTACTATATCAGCGTGAGCAAGTTCATCTTCTTGCGCAAAATCAAAATTGCACCCAATTGCAAGTAAACCGTTGTCTTTCGCTGCATTTATATCAGATAGCCGGTCACCAACTACCGCTGCCTCTTTTATATCATATTGGTTCATAATACTTTTAACTAAGTCACCTTTATTTAGCGATTGTATTTGTTCAATACTAAACGTTTCTGTCACCCACTTGTCTAAAGCATAATAAGTTACGATTGCTCGTAAATATTCTTTCAAACCATTACTAGCAATGTAAATTGAACAATTATTTTCTTTTATATATGTAAAATCATGATGGGTAACGTTAGTTGAAATAACTAAATCGCCAACTTTTACACCTGGATGTAATCCACCAGCAACGCCCGTATTGATGATAGAGTCTACATTAAATTTATGAATTAATGTTTGCACACATGCAGCAGCATTTACTTTCCCTACACCAGAACGTGTAATAATTACTTCTGTTCCCATGAATTCTCCAATATAAAATGGCATTCCCGCAATTGTCTGTTCTTCTTGTATTACTAGCTTTTTTAAAAGTAAATCTATTTCAATTTGCATTGCTCCGATAATGCCGATTCTGTTTATGTATGTAGTCCCCTTTATTAATTAATCCCTTTAATCCTCTCAGACATAACCGATAATAAAAATTTCGGAAGTACAAGTTGTCTCTTTAATCTTTTCGGCTGTGAGAGTAACCTATACAGCCATTCAGTTCCAGTATCCCTCATTATTTTTGGTGCTCTTTTTACAGTAGCAGATATTATATCAATCATGCCTCCGATACCAATAGATAGCGGAACGTTTAATGTTTGTATGTTTTCATAGATGAACTCTTCTTGTTTTGGTGAACCTAGTCCTACGAGTAGTAAATGCGGCTTGAACTGCTTAATTTTCATTTTTATTTCCTCTATTTCTTCACCATTTACAAATCCATGCTGTCCTTTAAATTGTGCTCCTGGGAACTGCTCATTTAATTTTTCTAATGCCTTTTTATTACTTTCTGGCGCAGCTCCAAAAAGAAAGACACGATATTCATTGTCGTTACAATATTTTATTAAATCGTGAGTTAAATCCGCCCCAGTAACACGTTCTTTCAAACTTCCTTTTAATATTTTCGAGCCAATTATGACACCAATCCCATCCGCTGTTATTAAATCCGCAGATAGTAACATCTTTTTAAATTCCTTTGATTTTTCCGTATTTTCCTTTGCAGACATAACAATTTCAGGATTTGCAGTTACTACAAACCTTGGTTTCTCTTGTTGTTCATGTAGCCAACCTTTTAATAAACTTATAGCTTTTGCATATTCTAAAGTTGAAAAAGGTATACCTTTTATAAACTGCTGATCCACTGTACTCTCCCCTTACATAAGCTGCAAATATTCATCAATGTCTTTAGAAATTTGAATAAAAGCTTTATTCCAAAATTCATAATTTCTTATATCTATTTCAAAATGTTTTTTCATAAGCTCCTCTACTGGAGCCTTTCCTGTTTCTCGTAAGAACTCTTTATATTTCGAATGAAAAGTACTTTTACCTTCTTGAGCTATTTCTAATAAGCTAAAACTTACTAAATATCCAAATGTGTATGGATAATTGTAAAAAGGAACATCTGCTATATAAAATTGAATATATTTCATCCATACAAACGGCTGGTATTCACTTAAAGCTTTTCCATAAGCTTCTTTTTGTGCAATTATAGATAATTTCTCAATTTCATCAGCACTTAAAGAACCCTCTTTACATTTTTCATAAAATGTTTTTTCAAACTGATACGATGCTCGTATTGCCATTACATAATTAAAACTATTTCTTATTTTCCAGCTAAGTAATGACTTTTTCGTATCTTTACTATCCGTTGTTTCAATTAGATAATTTAAGAGTACCGTTTCAAAGAAAATAGATGCTGATTCAGCCGTACTCATTGGCAAATAATCATCTAAAAAAGACGTAGATTGTTCAAAACTCATATTATAAAAGTGCCAAGCATGTCCTAATTCATGAGCGAGCACTCTTACACTATCTATACTCCCATCATAACGAATGGAAATTCTCGATTCTTTCTCACTGAAAAATGGAGCACAAAACCCACCTGGTGGTTTATTCTCTCTCGGTTCAGCATCTACCCAACCACTTTCTATCGCATTACGTGCAAATTCTGCTAATTCTTCATCAATATTCTTACATGCATCATAAACGTTTTGTATTGCTACTGAAAAAGGAATCATGATCTCATTACTTTCCTTTACCGTCATAAGTTCATGCCATGTAATTGAAGCTTTTCCTTTCTTATACACGTTTAAAGCACTTACTAATTTATCAAGGTTTTCTTCTGTCGCATTCCACATTTGGAATAATACAGTTTCTGAAATGCCATTCGCATGAAAAGATTGTGTTAAAATCTCTCTATCTTCTATTTCATTACTCTTTGCATTACGCAATCTCCCTATTTGATTTAATACAGTAGCAAAGATTTCTTTTTCCTTATGTAAAGTACTTGTAAGTAACTCGAATACTTCTAATCTTTCCTTTTCATTATCACTATTCATTGCAATAGTATTTGCTTGTCCAAAGGATAATTGTTTATTATTGTGCTCTATTTCTATCCTATCCCGTAATTGTATGTACATATTTTCCCAAGCATTAAGCTCATCTTTTATTAACTTAGTATTATCTGAAGTTTCCACTTCATTATGTTTTATTACTTGCTGTAATTCATTTTTTAGTTCCTTCACTTTCACGGTCAATTTAGTAAGGTCAGATGGTACACTTTCTTCAACTGATCTACAGTACAAATAGTATTCTGTTTTCTCAATAGCTTGTATTAGCTTTGAAAGAACCTCTACATCTTTTGTTACAAAATATTTCTCTTTCAACTCCAAAATTGGAAATAGAATATCCTCATTCAAATACAAGCGATTTAAATCCCATCTAGCAATTTCTTGCATTTTTATAGTCGCCTCCTATTTTTACAAATAGTTACAGATATTTCTTCCTACACAATTATATATGAAATGGCAAAATTTTGATATCTTCAAATATTTAAATTCCTATAAATACATTCTTATTTATACTCTTTTCTTCTGCTACCGAAACCTACATAACATAAGCATATGAATGATACAGCCACTGGAATAAGTATTACTCCCCCAATAAAAGGATAAACCGCTATGCAACATGTAAAAGCCACTATAGAAAAAATTTTCCCTAACTTATTCTTTATTAATTTCATCCCGGCCGCAGTACCAACTATATATGTAATAATTCCTAATGAATTTGGTATTAATACAATTTTATCTATACTGATTTGTAAAACGAAACTTATTAACAAACCTATAATCGCGATAAAGCCTACAACTTTTACTGCATTTGTTGGCGTTTCTCTTTTTTCATCAATATGTGCCAAATAACGTGGTGCAACTTCTTCCTGCCCTAATGAATAACCTAAACGGCCCATACTTGCTATAAATGCATTTGTCGTTCCTAAACAAATGATAAAAGCTAAAAATCCAATTATCCATGCAAATTGGTCACCTAAAGTTCGCTTGATTACCAGCACTAAAGCTGTAGTATTATCAGCGTTTATATGATAAGACTTCGTTCCAATTACTGATAATGCAATACCAATATATAAAACTCCAATAATAACAATCGCAAATCCTGTGGATAAAATAATATTTCTTTTTCTAGGTGTTTTAAATTCTGGCGCTAAACTCGTAATGGCTTCCCAACCGAAAAACGACCAAAAAATTAATAATGATGCCTCTAAAATTGGGTTTATTTTTTGCATAGAAATATGTACATTTATATGCTTCATTTCAATATAAGGTAATGAACTTATAATTGTTACGATTAAAATAATGAAAGTTAATACACCTATACATATTTGAAATAATCCACTTATTTGTAACCCATATAAATTGAAACCAATTGAAATACTTAAAATAATCAGCGCTATAACGTACGAAAAATATGCTGGTAACGTAAAGACCTTCACTATATACATGCCACCAGTCAAAGATACAACGATTTGCCCAACACTACCTGCTATATAAAAAGACCAACCTATAATAGCACCTACATTTTTGCCAAAAGCTTTTTCTGAAAAAGTAGCAATTCCACCTGTACTTGGATGCTCAATCGATAAAAAAGCGAATGTGAACGCAAGTGGAATACTAAGTGCTATCATAACAAGCCAGGAAACAATCGCATTCCCTTCTGCTACACTCGCTGTCATACCAGGTAATATAAGAATTCCTGATCCTAGAACCGCTCCAACGTATAAAGCAGTTCCCCTTTTAATTGAAATTGTTTCATTAAAATGATTAGACATTACATGCACCTCCATTTATATTTTAATTATAGAAAGTTGTCAGTCTATTTGATATTCAAAATTGTATGTAGTCTGGCATTAGATTTTACATTATGTATTTATTTCAGAATTTCACTTTCGTATTTGTAAAGGAGCATAATTCATGGATGAAATTGATAAGAAAATAACCCTATTACTGCAAGAAGATGCCAGAATGACAATTACAGAAATGACTGAGCACTTACACCTCACCCGCCCTAGTGTTACCGAAAGACTAAAGAGATTACAAGATACTGGAATAATTGAGAAATATACCGCACGGATATCATTAGATGCAGTTGGAAAATCAATTCAAGCATTTTTAAGAATTGAAAATTTAAAGATTCCTTGTAAAAAATTTGAGGAAAAAATATACGGAGAACATAGAATACTTGAATGTCACCAAGTAACAGGTGAAAGTAGCTATTACTTAAAAGTAGCAGTTCACTCTATGAAGGAATTAGAAGAATTAATTGATATCGTTATTCCGTTTGGAACAGTCAAAACTTCGATGATTTTATCTTCACCAATACCATATCGACCGGTAATCACAGATTAAAGAAAAAAGGATTGATCAAATGATCAATCCTTTACTCTACTTCATTTAAGAAAAATAACGTTATAACGCCAGGTCCTGTATGTGCTCCGATTGCTGCACCAATTGTATTTACGATAAATACTTCACAACCGAATCTTTCCGTAATTAATAATTTTAATGCTTCCGCTGTTTCTAAGTCATCACCATGAGTGATACCGATTGTTTGATCTTTAATGTCTTTACCACGCTCTTCCATAATATCAACAATTCGGCTTAATACTTTCTTTTTCCCTCTTACCTTTTCAAGTGGTACAAGTTTTCCTTCTTCCACGTTTAAGATAGGCTTAATGTTTAGTAAACCACCGATAAAACCAGCTACTTTACTTAAACGTCCACCTCTAACAAGGTACTGTAAGTCAGCTACAGTGAAGATGTGCTCCATATGGTTCATTAGAAAAGCGACACGGTTTAAAATATCTTCTTTTGATGCGCCGTCTTTTGCCATTTTAGCAGCTTCTAAAACGACAAGACCTTGACCAAGCGAAGCGCATTTTGTATCAATAATTTCTAAATCTAAATCTGCATATGTTTCTTTTACTTCCTCTTTAATGACAACTGATGATTGATATGTACCAGACAGTTCAGATGAAAAAGCTAAATATATACAAGGATTACCTTCTTTTGCATAAGAAACAAATTTTTCTTGGAAAGTTTCAAGTGAAGGCAATGACGTTCTATAAACAGCGCCTTCTCTCATTTTTTGCAATAATGTAACTGACTCTAATGTTACTCCATCTAAATACTCTGTTTCTGCTTCATCATATACACGGAGTGGAATTAAATCAATATCATATGCTTGCAGCAATTCTACTGGTAAATCCGCCGCACTATCCGTAATGATTTTAACACTCATTTTTAAACCTCTATTCTGTTATAAATATAAAATAATAAAATAAAAATAGTACTTTTAAATTATATACGTAAAACTTAAATGAAGAAAGGAAAACACTTTATATTGTATGCACTATTCTTCAAAACTTGAACTATTAATGAAAATGATTCTATTTTAAACACCTTTTTCTTATTATTTTTCTATAACACGAGTAATTTTATAAGTATTTTGTATCATTATATTTTAATTCTTTAACTTAATATTATCTTTTCAAATTTATACTGTTTAAAATTGAAAAGCCAAATCCAATAAAGGAAATGGCTTTTCAATTTCCATAAAATAACCAAACTTTATTTTCCATCACATTGTTTGTTTACATTCATACTTTGGTGATGTTGAATATTAGTCCAGTTATGATAAATATTTATAGCCTGTACTATAATTAAAACAGTGAATATTTACCTGTAAGATGCACTATATCTAAAAAAGGTTAAACATTTTATAAAATATTTAATTTTACTAGTAAAGCTAATAAAATTTGGAGAAGAATTTGAACATTTACTGCTATGTCTGTATCTGTAGTCGTAACTGTAACATTTCTAGAATTTCTAATAACAGTTTCTTGTTTATTAATTTGTTTAATAGATGATTTTTGAAACAATTCTTGTGCTACACGGTCAGCTTTTTCACTATCTGCTATAGAAATACTTATTATAACCACGATAGCTGCTTGTAATACAGCTTGAATAGATAACGCAGCTTTTGTATCTGTAGTAGTAACTTCTACATCTGCTGAATCAACTATTGTAATAGATTCTTCAGAAATTTGGTAAGTTTTACTTTCTTGTGCTGCAGCTTCTGAAACGGTAGCATTTTTAAAAGATGGATGAGGATTTGAGGAGTCTAATGCACTCCACCTTTTATTTTCATCTGAATGACATGTTTTTTTCATACATTCACCCCCTTTCAATCTAAATAATTATTAACTTGTGATTGTATTTCAGAAACAATACTTTTAATTTGCTGCTTTTTTTCTGGCGATAAATTTTTTAGTTTTTCTTCATTTATCCCATGCCTATTAAAAATATCTGAGAGTAAAAGGTCTATAATTATATTCTTTTGATCCTTATCAAACTTAAAGGAAGAAAATTTATTTAAATCATCCATTTACAATATTCACTCCTATCAGTTTTCTATAAAAATTTAGATTAACTACCAGCATTATATGTATTTAAATAAAAAATGCTTGGACAAGTAACTTAATCTTTTATTTTCACGGCTTTTTACTAATAAAATTAAAAAGCTGTCTTCTAATACGAAGACAGCTTTCCTTTACTTCACATATATAAGTTTTATTCACTGTTAAATAATAGGTTCACCTTTGTTATTGTGTAGTTTTCCACACTTAATTTCCCATCAATTTTGAATATTAATTCAGTCATAATGAGAAAGTCCAAGCTTGTACCACATATTACAACAAAAAATATTTACTTAGAGTGAACCCTTATAGCTAAATATAAATAGGATAGACACTTTATAAAATGTTTAGTTTAACTAGTAACGCTAATAAAATTTGAAGAAGAATTTGAATATTCACTGCAATATCTGTATCAGTAGTTGTTACGGTTACGTTTCTGGAATTTTTAATAAATGTTTTTTGTCTATTAATTTGTTTAATAGATGATTTTTGAAACAATTCTTGTGTTATTTTATCTGCCTTTTCACTATCTGCTATAGAAATACTTACTACAACCACAATAGCTGCTTGTAACGCGGCTTGGATAGATAGTGCAGCTTTTGTATTTGTAGTAGTAACTTGTACATCTGCTGAATCTACTATTTCAATATATTCCTCAGAAACTTGATCGATTTCATCTGTTTGTATAGCTTCTTCTAAAAAATTTGCATTTTTACTAAATGAATAAGAATTTACTGATTCGGAATCCTGTTTTTTTGGTTCAGAACCCCGATTTAATGGATCACGTTTTTTCTTTCTTCTACAAACTTCACAATCACACATAAAATCACCCCTTTTAGTCTAAAAAATTAGCAATATAAAAATATTGGCTAACTACTAGCATTTTATGTATTTTCAAAAAAATTGTTTGGACAAGTAACTGAATTTATATTTTATTTCTAATTCTTTTTTGTAATAACAAAAAGCTGCCTTCTAATAAGAAGACAATCCTCTTTTATTTCACATTTATATAAAAGACCCATACTTAAATACACTAAACTTCATATGATATATTGCATCCTTTCTTTTTAGAATAAGTAGTCGTTACTGAAGGGCACTTTTCGAAGTGCTCTTATCTTTAATCCCCCTCTTTTTCAGGAAGAATTTTTTTACTAAATCCTAATATGATTTGTATCACTAGGGCTGGCGATTACCACATTTCCTTAATAGCTTCAATGAATACAGTAGCTACTAATTAAAATAACCCTATGATTTTCTCTACACTTAAACAATCTTGCGTTACCGAACACATAAACTAATTTTTATTTTGACTATGTAACACTAAATTCACAAGATTATTATCCTATGTTTGGTGAAGCCATCATTTCAATGCCAGCAATCCCACACTTTTAACTAATAACTTAAACAAATGTGCTATCTCAAGGTTCTTTTGATATAGTATCTTATGTTCTATATAATGAAGAGAGCGCTAGTATTCCGAAGGAGGATGTATATGAGTATTCAATTGGCCACATCTAACGATTTAGAATGGATTAATAACCAATATGACTCAATAAGATTTGTACGGAGTGATTTAAAGAGAGATAAAGTTGCAATTATTACATATAACAACGAGTATGCAGGTGTTGGCCGATTAGTCCAAATAGATGAAGATACTTTAGAAATGGGCGGAATTTTTATTCTGCCTCAATTTAGAGGGCTACAATTAGCTGGTGAGCTTGTTTCATTTTTAGTAGAAACTGCAAAAAAATCACAAATACAAAATGTATATTGTCTTCCTTTTGAGGAATTAGAAAACTTTTATAAGAAATATGGATATACTGAAGTCGATACTACGAAAGAAGCAGTCCATCCAATCATTCTAAAAAAATATAATTGGTGTTTGGAGAATTACGATAAACACGTTCTACTCTTCAAATTGTAAATGTAATAAAAAAATATATTCTCAATCGTTTTTCTATCAGTACTCCTAATGGGAGCTAAGGATTAATCAAAGATATTTTATCTCTCCTTTTATAAATGGCTGATTAAAACTCAATGTTCTGTCAATACTATAGGTAACATGATTGTATTTCTCCATTCCCCCTTGGAGAAGAGCAGTTAGCTTTTGCTAACTGCTCTTTTATTTTTTCAAAAAGTCACATAAATATCTTTAATTCCAAACATTCAAAAGATAAAATGTGATAAAATTGTTATGAAGATATTTACCAACTAATACATGCGCCCTAGACTTACGTACTAGGGCGCATGTATTTTTTAGTATGTAACTCCTTCACTCATCTATTATCTACAAAATAAGTATCATATGCCTTATCAAATTCATATCCTAACTTTTCTGCTAGTTTAGCAGATGTAGTATTCGCTGCGTCCCAGTTTGGATACTTTCCATTTTCTAAGCAATCCAATATAATAGCTGCACTAACTACAGTTGCCAAGCCCTCTCTTCTATGATTGTGATCAGTCGCAACTTCAATTTCAATCCCATCATTATAAATACTATAGGAGGATGCACCGCATACAACTTCTCCATTATATAAAATGCTATAACCTATACCACGGTTTATACAATCTTCTATCGAATGAAATTGACTTGTAAAATCTTCAGATATCTTATGTAATTTGGGGCTATTTGCGATATGCTCATCTATTCTTCTTAACTCATATTCTTTTGGAAATGCTGATATAAAAGATTGTAATTTTGAACGATTAAAAACTTCTGGATTTCGTTTGAATTTATAACGTAAAAACTTATCTATTTTTCTTTCATGGAATGTTTCTAAGCGTTGTTTCCACTCTTCACTATTTACGATAACTAAAATTCTTTCTGGAATATTACGTAATAACTCTTCTGTTTCTTTCGTATTTGGGTCTCCAGCGTAAAATGTAAAAATTCCTACCGTAACTTGTGCTACTGTTGGATTTTCAAGATCATTTACCCAAGCAGTACCCATATGCCCTTGTAAATAAGAAAGTAAAACAACGTTATTGAAATCCTCAAACATAGAAACTAGTTTTTTTCTTGTATGTATATTCGCTTCATATATCATTTACATTCCCGCCTTCTTTAGAATCAACCACTCTTAACATTTTCATGAGCGCTCCATAATTCGTATTCATATACACACCCACCTGTTCATCATAAAAGCAATTGACTATTAAATTGAAACTTCGAATATTTATAAAATATCAGTAAACATAAAATGATTATAACATCTACTAACTATGAAATGATCAACCTATAAAATAAGTCAACAATAAATATATTTCTTAATCGTTAACAAATGGCTTAAAGGATCAACATAATTAATTATGTAACAACCCTCAACAATAGTTTGAGGGTGCATTTAAATACATGTATTATAACTCATTTTTATAAATAAAAGATTCCGTCTCACCGTTCTTATGTACTTTAGTCAATTTAACAACTGACTTGTACGTATTATCGTCATCCTCTATCATTTTTTCATCTCTTCTATTTCGGCATCACCAGTTCCGCCCTCTATTTTTAGACAGTTCGAAATGGCAAGGTATCCGCTTGATGCCAATATAAAAATAAAAATCGTATCAGGAAAATTAATAAATAATAATCCGTAGTTTAAAGGGTCTCCAGCTGGATGTGATAAAAGTAATCGAAAACCTACCAGTTCAGGTACTTGAACAAAATCTCTAGAAACTCTCGGTTCACAACCCACTTACACTCCATCCCTTCTCTATATAGAATTGCTACTACATACATATAGGAAGAAAATAAGAAAAGCTTGGACAATATAACTTTAACGTAACATTATCGTTACCTACTCGTACATTTATATGGAAATCACACCAATTTTGAGTAAGGACACATAATTTTTACTATAAATACATATAACAATTTCATCTTTCATAAAAAAAACGTTATAATGAGGTGTAGCCTCTACGATTACGTTATAAAGGAGATTAAAATTATGGCTAAAATTAAAGTGTACCAAGCAAAAGAAGAAAATATGGATGCAGTAAAAAATATCATTGATGTTGAGGAACAAAACCCAACTGCTGAAAATTTACAAAATCTATATGCGTGTGTATTAGATACTGAAGATATGGCATTGCCTGAATCATATATTGAAGAAGATATCTTAATTGATTCTATTGAAGTTATGGTTAACGCTTCTCAAAGCAAAGTAAGAGACTTAGGCGCATACGATGTAATCGAAGTTCAAAACAAAGGCAAGAAAACGCAAATTTTATTACTTGCAGACGAAGAATACGAAATTATCGAAGGCTAATCTAACACCGTACATACGAAAAAGCTCCTTTCCAATTGGAAAGGAGCTTTTTCATTACGCTTTTGATGTTTCACTCTTTTTATTCATTTGTTCTTTCTTAATTACCATACGCTCATTTCCCATAAAGAAAATGAACATGAATGCTAATCCAGCTGGTACCAATGCCCACATGAATGTTTGAACAATTGAACTAGAAAGAGCGTCAATAATCTTATCTAATATTTGCGGAGGGATTTGAGATCTTGCCGATTCTGATAAAATGGCTCTTGAATCCCCTAATTTTGTATTCATTCCCCCGCTCATCCCTTTAAATGCTTCTTCTAATTGATCTTGGAAACCTGTTCTTTGGATCATTCCGAAGATTGTAATACCTAGTGTCATTCCTAATGAACGAATGAAGTTACTCGTTGAAGTTGCAGATCCACGCTGTTCCATACCGAAGTTATGAATTGAAGCCATACTTAGTACAGAGAATGAGAAACCTACTCCAAATCCGATAATAATCATATAAACCGTTAATAATGCACGACTTGTTTCTGGCGTTAATGTACTTAATAAGAATAATCCGATTAACATAATAACAGCAGAAATAATCATAATGTTTCGGTAGCTCAGCTTAGTCGTTAAAAATCCACCTAACTGCGCTGTTACGACTGATCCTAGCATCATAGGTAAAAGTAATAATCCTGAGTTTGTTGCAGTCCCGCCGTATACACCTTGAATGAATAACGGAATGTAAACAGTTGCTGACATAAATGCAGCACCGTAACATAATGCAATAATTGTACTCATTCCGAATAAGCGCTGCTTAAACATCTCAAATGAAATAATTGGTTCTTCTACTTTTCGTTCAATAAAAATGAATGCGATGATTAAAATAGCGAATCCACCAAATAAACTTAAAATAAAGCTAGAATCCCAATCATATTTTTGTCCGCCTAGTTCAAGCGCAAACATTAAAGAAACTACTGCACCAACTAAAGTAATTGCGCCAAACCAATCAATCTTTTGCTTTCTATGAACGCGTGATTCTTTATAAAAGAATGTAATAAAAATAAGTGCTAAAATGCCAAGTGGTAAGTTAATATAAAATACCCAGTGCCAGCTAATGTAATCGGTAATATATGCGCCAAGTAATGGCCCGAAAATACTAGATAATCCAAATACAGCTCCGAATAAACCACCCATTTTCCCGCGTTTTTCAGGTGGAAAAATATCAAAAACGATAGTAAACGCGATCGGCACTAATGCCCCGCCGCCAATACCTTGAATGGCACGATAAATACCTAACTGTGTAATATTTTCAGCAGTACCACAAAGTGCCGAACCAATCATAAAGACAATTAAACCGAAAATAAAGAATCTCTTTCTACCATACATATCTGATAGCTTACCGAAAATAGGCATGCCTGCCATTTCTGCGACCATATAGGCAGAAACGACCCATACAAAGTTTTCGAGGCCTCCTAAGTCACCAACGATTGTTCCCATCGCCGTTACGACAATGGTATTATCCATCGATGCCATTAAAATACCTAGCAATAAGCCCGCCACAACAAAGCCGAGCTTATTATTCTTCTCAACCATATCTCTTGCTCTCCCTCATACTACTTATATTTGTTTATGTTCTTTTACGACTGCATTACCTTTTTGATTAAAACTAGTATGATATTCTACAACACTAATTTCACATCCAGGACCAATTGTGACGTTGTTGCCTCTTACAACTTCAGCAATCGTATGTTCTAAATAGATATCATCTCCTTCAACAATCGAAGTTTGGAGGTTTCCAGCATGACTAGTAAAAGGAATAAATCTCGCTTTTTTACGAACGGTAATTTTTTTACCACCAATTTCTCTTACCTTACTGCCTTCATAACGAAGTGAGATTTGAATATTTTCAGCATTAAGTAATCCATCACTTTCAAGACCACCAGTTAATGATAAATCTTCTACTTCAATATCTCCCTTTACATTTAAAGCACCTTTTACATCTACGAAATCACCTGAAAACTTTCCTTCAATATCTATCATACCTCTAACTTTTGTTTTTTCAATATGAGCATCACCATGAATTTGTGTATTACCATATACTTTTACATATTCCGCATCTACATTTCCTTGTACTTCGTTATCTCCATACACGACATAGTTTTTCACTTTCACATTACCGTGTACATCACTCGTTCCGTACGTTTTAAACTCATTGCAACTCATATCATTCGTAATTGTTCCTTCACCGCGAATCTTCACTTTATTATAATCTCCGCCTGCTGAATTACCAGAACCATTTACTGTGAGACTATGTGGATGTTCCATACTGATTTCTCCCTTCCGTTAAACCTGCTTAATTTCTTTTACATTTGCATTTTTATCAACAGTAAGAACACCGGTATATTCAATCAGTTCAATCTCACAGTTTGCTCCTACTATAACATTGTTTCCTCTTACCGTTCTTATGTGAGCATAATCAATATCGATATTGTCACCTTCTAATAGTTCAGCTTCTAACTGCAAGCCAAACACTGTTTTAAATAGTCTACTAAATGTACCTGATCTATGTCTTACTTTAATCGTTTGACCACCAATTTCTTTCGCTCGACATGTACCGTGAATATTTATATTAATTTCATCTGCGCTTAATAAACCACCGATTGTAAATTGTCCTTCTGAAGAAAAAGTATCCACTTCACAATTACCGTCAATTGTAGCTTGACCATTGACTTTAAATTCTTCACCAGTGACATTTCCACCTATCGTACCTTTTCCTGCAATTTTCAAACTGTTTGCTTTTACATTTTGCGTAATTGTTGCTTTTCCATCAATTCGCATCGTTTCAGCTTGAACTGTGCCATCAACTTTACCAGATCCGCTAATTCGTGCACTGCTACTTTTCAAATCGCCAGTAACTGCACCGTAACCGTTACATTCAAATTGCTCACATTCAACATTTCCATTCACAGTTCCTTTTCCGTTTAATTGCACTTTATGAAACTCGCCACCATTCGATGAACCGTAACCATTTATAATCAAATTATCTGTACGCATACTTTCTCCTCCACTACAACAATTTAGTTTTTAATGCTTCGGTATATTTCATAATCGCTTCGCGTAAAACGATTTTGGTGCCTTTTTCAAAAATTAAATCGTCCACGTTTGAAACTAATAAACATGTAGAAATCCCTAACTTTCGGACAATAATTAAGTCACAAGTTTTATGTTTAATTGCTTCATAATTTTCACGTAAAACTTGCAAGACCATTTTTCCTTCTTCTAAACTAATCTCTCCTGATTGCAGTAATTCTTCTAACATGTACACATAAAGAATATCTACAAATTGAAACTCTGCTCTTTTATTCGTTTGTTCTATGAAAAATTGTAAAACTGGTTCTGATGCAATCCCCTTGCATAAAATGTCTTCCTTTGTTAAAAGAATTTCTCTCACACTCGGCGAAAACATGTTCGCTAGTTCATCAAGTGATAAATCCTCTTTCATCGTTTGGATTTTATCGATACGCTCTAATATCTTTTCTTTCGGAAAAAATGTCTCTTGACCTGTAAACGTTGATTTTCGTACAAACCAATCTTCCGGAATTAAATTTTTTCTTTTCCACCTATATAACTGTCCGTATGAAATACCAGTTAGTTCTAATAAATCTTTTTTTGAAATTAAATCTGTACTCAACTGTATAACACTCCTTCCTGATAACAATGTAACATAACACTGTTACGCTGTAAATAGACTTTTATCACAAGTAGCGTAACAATGTGTAAAACAAACCTATTCCTACATACAAAAAAGGCTCTTACACACCTTATGAAAATGTGCAAAAGCCCTTATATATCAAGACTTAAACCAAATATTATAAAAATCAATCCAACCTTGTGAATTAATCATTATATTTTGAACTTTTTCATGTGTACTTACCTCTTGTTTATTACGATATAAAGGAATAATATGAATTTGACGTAACAAAGTATCCTCGATATCGCGTAACAGTGTAACTCTTTTCTCTAATTCTTCTTGTCTAAAATAAGGAGACAACTTTTCATGAAAGTCCATGCTGCTTTGTCCATGAATAAAACTATTTTTTGTAAGAAACATATATAATAGACTATCTTCTATTCGTTCACTAATTGTGGCACTATCATGCATCATATCGGCCTTTTGTATCGTACTTACTTCCAATAGCTCTTCTATATCAAGAAAATTATTTTCTACACGAATCCCATATTTCGCACACTCTTTTTGTATCCACTGTGCATCTTCAACATGATCTCGTCCTGTAAATGTGTAGAGTTGTAGCACTTCATTATGATAAGTACTCCTTTTAATTAAACTTTCTACATCTTCCTCAATCTCTACAATGCTTTCACCTGCTAATATTAGTTTTTTTGCCACTTCTCCACGTTCTCCGCCGAGTTCTTGAACGATTGTATAACCATGAATGATGTTATATAACGCTTTCCGAAATAACTCATCTTGCATTGGTCCTTCTTTCGTAAGATTACATGTTATATATGTCACGTTCGACTCAAGCCGAGACAATTCTTTATTATGTTTTTCTTTATCTTTATACTGCGCCTTTACTAAAACATCGTATGTACCTACACCTTGTTCTACATTCCACAACTCAACACGATCTAAAAAAGGTCTTTCACGAAAATATAAAGGATGTCCTTCTAAAATGAACAGATTTTCATTACTTTTATATAATTGAAAAGGCCCGGTTCCAATTAGCCCTCCTGCTTCATCTTCATTCACGATAGAACACTGTTCTGCACTTAGCATATGTAAAAACATTCGATTTTCTGTATGTAATTGAATTTCGAAAACGTAGTCATCCACTGAACGGATACTTTCAACGTGTTGTAACATCCATGTGTGTGCATTATTTTCCAGCTTTATAAATCGATTCAACGAGTATATAACATCATGTGCAGTAAGTTGTTTTCCATTATGAAAGTGAACTCCTTTTCGTAAGTAAAACGTCCATATTTTTTCAGCGTCATTATATTCCCAGTGAAATGCAAGTCTTGGCTCTATAATGTTTGTATTACCGTCTACATACACGAGTGTGTCGAATATATGTTTTACCATATGGCATTCTGAGCGCATTGTAGCGTATACAGGATCTAATGTGATATCTAAATTCATTTGTACTTGCAACCGGAGTACATCTCTTCTCCCTTCAGATGTCATTTCAACCTTATGACCAAATATTGAATCCACCCAGGAATGATATTCTCCCTTTACTGATGGAAAATGTGAGCTATAGCGTTCCACAAATATACTTCCGCTTTTCACATCCCCTTTTTTCGTTATTTCTTTTCCTCTATCTAAAATTAAAGACATCGGGTGCTTTTGAAATATTAACTTAGACCGATTTCCTCTGCCGCGACCTGGAAACCACTTAATCCAATTTAACTCATCTAATTTTTTTATAATTAATTTACTATTACGCTCTGTACAAAATAATGTACCAGATATATTTTGCACTGTTACTTCCAATCGTTCTCCCTCTTTTTTTCCTTTTCCATAAGCAATCCATAGTTCAATGTATTGATCTAAAATAAACATCATACTCCCCCTAAAAGGTGAAAAATCCTCCCTATAGTCTCTACCCTTTTTCCAACTCTCCTTTCATCTTATCATTTCAATATAGAAAGGAGGAATTAATATTGAATTATCTCTTACTTCGTTACAATAAACCTATTTTTATTAGATTGTGTGGTGAATTATTAACCCGAACGACTGAATCTATGTTAGCTCTCATTATGATTATTTACGTCAATAAAATGTTAAACGGCAATGTAATAATAACTATGCTAATTTTCGGATTACAGCCACTTTCAGACATTTTATTTACACTTATTGCTGGAGGAATTACTGATAAATATGGCCGAAAAAAGATTATGTTACTCGGATTATTACTACAAGGTGTTGCAATCGGCAGTTTCGTTTTCGCTCAATCTGTTTTTATATTTGCACTGTTATATGTCATTAATGGTATTGGCCGTTCCTTATACATTCCAGCTCAGCGTGCACAAATTGCTGATTTAACAAAACAAGAGCAGCAAGCAGAAATTTTTGCTCTCCTACAAACGATGGGAGCAATTGGATCCGTAGTCGGCCCTTTAATCGGTGCATGTTTTTATAATACTCACCCAGAATATTTATTTATCGTGCAAAGTGTAACCCTTACGATATATGCCGTTGTTGTTTGGACCCAGCTCCCAGAAACCGTTCCACCTATGAGTAAGTCGAAACAAACAGTTGAGGCAAGTTCACCAAAGCAATTTATTTTTAAACATTATGCCATATTCGGTCTTATGGTTTCTACACTTCCTATTAGCTTTTTTTATGCACAAACTGAGACGAATTATCGTATTTTTGCAGAACATGTATTTCCTAATCTCGTATTCATACTCGCATTTATTTCAACATGCAAAGCCATTTTGGAAATCATACTACAAATCTTCCTCGTAAAATGGTCTGAACGATTTTCTATGGCGAAAATCATCCTTATTTCTTACGCCTGCTATACAATAGCTGCAGTTGGCTTTAGTTATTCAACGACGATATTGTCGTTATTCTTCACCTTACTCTTTTTAGTCATTGGAGAAAGTATTGCTCTAAACCACTTGTTACGATTCGTTTCAGAAATTGCACCTCACAATAAACGTGGTTTATATTTTTCAATTTACGGTATACACTGGGATATATCTCGAACGTGCGGACCAGTTATTGGTGCAGTTTTATTAAGTAAGTTAAATGGAAGTATGCTGTTTTATATTTGTGCTAGTTTCTTATTAATTGGAGGTATTGTTCAAGCACTGTTTGTTCAAAATTTAGAACGTAAAAAAATCATGAACCAGCCTACACATAATTTATAGGTTACTACTTTTTCAGTAGATCAATATTTCTTGTTGGATGAATATTAAAAAACAAAAGTGAAGTATTTCGCGTATGAAAGTATGTTTTATATGGCAGGAGACGTTCCTTATTTACAACTAAAAACACCTCACTTAAGGAAAGTGAGGTGTTTTTGAAATCACTTAATTTCTTATCCTGCCATTTTATTAATACTATCCTCTGGTGAAAATACAGAAATATGATCTACCTTACCAGTCGATTTTGGAATGACAAATTTCAGCTCATACTGGTTATTTACTTTGTATACATATATTTTATCTTCACCATTCTCTTTAACTGAAGATGGTTTTCCTAATGCTTTTTCAATTTCTTGTAATGTAATCAATTTTAGTTCTGCATGATATGAGCGTACATCAAAAACTTGTGACCCTTTATTAAATCCGAAAACAATATTTTTATTTGTAAAAGTTGCGTACATTCCGTTCCCTGCATATTCGGTTTTATTTGCTTTCCCCCACGCTTTTTCAATTTCTTCAATATCCCCTGTATGGGCTCCAAATGGTACATTAGGTACTTTTCCTTCTTTTGCGAGTTCAAACAAATCTTTAACGTGGTTAATTGATTTTTGATTAAGTGTTCTATTTTTCGAATCTGGGTCAGGCGATGGTTTTGTTGTTTTTTCATTGCTTGGTTTTGCTTCAGGATTTTTCTGTTCTTCTGAAAAATTACTTTGTTCATTTTTATTATTTTCCGAGGTTGGATTTGTTTCCTTTTTTTCGTCTGTCCCTTTACATGCGACTAGCGCAAACATACATGTAAACACCAAAAATAACATAACTATTTTTAAATATATTTTCATCATTTTTACCCCCTATTGCATCTTATTCATTTCGTTAACCAACCCATTACAATACTTTTCAAATTATGTTTGTTCCAAAAAGTCACTGCTTCACTCTCTCCAAAAGCTTGTACAAAATATATTACAAAAGCTGTTTCTAAAAAGTAACCAAGTCTGTTATATCCGAAGTAACTACCTCCTGATAAACGAAACCATTTTCATATCCTTATTTAAACCTTCTCTTCTCAATGATAATATCCTCTATCTATAACTTAAAACATGCTCTCACAACAGCTCCTTGAAACAGAAAAAAACCAGTAGGAAGTGATTACTCTTTTCCTACTGATTGAAATAAAATTATACGGTAAATCTTAGCTTCTTAAAAAATGTAGCGATAGTATTTTTTACAGTTTCAAAATTATAAGCAAACGTGTTATCTCCACTTAATGATGAAATACATGTTAAACCTGCAGCTTTAATAAAAGCTTTTACATCTACAAGCATAGAATTAGCCTCCATGAATTTAATTACAATCATTATAACAGGTGTTTTACGATGCTAACATGAAAGTAATAAATAAATTTCTATTATTAATTTATCCCGCTATTTGCCGGGCAGTAAGATCCCCACCTCAAAATTCAGCGGAAACAAAGAAGTTAGGTGGGGGCCCTGCTGTCCGTAAAAGCCCGATTGGTGAGGGCTGATAATCAGTGGGGATGAACAAAACCCCCACTGATTAAAGTTTCACTTTATTTAGCTCACAGTACACCATTCCAATGTCATATAAAAAAGCTGCCCAAAAAGGGCAGCTTCAAATATGTATATTACACTTCGATTGATTTACCATCTTCAACAATATGATAAAGTAAATGCGCTAAATGATGAATTGGACCGTATTCTTCCTCTTCCTCATCTGTTTCACCTTGGAACTCAAGATCGTTTAAGTACAGTGCTAAAAATTGATAGTATAGTTTTAAATCAAATCCGTAGCACGCAGTTGGCTCTTCATGATCACCTTCGTATTGTAACATTAAGTATTGATCGTTTCCTTCTGCATCTTCTGCGTCAAAGAATACGAAGAATCCAACGTTTGTATCTAAATCAAATAGATGACGAGTGCCTTTTTCTGTTGCTTTGTTAAAGTCCTCTTCACTTAATTTATGTACTGTTGTCGCTTTAGCATTATCTTCTTGATGGAAATTTACTGTGAATGTTTTCAATGCTGACACCTCCTGATTGTATAATACTAGCATAACATATAAAAAGGACTGCTTACAAATGTAAACAGTCCTTACATTCATTTTCGCATTGCTCGTAATAAGAAGCTTACGATGAAAATTAAAATGATCGCACCGATTAAAGCTGGAATAATTGCATATCCGCCAATGACTGGACCAAAACTACCAAGTAATTTCGAACCAACCCAAGAACCGATAATACCAGCAATAATATTACCTATTACACCACCAGGTACGTCCTTTCCAGTAATTAAGCTCGCAAGCCACCCTAATATACCACCGACGATTAAAGACCAAATCATATAATAACCTCCTTTACATTTCACCAATCAAAATATAATTAGAAACAATTGCTTACCATTAGTTATGTGACATTTTTCATAAGTTATTCATGTTGTTCAACTTTAAGATTTTTGAGAATAATACACACAGATTAAACCTTTTTTTGAACTAACGATTTATCCGACTTGTTATTACACACATTAAGGACAATCTGGCTTCAATATTGTTCGCATAAACTCTTCTTTAAAAGCTGCATAGTTAAAACCAACAGCAATTCTTTGAATCGGCCGATCATCAAACCTTGTTGGCTCAGCTATTTTTCTAAAGTCTGCTACACTTTGGCCCCTAGTCACATCATTTGTCGTACTAATCCACACTGCCGATTTTTTATATTCGAAAATACTGTCATTTATAAACGAGATAAACGGTAATAAATCGTGTATAGGACTCCCACCAATACCCGGATATTCTTTTTTATAAAAGTTCTCATAATAAAAATCAATCATTGGTTTAATGAGTTTCGCCTGTCCAGTTCCTTGTTTATCTATTATATTGGCCATTTCAGGTGTTATAAGCGCGCCCTGTGTTACATTTAACGGGTATATGCTAGCGTTTTTCGCATATTTCATAACAATATTTGCTGCAATTGGATCACCATAAAAATTCGCTTCAGATACTGGTGTAACATTACCTGGAAATAGGAAAGCGCCGCCCATTATATAATACGAACAAATACGATCCATTATATTTGGATACAATAAAAATAACGTAGCAAGCGTCGTTAGTCTCCCTGTCGCCACAATTATAATATCTTCTGGACAAGGTTCGATTAATTTGATTAATTCACAAAAATTTTCTCGTTTACAAATTCTCATCTCAGGTGGAATAATAGGACCTAAACCGTGATCCCCGTGGATTTCAGGGAAAAACAAAGGCTCTTCAGCTGTCATCGGTCTACTCGCACCTTCAATAATTTTCACTTGTGTAGCATAATACCTTTCTAAAAAATAAACATTTTCCGTAACGATATCTCGTGATACATTCCCATACTCAGCAACAATACCTAGAATATCTAATTTACATGTTTTATTTGCATAAATTAACGCTACGGCGTCATCAATACCAAAGTCTCCAAAAAAGATAATTTTCTTATTAACTATTCTCCCCCCTCTTGAGCATAATCTACTATTATTATTATGTGAAAAAGACAAGGCGGTGAAACAGCGTAAACTAAAAAAGCCGCCTATTTATTGGCGACTTCAATCTTTTTATAAGACAAATATGCAAGTACATTTTTACTTGAATCGTATTTCGGGTTATTTCCTTTTCTCGGCTCTCTCATATGTGTCTTTTCAAATCCAGGAATGTCTGGCATTTTCCCCATAAATTCAAGCATTTCTTCCTCAGTACCTTCAATGCGTACACGAATCATTATAACTATTCCTCAATTCTCAGTTTCTCTGTACTAAGTATATCGTACTTCAGAAAGACTGCAACACATTTATCTTTTTAACGTTGTACTTTTTTTACATATAAACATAGCCATTTCAGTATAGAACGATTCTACTTTATTATCTTTAAATTGAATATTAAAATATTCCTTCATTTCGTTTGGTGCTTTCATCATACATTCTGTTAATTTTTCACGCTTTTGTAAAGGGACATCCATCATATTACACCACCAGTCAAAATCAAACTTCTTATCAAAAGTAAGACATGACTGCATTTGCAAACCGTTTTTTTCTAATAAAGTAAGCCATTCTGTCTTTTTTAGAGCTCGTTCATGACTTGGGTCACGCTTTTTTTCTATAAAATTATAAAATGTATCATATTCATTATTTTCTGGCGAAACATTATCTATTAAGATGAATAATCCATTATTCTCCAACGTACGATTTACTTCATAAATAAATTGAGCCGGACTCGTAAAATGATGGGCTGCAATCCGGCATGTAATTGTATCAAAAAAATGGTCTGCAAATGGTAAATTCTCTGCATTTCCTGCTACAAAAGATACATTTTCATGACCATTCTGCTTTATAAAAACTTTTGCTTTTTCTAACATCTGTTCTGTTAAATCAAGTGCAACTACTTCTTCAAACATAGGTGCTAACATATTTGCCACATGCCCGCCACCAGTAGCAACATCAAGAAGACGATTATTATGACGAGACTCAACTTGTTGAACTACATATTGTAAATCCAGTCCTTTAGCATGTATTTTACTATTTATATATTTATCTGCATTGCTGCCAAACTGTTTTTTCACAAGCTCTTCTTTACTCATATTATCATCTTCTTTCTATTGTTATTTACATATACGACTCATATAATTATTACAATTCTCTTAATGTATTTTCAAATCCTCTTTTCATCTCACTTCTTATCATATTTACCTTTCATTAAAATAATATAATTTTGCATTTTATTATTAAACAAAAAAAAGGCTATGGGAACTTCCCCCCTAACCTGAATAAATATTTACTACATTTTTATTTCTTCGTATATATCTATATAATATAAATCCTCTTTCAACTTCATAATAACATCTACTTCGTTATAAGTAGCCTCACGAGCATGTAAACCAAATTGATCCATACCAATCCATATCCACCCAGGTGTAAGATATAAAACATCTATATTAAAATAATCTAACTTAGTAAGCTCCGATGTAATAAATTTATCTTTATTAGCGATTTGTTTATCTATTAAACCGTATTCTTTCCCATTTTCAAATAGCGATATAAATTTCCCTACAATCGGATGTTCACGAACAATAAAATGATATTCTTTTTCTTCTATATTTACCACAATCAAACGAGAAACAGATAAATCAGGCCCTGAATTCGACATATTTGTTTATTCACCTCCTTATATAGGCTTCTTAAATATGATAACAAATGAATATTCAAATTAAGTTAATATAATGTAAAAAATAAAAAAGCTGATTTCCCTTTAGAAATCAGCCTTTATAATTTGATCAACTTTATTCTTTTACAAATTATTATAATGTTTCTTTTTCCTCATCATTTCCAGAAACTAAATTTCCTATAGCATCCGCTGTTACTTCCACTACAAATTCACAAATACCAGCTACAACTTCTCCAATTATTTCATCCATCTTTTTACCCCCTTATTTTATGTAACCTATTTGCATTATAGAAGAAATTGGTAAATACAAACTATCGAAAAAGGTGACATAAACCTTACAGAATTGTAAGCTCTTTTATCCCTTTACTTATCCCCTTTGAAACTCCAAGTATTTTTAGCAGACATATAGGCCATCATAATATGAAGCAAGTAATAATTTAGTGTCAGGAGGCATTTAATATGTATTACGTAAAATTAATTAAAGGTCAATCTTTCTACGCTTTTGATCATCGTTTCTTAGTGTCTGAAGAAGAAGAGGTTTCAGAGAAAATTTATAATTACTTACGACGTAATGAATTTTTTGAAGTACGTAAAGAAGAATATTCTGCTTAATTACAAAAAGCATTAAGAAAAATATCATCTTATTGTGATATATTCTTAATGCTTTTATGTAAATTTCTTCTTTTCAATAATTATTGTTGACTCTATTAAATAATCCAGTATTTGTCCAAGCTAATTCTTCACTATTTTCATATTCTAGTATATGAGGAGGTGAAGAATATGACTCATATCATTGATTACCAAGCTACTCAGCCTATAAGTAAAACTGGTGAAACAACTTTTGCAATCCCAGCTTCTCCAAATAAAGCAATTTTAGCAAATTTAAAATTGAGAATTTCAAGTAGAGATTCACGAAATAATCGAGTAGAATTAATCGCTACAGTTGGTGTAGAAGGTATAACTGAGATTTCCCAAGTTTTATTTCGAATTTTTCGTGATAATATTGAACTTTTCAATACACAAGTAGGTATTGAATCAACAGGTTCTGAACAATTCTACGTACAAACATTTCAAGCTATAGATCAAAACGTTAGCAGTGGAACACACGAATATTCATTAACTGTAGAAAACCTTACTAGTGGTGCAAGTGCAGAAGTTGTTGGCCCACTATCTTTTAGCGCTTTAGCTATTGGACAAGAGCGTAAATGTTGCTAAGTGAATCTAATATTTAATTTTGTACTTGAGAAAAGCGAGGCGTAGTTATACGTTCTTGCTTTTTTATATGTATCCTTACTTTCTATTAGCTTTAATCATAAATTTTTTACGTTTTGATTCACTTATTACATCAATTAACACATCAAATTTTTGACAAATCAAAAAGATTGAAATCCAATTATGAAACACGTAATATAGACTCTGACTCTAAAAAAGTTCGTATGAAAATAATGCATAAATAAGGAGGTTTTATATACGAGTTTTTCATTTTAAAAGACGGAGAGGTTTTATGTTATGTGGCGTAATAAAAACGTTTGGATTGTTCTAATTGGGGAGTTTATTGCAGGTCTAGGATTATGGCTTGGTATTCTTGGCAACCTTGAATTTATGCAAAAATATGTCCCTTCTGATTTCATGAAATCAGTTATATTATTTATCGGACTATTAGCCGGTGTTCTAGTTGGACCTATGGCTGGCCGTGTCATCGATCAGTATGAAAAGAAAAAAGTTCTTCTTTACGCTGGGTTTGGTCGAGTTTTAAGTGTTATTTTCATGTTTTTTGCTATTCAATTTGAAAGTATCGCATTTATGATCGCATTTATGGTTGCTCTTCAAATTTCAGCAGCATTTTATTTCCCTGCATTACAATCTGTAATTCCACTCATCGTACGTGAGCATGAGTTATTACAAATGAACGGTGTACATATGAATGTTGGTACAATTGCTCGTATTGCAGGCACTTCACTAGGTGGAATTCTTTTAGTTGTGATGAGTTTACAGTACATGTATGCCTTCTCAATGGCAGCATACGCCTTATTATTCCTCTCGACTTTCTTCCTACAATTCGAAGACAAAAAATCAACAACACCAAGTAAACAAGCTGCAAAAGATAATAGCTTTATGGAAGTATTTCGTATTTTAAAAGGAATTCCTATTGCTTTTACAGCACTTATATTAAGTATCATCCCTCTATTATTTATAGCTGGGTTTAATTTAATGGTTATTAACATTAGCGAAATGCAACATGATCCTACGATTAAAGGGTTCATATATACAATTGAAGGTGTCGCATTTATGTTAGGTGCCTTCGTAATTAAACGTCTATCTGATCATTTCAAACCTGAAAAATTACTATATTTCTTCGCAGTTTGTACTGCTTTTGCACATCTGTCATTGTTCTTTAGCGATATAAAATGGATGGCTCTTACATCATTTGGTTTGTTTGGGTTTAGTGTTGGCTGCTTCTTCCCTATTATGTCGACGATTTTCCAAACGAAAGTGGAAAAAAGTTATCACGGTCGCCTCTTCTCATTCCGTAATATGTTTGAGAGGGTTATGTTCCAAATCGTCTTACTTGGCACAGGCTTCTTCTTAGATACAATTGGGTTACAATATATGGTTCTCATCTTTGGAGTCGTTTCATTATTGATTATTTCTATTTCCCTTTCTAAGCAGAAACATTATGAAAAACAGCATTCGCAATCTGCGAATTTATAAAATAAACAAAGAAGTATGGGTCTAATATTGAATCCATACTTCTTTGTTTTATAATACGCCTATTTATTACGTTTATTGAAATTACCTAAAGGAGTATCCCCCTTTTATTTCGAATAGATTATAAAAAGTACTCTTTATAAAAGGAGTGGTAAAATGTCTGATGGCATCGAAGTATTTATTGTCCTGCTCTTTGCAATTGCTCTGTTTAGCACCCTAAACTTTTTAGCCATTTCCTTATCTGGACATAGTTTAAAAAAAAGAATCGTGGCAGGTTTCATATTTTTACTACTGACTCCCATTATCTTTTTGACTATCGCAACATTTGCTTCTATATTCGATAAAGCAGGATTTGGCGCAGGTACGTTAGCCTTTATGACCGCAAGCGTATATATATTAAATGGAATAGTGATTCTGCTTTCCTCTTTATTTATCCTCAAAAAAGACATAACATAGGCTATAGTACTAGCATGAATCTGACTTTACACTAGATTCATGCTTATTTAATTTCTCCTAAATTTTTATATGAAATTAAATAATTCTTTAAAAAAATTTAAACTTTATTTATTATAATATCCCTATCGTATTCGCACGTTTATTCAAATTTAAAAGAAAGGAGCACAAAATGAAAAAGGTTCTACTTACAATTCCTATACTAATCATCCTACTTAGTGGATGCAGCAGTAACGATATATACGGTTCTTGGGAAGTCGTTGACAATAAAAAAGGGGAATGCCCTGTATATTATAAATTTGAAACAGTTATCAAAAAAGAAAATAAAGAGGAAATTGTGCAAAATTTAGTAGAAATGCAAACAACAAAGAATAAAGACGATTTATATAAAGGCTCATTTGTCAAAAATTCTAATATATATCACATTGATTATGGTAATTCATTTACATCGGACCAAACTTTAAAAGTTGCCGACGGTACATTAAATGTATACTTTTTGACAGCCGAAAAATTATGCACATATAAAAAGAAATGATTACATTTCAGAGGAGACGCAGAAAATATTTTCTGCGTTATTTCACTTTAGAAATCGTCCACAAAAATAGCCCTTGTTTTCGTATTCTTTTTCATTCAAAACATGAGAAATATACTTAATAAAAACTAGAAAATATCTTAAGTTATATAAAATGAATCCTATAATAGACATTTCAATTAACACATCTACGCTATTTACATCGTTACTTTTCAAAATAGGCTAATCCTCCCTCTAAATTTGTCAATCGTTTTAATTTTCATAAAAAAATGATAAAATGTAAACATGTGTTTTCAGAATAATTAAAAACGCAGAATGAAAGCACTGTTTTTAGGAGGGGTTTTGATGACTTACACGTTAGCAACTAGAATGAAAGCATTCCAATCTTCTATATTTAGTGAATTAGGAGCCTATAAAAAAGAAAAAATTGCAGCAGGTCATAACATGATTGATTTGAGCATCGGAAATCCTGATATGCCGCCCGCTGATTTTGTAAGAGAAACAATGGTACA
This sequence comes from Bacillus sp. RB3, assembly GCF_030164735.1. Classification (NCBI taxonomy): domain Bacteria; kingdom Bacillati; phylum Bacillota; class Bacilli; order Caryophanales; family Bacillaceae; genus Bacillus; species Bacillus sp. RB3. Next base: position 417,076 of record NZ_JASNGE010000002.1, read on the forward strand.
TACAGCGAGTGAAAAAGAGAGCTATGGGTATACATTATCAGGTATTCAAGAATTTCACGAAGCTGTAACTGAATATTACAACAACACTCATAACGTTTTATTAAATGCGGATAAAGAAGTTTTATTATTAATGGGTTCACAAGACGGGCTCGTTCATTTACCTATGGTTTATGCAAATCCAGGTGATATTATATTAGTTCCTGATCCAGGATATACAGCTTATGAAACAGGTATTCAAATGGCTGGTGCAACATCTTACTACATGCCTTTAAAGAAAGAGAATGATTTCTTACCAGACTTAGAAGTCATCCCTGAAGAAATTGCCGATCAAGCGAAGATGATGATTTTAAACTTCCCAGGGAATCCCGTTCCAGCAATGGCTCATGAAGATTTCTTTAAAGAAGTAATCGCATTCGCGAAAAAGCATAATATTATCGTTGTCCATGATTTTGCTTATGCTGAATTTTATTTCGATGGTAATAAGCCAATTAGCTTTCTCTCTGTACCTGGTGCTAAAGAAGTTGGTGTAGAAATCAATTCTTTGTCAAAAAGTTATAGTTTAGCAGGTAGCCGTATTGGATATATGATTGGAAACGAAGAAATTGTTCGTGCACTTACTCAATTTAAATCTAATACCGATTACGGTGTATTTTTACCAATTCAAAAAGCGGCATCTGTAGCACTAAGAAATGGCGCTGCATTTTGTGAGAAAAACCGCGATATTTATCAAGAACGGAGAGATACTTTAGTCGATGGATTCCGAACATTTGGCTGGAATGTCGATAAGCCAGCTGGTAGTATGTTTGTCTGGGCTGAAATTCCACAAGGATGGACTTCTCTAGACTTCGCTTATGCATTAATGGATCGTGCGAATGTCGTTGTTACACCTGGTCATGCATTTGGACCTCATGGAGAAGGCTTCGTACGTATTGCACTCGTTCAAGATAAAGAAGTATTGCAACAAGTTGTTGAAAATATTAGAAATAGCGGCATTTTCGTCCTTGAAAAAGTAGATGAATTAGTTAAAAATTAGTTCCCACTCCCCTGCTTAACTTTAGCAGGGGTATTATTAATTGGAGGTACTTTCATATGCATATTAAAGACACGCTTCCCCATCGTTATCCATTTTTAATGATTGATAAAGTAACAAATGTAAAACAAGGTGAATCCGTTACAGGATATAAACTCATCACAAATAACGAATGGTTTATAAATGATAGTCAAAAACATATGCCTCATATGTTAATTGTAGAATCACTTGCCCAGCTTAGTGCATTTGTACATACAAGTGATTCTGAAGGACTAGGATTTCTCTCCTCTTTAGATGGAGTTGAATTCCACGGAAAAGCATATCCCGGTGATAAACTTGATTTACATTATGAGCTAACGCGCAATCGCCGAGGTTTTATTCTTGGTAAAGGTATTGCAACTGTAAACGACCAGCCTATTGTAACTATAGAAAAACTATTAATATATCAAGCAGATTAAAGTGTTCCTTATATCAGTTGGAAATATCTATTCTCAACCAATTAAGTAAATAGGAAAACATATTACGTAGTTAGGAGCAGGAAAATGGAACGTACTATCGGTATTGATGCTGGAGGCACATTAACGAAAATAGCTTATTTTAACGAAAAAAAGCTATTAACTTTTGAAAAATTTTATTCACATGAACAACATAAAATAATAGATTGGATTAAAAACAACAATGGCATAAAACAAATATGTATTACGGGTGGTAAATCGAAACTATTACAGCATCTGCTTACAGGTTCATATAAAATAATAGAGCTAAACGAATTTGAATCTACTCTTGCAGGTGTCCAATACATATTAAAAGAAGAAAAACACACTATAAACAATTTTATTTTAACCAATATCGGTACAGGTACTTCTATCCATTATGTTTATAATGAACAATATATTCGCGCTGGTGGAACCGGAGTTGGCGGTGGGACTATTATGGGACTTTCAAAATTGTTAACAAATATAGATCATTTTGAAGATGTAATTCCTCTAACAAAAGTAGGATCTAGAAAAGAACTAGATATTACGGTTGGAGATATTTATGGTGGTATTCTCTCACCTATTGATAATAGCTTAACTGCTAGCAATTTTGGTAAAGCCGCTATTTCAGAATCGAAATATAATAGCTCAGACATACTTGCTACTATACAAGGACTTGTTGGTGAAGTCGTTACTGCATTAAGCCTTCAATTCGCTGAAACAAAAAACATTAAACATATTATTTATATTGGTTCGACTTTATGTAATAACATACAACTTCAACATATTATAAGTAGCTACACCGAATATCAAAATAAAACACCAATCTTTTTACAAGATGGTGGTAATAGCGGTGCAATTGGTGCATTACTTCATGCTACGAAATAAAAAGCTGACTTTTGTCAGCTTTTTAAAAATGGCACTTCAAATTCAATAATTGATTCCCCGTTCTCTCCAATTCGCTCCACGCTTATTCTATCAATCACACAATTTAACTTCCCATGAAAACTAGGAATCTCCTTCACTACTTCAGCAGCTAATTTGGCACTTTCTTTTCTTCCGACTGTTACATGCGGGATGTACGGAATGTCTTCTTTCAAAAATTGTAATAAAGGTCCTGTATACAGCCTATCATGTAGTTCTTCTATTTGTTTTCTTCCTCTATCAACTTCTAAAAACAAATAGTTTCCTACGCTAGTGATACGATTTGCAAACTCAATTTCAATTTTGCCTCCCCCTTTTGATACATTAAAAATATAAGATTTTAATTCATCATTTGAAATATTACTCTTAAACGGGAATACGATTGTTATATGCGGTGGAATTAATCCAAATAAAGGATCATGTTTATGTCTAATGTTCTCTATTTTATCGATGGACATGTTGTTTAGAAAAAGTAAAATTGTACGCATTTTTATCCCCTCAACTTTTCCTCATTATAATATGTATCATATTCTATGACAGCCTGCCCTTCAACAACTTGTTTTGCTTACCTATAAAAATAAAAAAACTTCTCAAATGAGAAGTTTTCATATAGCATGATTATTATTTTCCCGCCAAACTTTCCTAAACTTTATATAACAAGCAATTCTCCATGGAATAATATACGAGACAGCAACAACGTAAAATAATAAACCAATCGTTTGTTGATCTAAATCAACGATAAATTGTCTTGAACCATATCTTAAAACGACAAGTGCAATAAAAGTAATTAAAAAAGCTGCACTTTTTTTCGTATAAATATTCCCATCATCTCTTCGCTCATAATTTGTTAGTGCTATAAGTGGTACAGAGAAAAGAATCCCAATAAATGCTGCTATAGCCACTTGTAGTACAGCTGGATGTACGGGACCTAAAAACCATACAATACCTGGTGTTAAAAATAGTAATGGCCATAAAATACGTTTTCCCGATCCCTTTATTGGCTTATACATGGAGCGATAACGACGCCAAAATATTAGTAGTGCAATGCATAAAAAAACGGTTATTAATGAAGAAGTATCTCCCATTCACTCTTCCTTCTCCCCTAAAATAATTGTATTTAAATTGTATCTTCAAACGAAACCTTACGAATAAATAGAGCGCTAATTACAATATATATGCAAATAAGAACTATCGAAACTAATATGAAATTAGGTATTTCTAGTAACTCCATCTTCTCCCCTCCATTATTTCAACTGGCTCACTGGATATTTAGCAAATAAAGATTTCCGAAAATCTTTATCTTCCACAAGCATTTTAATTTTTTCTTCTTTGCCGTTAAAGAACTTTATAACTTTATTTTTATCCCATATATCTTTTTCTTTTGGAAAATCATCGAATATTCTATGCAAAATTGATAACATTTCTTCCCTCGTTATCTTAAAGTTTTTATTCTCTACCTGAAACTCATAACTTTTTGCATTTGGCACTAAAATCACTAAATATATAGCATTAAAGAAAAAATTCTTCTTCATCGTATCCTTCTCATCAAACCAATACGTCTCAATCATTTCTTCTGTAAGAGCCCCACTTTCTTTTGCGCCATAGTTCACTTTTATATTTTCATTTTCTAAACTTATACTTTGAACTGTTCCACCACCGGGTAAATGATTAACAATTGCAACCACATCTGAATTATTACCAACGTATGTCCCAGTATATTTCTTAAAATCATCTGACCTAATATCATATATATCTTTTATTCTTTCTCCATTAGAACAAGCCGCAATGAATAAAAAAATTGTTAGCATAACGATCATGTTATGATGCATATATTTCATTTAGCATCCCCCATTTTTATCGATATTTCGTTAATTACAATATTTACTTTCAAATCCCTTTTAAATATACGCATTTTAATCAAAATTAAAAATTTTCATTTTTTATGTTTACAATTATCCATTAATTGTATATACTTACTAACGTAAGAAAAAAAATTCTAAAAGGAGGTCGAAGGAAATGATGAAATTACAATTACATGCATTAACTTTAGCGTTAACTGCACCTGTGTTTTCTGGACAATTAAATATGAATTCGACCACCCTAATGGAGAATTGAAAATCGTACTTTATTTCATTTAATTCATAAATTCGCCACAGGAGGCCGTATACTTTCCTGTGGCTTTTTCACGCCCAGCCATAGGAGAACTGTATCTTCCTGTGGTTTTTTTGCGCGATTTTTTAGTCTCTTACATTATTTTTCTAAGAAAGGAGCAACATTCAATGACTATTAGCGTATTGTTTTTAAGTATTACGATTCAAAGAAATATAATTTCCAAAGATGAAATTCTTCATAATGAGCAAATTGAAAAAGCTATGAATGATGTTAAGGAGCGCCAAGCACTTTACTGTGATCACCTGTAATTCCTTTTCGAAAGGAGGAATTCATTTATGACTTTTCATATTTTCTTTTTTACGACTGTACTTCAAAAAAATAATTTATCTGAAAATGAAATCAATCGTAAACAACAGTTAAAACAACTGACTGATAAAATAACTGACATTAAAAGTTCATACTACACTCAAATGTATTAAAAATATATTTTAAAGGGGTAATATATTCATGAAATTTAAAGCATTCTTTTTAACAATCACTATTCAAAAACGTAAGCTCTCACAGAAAGAGATTTTACGTGAACAACACATTCAAAATATTATGGACGAAGTAAAAGAGCTTCAATCTTCTTATTACACTCGTCTTTTCTAAATCACTTATAAAGGGGTAATTATTTTATGAAATTTAAAGTATTCTTTTTAACCATTACCATTCAAAAAAATAAATTTTCCGAGTCTGAAATGCTTCATGAGCGACAAATTAATCAGGCTATGGATTCTGTAAAAGAAAGACAAAGTCATTACTGTAGTCACCTGTAATTCCAATTCGAAAGGAGGAATTCACATATGAAGTTTCACCTATTCTTTTTAACGATTACGATTCAAAAAGAAACAATATCTCAAAATGAATTAAAACAAGAAAGACAATATAAACAAGTTATTGATGAAATTCGAGATCGTAGAAGCAAATACTACACTCACCTTTAATCGTTTAACTATATAGAATTGAAAGGAGTCGATTATGATGATGATAGCACGCTGTAAGGAAATGATTTGGATAGTTCAGAGGGATTCCACATAGTTTTATAGAGCTTATATCACACAAGTTCATCGCTGAATTTGATGTATAAAAAATATATAATAAAATCAAATCAACCCGCTTTTAATTATTTTTTTATAAACAAAAGATACACCACTTAAAAAGAGGTGTATCTTTCTCAGGTTTTACTATTTCCGATTACTTCTCTTCGTTTTAAACAATCTCACTAAGTTTGAAACAACTGTTTTTGTTACTGCATAAACTGGTACTGCTAAAATCATTCCGATGATTCCAGCAAAGTTACCTACCCCTAAAATTAGGATAATAATTGTTAATGGGTGGATGTTTAATTTCGAGCTCATAATACGTGGTGAAATAATATTACTTTCAAACTGTTGTACAATTGTTACGATAATAATTACGTATAAGGCTTGCATCGGAGATACGAACAGTCCTACAATAACAGCTGGTGCTGCTCCGATAAATGGACCTAAGTTAGGAATGATGTTTGTAAATGCTGCAATAATTCCTAAAACGAAAGCGTACGGTAAATCGATAATTAAATAACCGATAAAAGTAAACGCACCTACAAATATACAAACGAGCGCTTGCCCTTGAATATATGCAGATAATGTTTCGTTCGTTTCCTTAATGATACGAAGCCCCTCTTCACGGTAAGACTCTGGTAATAAACTTACCGCTTTTCCTGGAAAGGCATGTCCATCTTTAAACATGTAAAATAAAATGAACGGTACAGTAAATACAACTAATGCAACGTTCGTGATAATACCAAATAAAGCCGTTGCACTCGACGTAATTGTATTTGGTATATCTTTTAAGTATTCAATCGCATTTTTTTCAATTGTTTCAATGGAAACGTAGTTTTGTGTAGATAACCATTCAAACAACCTATGATGTGATAATTCTTGTATGTATACTTTTCCTTCTTTTATGTAGCCTGGCATATTTTTTACTAAGTCCATTAGCTGTTGTGAAATCGTAGGAACAACTACTCCAACGCCAACCGCAGTTAATGTTATGATAAAAAGATATAACAGCAATATCGCTAAATTTCTAGGTACTTTTTTATTCTCCAAAAAGATTAATACAGGATTAAATATGAAGTATAAAAAAAGCGCGATTAAGATTGGGAAAAATAATGTTGATATGAAGATACCAATCGGTTGAAATAAAAATGATATTTTTGTGCAAATAAATATGATTCCTACAACCATTAGCACTTCTAATGTCCAAAAGTGCACTTTTGATTTCAAAAAAATGGCCTCCTTTAAACTAGCACTTCTCTTCATTGTACCAAAATAAGTATGAATTTCACATAATATTTTCCTTTACAATATTCCAAAATACCAATAAATACACTACAATGAGATTACATACAAATTTGCAGGTAAAGGTGATAAAAATGACACAATGCATCATTTGCAGAAAAGATACGAAAGAACTTAGTGAACAATATGTCATTCCAGAAATATTATGTGGATATTATTTCACAAACTCAATTTGTGATACTTGTCATGAACAAATGACAACAAATATTGATCGTCCTTTAATTAGGCATAAATTGAGTCAATTTAAGATTGAACAAATGAAAAGACAAATTGATTCCCCACTCTATACGAATGAGCACGGTGAGGAACTTGCGGCTGCTGAGACTGATGTTGTCGAAGTAAGCGACGAAATTCTTTATTCTAATGCATTAATTATGAAACTATGTAAAAAGCACGATATTTCCTTACATAATGAAATTTGGAAAGAGGAACGTGTAACGAAAGTAGCCAGTTCTATTCAACGTGAATTGCTATTGGATAACCGTAAATATAAAATGAGTATATTAAAAATGGCTTATACATTCGCTGTACAAACAGTTGATGGCTACTTTGAAGATCAAGATGCGATTGATATCTCTACCATTCTCTCAAATGCAGATTTCGTGGAACTAAAAGAAAAAAGCATTGTACGTGATTTAAGCAAAAGTTCTTTATGGAATACGCTAAATACAAGTAGTGAAAATCATTACTTTATTTTACTTAGCGATAAAGACGGTCTGTTTTGCTTCATTCGTTTGTTTGACATTTTTGATGTTGTCGTTCATTTATCAGAAAAAAGATTTGACCTTCCATCACCCATTGTCGGTGTAAATAATGTGAATACACAGAAATTTTATGTCCAAAGTTTAAAACAGTATATGGATGGGCTGTTTAAAGAAAAAGCACCTACTATATAACAGAGACCAGAACATACGGTCTCCTTTCTTGATGAAAAGACACTGTGTTATAATGAGTATGAAAAGAACAATACAATCACATAAACCAATTATAAATTGTATATAAATAAAAAAGACTAGTGTGCGGCTACACACTAGTCCACGTAACTTAGCAGATTGGATTGTTCATTTATCCTATTTGTTTCTTACAAACAAAACAACCCACATTCTATAGGCATAGGTGGGTTGTTATTTTTTGAGCTTGTCTATTAAAACGACGACGAACGTTAACAATGCAACGAGAAACAGTCCACCCTGCAGTAGCAACGCTATTTCACTCACGTATTATCACCCCCCTCCTACTCGGAGAAGTGATAATTGAACAACCAACCGCACCTTAAGTTACCCTTTAATTTTACCATATTTTCTAATAATTTACGATGAAAACCCGCAAGCGAATAACTTGCGGGTTTTTTATCTCGTGTTAACAGGCAGTAAACAAAATGAAGCAATAAATAAGTGAAACTTTATTTCTCACTATTTTTTTAATGCATATGCATCAGCAATCATTTCACCAACAATTTTATTTTCTTCTTTCTTCTCGTCTTTCAATAATGGGAATAACAATTCTGCCACTTCATACGCTTCTTCTAAATGCGGATATCCTGATAAAACAAACGTATCAATTCCTAACGATTCATATTCTTTTATCCTTTCTGCTACTGTATGCGGATCGCCTACAAGTGCAGTACCTGCCCCACCTCTTACAAGTCCGATTCCAGCCCATAAATTAGGGCTTATCTCTAACGACTCTCTCGTACCTTTATTTAAATGGGTCATCCGTTTTTGACCAACCGAATCATATCTTGCAAATGTCTTTTGAGCAAGCTCAATTGTTTCATTATCCACATATTGAATTAAACGTTCTGCCTCTTCCCATGCTTCTTCTTCTGTTTCTCTTACAATTACGTGTAATCTAATGCCAAATCGCACTGTACGCCCCTTCTCTTCTGCAAGTTTTCTTACTTCTTCTATTTTCTCTTTCACTTGCTCTGGCGGCTCTCCCCACGTTAAATATACATCACTATGTTCAGCTGCTACTTCTTTTCCAGCAGCTGACGATCCTCCGAAATATATAGGAGGATATGGCGTTTGAACTGGTGGGAATACAACTTTACTATCTGTAACTTTAATATGTTTTCCTTCTAAAGAGATCGTTTCACCTTGCAATGTCGATTTCCAAACTTTTAAAAATTCATCCGCTGCTTCATATCTTTCATCATGATCAAGATATAATCCATCTCCTTGTAGTTCAACTGGATCTCCTCCAGCTACTACATTAATAAGCAGCCTCCCATGTGAAATTCTATCAAATGTAGATGCCATCCTCGCTGCAACTGTAGGGGACATTAGTCCTGGTCTCACTGCTACTAAAAATTTTAGTTTTTCTGTTTCAGCAGCAAGAGCTGAAGCTAACACCCAAGGGTCTTCACATCCTTGACCAGTTGGAAGTAAAACACCCGTATATCCTAAATAATCAGCTGCCGCAGCAACTTGCTTATAATAAACATATTCAGCTGCTCTTCCTCGTTTTGTCGTTCCTAAATATCGACCATCTCCATAAGCCGGAATAAACCATAATAATTCCATACCTTTACACACCCCTTATTTATTTTGAATCGTATACTAACACATTCTATATAAATTACCCCTAATAATTTATATGTTAATTCCCTGTCTCACCTTTAAAGTTATCTCGCCATCTTAAAAACTTCACTTCTAGTAAACGTACTAGAGAGTCAGAAAACTTCCCAACAAATGCAAATATAATTATGCCGACAAATACGATATCTGTATTTGAAAATTGCCTTGCATCCATAATCATATAGCCAATACCTTCTGTAGACCCCATAAGTTCTGCTACTACTAAACTCACCCACGCAACACCTAACGATAACCTTGCTCCTAGTAAAAGGTTAGGCAATGCAGCTGGTAAAATTAGTTTCGTGATTAATTTTCTTTTACTAAACTCTAACACTCTCGCAACATCAAATAACTTTGAATCCACACCTCTAATACCTAAAAATGCATTTACGTATAAAGGAAAAAATGCACCATCTGCAATTAATAACACTTTTGATGTTTCACCAAAACCGAACCATAATACGAAAAGCGGCGCAACAGCTAAATGAGGTACAGTTCTTAACATTTGCACAGATGGGTCTAAATATTGCTCACTTCTCGTTGAAAATCCAACAATCGTTCCTAAAATGATTCCTAAGCCCCCACCAATAAAGAAACCAGCCGCAGCCCTGAATACACTAATACTTAAATGGCCGAATAACTCTCCTGTTTTAATAAGCTCTTGGAAAGCTAGAAAAATATCTAATGGTGTTGGTAAAACTGTTTTAGAAACAAGACCGAATACGCCAGCCAACTGCCAAATTATTAATATAATAACCGGTATAGTAATCGCCCTTACTAAAACTTTTACATTTAACTTTCGTACCTTCTTTATGCCATTTTTCTTAATCGTTATACTCGCTGGTTTCATAACAGCTTTCGTATTTTCCACTTTACAAAACCTCTTTTCACTTCGCTTTCAATGCTTTTTCTACGAAAGAATTATCTACAACTTTTTCCGTCTTAATTTCTTTCTTTATAGAACCGAGCTTATATTGAAAATCCGCAGTCTTTTGTTGTTCTGCTATTATTTCCTTAGTTACCGGAACTAAAATTGGTTTGTCGTGATTAAACACTTCTTTTACAATCTCTGCATCTATCTTTTTTACAGAAGTGTATACTTTTATTACTTCATCTAAGTTAGCATCTTGCCATACACGTGCTTTCTCATAAACTTTGAGGAATTTCTCAACTAATTCTGGATGTTCTTTCGCAAATTTTGTCCTCGTAATTAAAAATTCTGGTGAAGAGACATTTAATGTTTCACCGTCTGCAATCACCTTCGCACCTTTATTTAACGTATGTAATGATATGAAAGGGTCCCAAATCGCCCATGCATCTACTGATCCTGATTCGAATGCAGGCTGCGCTTCATCTGGTTGTAATTGAATGACATTTACATCTTTTGCATCAATACCTTCTTTATCAAGTGCTCGATATAATAAATTAAAGGCACTACTTCCTTTTGCTACTGCAATTTTTTTACCTTTTAAATCTTTTACACTCGCAATCTTACTATCTTTTTGAACGAGAATTCCAGTTCCTTTTCTCGCATAACTTGTATTGGCGATTTCGGTAAATCCAATACCTGCTGCTTGCGCTGAAATGACTGGAGAATTCCCTACTTCACCAAAGTCTAACCGGTTTGATGCGATTGCTTCAAAATAAGGAGGTCCACTTTGGAACTCTGTCCATTTCACTTTAACTCCTTCTTTTTTAAACTCCTCTTCAAACCATCCCTTTTTCTTTGCTAGTAATAGCGGGCTTAATCCTTGCTGTATACCAATTTGTATTGTTACATCTTCTTTCTTACTACTTGCTGTACTTTTTTCACATCCTAACAAACATACTGATATAGCTAAAGCAAAAGAAAGAATTTTTAATTTTTTATACATATAAAATCACCCTTTTCCTATATACTTGTTTGAATCAACCCTCCATATTCAAACTGCTGTAATACTTTCGTTCGAAGTTGTTGGAACGATTGAGAAGTTTTATTTCGCGGATAAGGCAAATTATTTTCAATCACTTTATGTATTTTCCCTGGTTTTGCACTCATAATGATGATTCGGTTTGAAAGATATATCGCTTCGTCTATATCATGTGTAACGAATATCATTGTTGTTTTCTTCTGCTCCCAAATATTTAGCAATACTTCTTGTAAATGACTTCGAGTAAAAGCATCCAGCGCTCCAAAAGGTTCATCAAGTAATAATACATTTGGATCTCTTAATAACGCTCTCGCTATCGCAACACGTTGTGACATCCCGCCTGAAATTTCTTTCGGATACGATTTTTCAAAGCCATCTAACCGAACGATTTCAACCCATTCTCTTACCTTATCTTTCACATACTTATCTTTTAACGATAAATCTGCCGCTATATTTTCTTCAACTGTTAACCATGGAAAAAGCCTATGTTCTTGAAAAATAAACCCTTGTTTCTTGCTCGTTTTTAAGATAGGCTCCCCGTCAATAACAACTTCCCCTTCAAAATCATTATCTAGACCGGCAACAATTTTTAGTAATGTACTTTTTCCGCACCCACTCGGACCAATTACTGTAACAAAATCCCCTTTCTCTAATTGAAAATTAATATTCTCTAATACTTGAACAGTACCAGTTTGTTTCAAAAAATATTTTGATACCCCATCAATTGAAACAGTCATTTCTTCTCCTCCTTAAAATGATTCATATAAATGAACAGATTCAGTATTTGTGCAATAAAAAAACCAAAGGCATTTTATCAACAGATAAAATGCCTTTGGTTTCTCCAATCAGCAATACGTTATGGAATTAAGTACATATTATACAAATATTTCCGATAAGTCAACTAGGTTTTATCAAAACATACATATGATTCGTTTGAATATTTTTACTGTTGTTTATTTGAACGATATCATTTACTTACTATTTTTTCTGATTTTTAATCCACTGTAACCAATAAGAAAACTCACACGTTAAATGCATTTGATGGGATTTAATAACTAAGCGACGAAATTTCTACAAAAAAAGAGTAATTTCAAGAAATATGCTACTAACCTTAGATTTATTAAAAAAGTTAGATCATATAACTTGAGACTACTCATTCCCATTCAAAATATTTATGTAATTAAATTTTATTTCCTCTGCACCCTGGCTGTCTCCAAAACTATTGGTGGCAGCTCTTTTTGAATGATTTCTTTTAATCCATAAAGAGCTTTCCTCACATAACCACCTTCGAAATTCCCTAATGGTTCTGGTAATTCATCTTCATCCAATATGAAGTATTCTCCATTTGGAAGTACCATAATATCGATGATTAAATCTTCAAAGGAAACCACTTCATCTTTTATTTGTGTGTTTTTTACAATATTAAAATAGGAACCTAAATACTTTCCTTTTATATCTCTCCATACGTATAAATTGTACGGACGCTCTTTCCAGTAATATGCGATTGTATAACTTCCTTTTGGGATTGTTAACTTAGTATCATTTGCAGTCATTGTAAATGAATACTGCACCTCGTGAAATAAAACAATACTTTGTGATTGCTTTTCAAGTAATAAGCAATTGTGATCTACTATTGTTGAGTTATACCGGATTTTTCTTTCTATAATTTCAATTTTCGATGTAAGTAACTTATTCATTATTTTGTTTCCCCTTATGCTAGTTCTATCCTCAATTATATCCATTTATGTAGTGATAAAGAAGTGTATAGTTTTTTATATAATGATTTATAAAAGTATATAATAAAAACTCCTTCTTATTTAGAAAGAGTTTTTCACTATCCATGTTTCATATTTTTTCACTTCTAACGGAAGCTCATTTGTTTTTATGTAACTAACAGCACTATTACTCATGTTTTAACTTTTCCTTAACCGCATCATAAAATTTTCGTTCTTCATCAACATTTAAGTAAACACGACTTACTGTTTTAGAAAAGCCGTATAACAACTGCGCTTTCACTGGCTCTTTTAATGTTATTTCAAAAGTAGCAGGTTCTTTTATGAACTCCATAACAGTTGCATCCAATACCTGTTTCCTTTCTTTTGCCGTTAGCAATTCACCCTTGTAGAACGCAATATTATCAATTTGTGTAAATGGCATAACAATTTTCTTTCCTAATCCGATTTGAATGACTACTTGTTCTTCTGTTACGACAAGGGGATTTTTGGGCATCGCTTGTATTTCAGCTATAAAATAAATCATCGCGTATACATTTAAAATAAGTAAAATCCATGCTATTACTGGATTCCACTGATGTAGTAAATAATGAAAACCAATGCTTTCAATTATTGTTGCATGAATAATCATGATATACACACCTATAGCACCAGTCTTTTTATGATATGAGTATACAGATTTACCTGTTGGTACTTTTTCACGCCACGATAAAAACGCATAATAGATTAACTTACACTCTGTTAGAATGACATCTACTAACTTACTTCTTTTCATAGTAGCGTCAAACGCTGCATCAATTGCATAAGAAAAGGAATAATTTTCTCTTCTATATTCTTTATATTTTTTTATTATTTTAGGAAGCACTCTAACAATTTTATAGAGAAGGAATAATTCTAGACCTACAAATGCAATTTCAGCCGCAACAATAATATAAGAGATGAATGAAAAAGCTTGTAAATAGTCACTTGGAATAATAAATCTCGCAAAAATATAACCAGCTATTACAACAGGAACTATATACGTTAACGAGTATCTTTTTCGAATAATGAAGAAATACGTGATGATTGGAATGACAAACATGCAATCTAATAATGACCCAAGCACAACTTCTTTCGGCGCAACTGGTACAATTGGAAGGGCATACAATAAATAGTTTGGTAGCATAATTAAAAAGACGAGTCCAATCCAAACACCTTTTCGCCTTCGTGATAGTGTAACCTCCATACGTTCACTCCTTTATTTAAAAACCTCATTTAAATGGTCTTTATAAAATGAAATGGCACGTTCAAATTCTTTTACTTCCTCTACTTTCACGACAGTTTCAAGTAATAATTTCATCGCTGATTCGTGATCGTTTACGTTATATTTTGCTAATGATAAAAATACTTTCATCGGAGCGTTCTCTGGGAATTTTTTCACCCCAGCTTCTAATACTGTAATTGCCTTTTCATATTCCCCTATACAACGATATGTACTTCCTAAACCAATATAAGCACCGCAAAGCGATTCGCCATCAAGTCCATTTGCGATTGCCTGCTCATAATACGGAACTGCTTCTGTTTCTAGCCCCATTACATCATGTATCCACGCACACTGATACAGTACTTCTGCATCCTTTGTAAAGTTTGTTAATCCTATAAGCATCTCTTTAGACTGCGCATATTTCTTTTCGTTTCTAAGTTTAATAGCTTGCTTTAATAAATGTTCCATAGAATCCACTCCTCACCAATTATTCTGTGTATAGCTCTTGATTGGTATACGCTTCACATTCGTGTAAAAGTAAAATTCCCACCAATTAAAGTTTCGCTTACTTATTACTATGCGGATTCATTCTCATCTAAAAACTTAATTTTAAAAAGCAGTGACACGATTACATAATAACTCTAAGCTTTTGACAATTTCTTTCGCTGTTTCATCTTTCCCATTACACAACTTCCCTTTACCATCCTGTCCAATTACATAATGCACAGCTCCGCGCGAATATAAAGAATGTGGTGAATTCGCAATCATTACATTCGCCCTTGCTTCTTTCATTCTATTTTTTGCTCTTTCAAACAGTTCTTCTTCATTTAAATCACTTTCAAGTTTAAAACCAACAAGTACTGTTTCTGGGTCCCATTCTTTTATTTGTTTTAATACTTTTGGAGCCTTTTGAAAGTGAATAATCGGTGCTATATCACTTGAAATTTTTCCGTTCATATTAAGAACATTACCATCTTGATCACAAATTTTCTCCACAATCCAATCTGATCCAGCCGCTGCCATAATGACTGCATCAATCTTTTCATGTGATATGATACTTTTCATTTTATCTTGTAAATCAACGATTCCTTCAAATGGATGTAATTCTAACCCTCTATGTACATCACTCGGTTTCTCCGCAAAATAACCGTGTAAATATATAACATGTGCCCCTTTAGCTAGAAGTTCTTCTGCGATTATCCTTCCGATTGTACCTTTGGCCATATTCGTATGCCCGCGTACTTGATCCCATTTTTCTAGACAACCACCGCTCGTAATTAATACCTTTTTCCCCTTCATTGTAACCATCCCTTACTAATTTTTCTTACGAAACCATTCTGTTCCAAAGTCAACTATATCACGCTGTTTCATTAGACGACACATTGCATTCCCTATCTTCCCATTTTTTACAGTTCCTTTTCGCTCAAACTCCACACCAATTTCTACAAACTTCTCAGATTCGTAATCCATTTCAAAAAACTCTTTCCACACTCTTTCACCGTTTTCTATAATAGGTGCTCCTACTTGTATTAACTCACATGCACCAGAACGCACCTCGGATAAATGAACAGACGTATTGGAATCATATCCAACACCAATTAATAATACGTACCCGTCTAAATCATATATTTTTCTTAATGGAGATTCTTCTCCAAAGCTCATTGATAACGAATGGTTCATTGTTATTTCTACTGCATGTTTTCCCCATGCAGCAAAACTTCCTAACGGATGATTACTACGTACTACATTCGGATATGTACGAAAACATTCAACTATTTCACCCATTCCCCTTGTTGGGGTTATACGTGAATCAAATGCTGGGACGTTATCTCGGATAATTTGCCACCAGTCTTCCGGTACAGGTGGTCTTGACCAATGTTTCGGATCGGACAAATCCGAAGATTGCGTTGGCATTATTATCGTTCCTTCTTCCGTAACAACTTTCATTAATGCTTCTACTACAGCAACCGCACCACCAGATATCCACCCGATAGAACTTAGTGATGAATGAACGATAATTGTCATTCCTTTTTCGACTCCTAATGCTTTTAAATCTTTTGTTATTGTTTCGATTGTATTTGGAAATTGTGTACTTGCTACTATTTCATTCATTTTCATATTGGTTCCCCCACTAGCTACGTAAATTTAAACTTTTATATAAATATATTATCATATTTTTCTTAATTTTTAACTTAATCATTTTTCATATCTATAAAAAATGGTAATATTATTACACAAAAAAATTTTTAAATTATAATATCCAGATTTAAAACACAAAAAGAGAGTGAAGATTTTACATCCAACCATAAAAAGCTGTTTTATACATAGACGAAAGAGCTCATCACAAATGATGAGCTCTTTGTTTACTTTATCCTTCAATTGTAACCCCAGTAAACATTGATAAGTTTCCCGTTATTTTCTCACCTACACGTAAAAATAAGCCTGCTGCTCTTCCGCTTATACAGTGAGAGCCAATTAATAGTTTACCAGTATATGGACCATCCCATGTGTCAATGGTATAGTCAGGCATTTCTATGTATTGCTGGTATATCTTCCTTTGTTCAAAGTAATACTCTGTTTTATCTTCAGCTAATAATTCATCATTTTCGTATATAGATACTCCGCCACCTTCACGACCAAATACAGGTTTGGAAACGTATGATTCATGTCTTTCTAGAAATCGCTTATTTGAAAAATATGTTGGTAGAAAGTATTTATAAATAATGTCTTGCTCTTCTTCTGTAAAGAAAACACTTTCTTCATAAAGCTTCCAAATTAGTGCGAGTACACTTTTGTTTTGCATAACAAATGCGGCTGGCGGATTAATAATTTTCACTCTTTCTTGCGCAATATGATCTAAAAATTGTAAACCAATCCTTTTTCCATTCTTATCAACGTCCGTTACTAAATACTCTATTGGATACAGTCTATATAAATATTTTATTTTTTCTCCACTCGGCGTATATATACCATCTTCCGCAACGACAATGTCTTGTATTCCTACATAGTCCGTTGACTGATTTAAGCAATACGTTCTTAAAAACTGAACCGTTTGACTATCTTCATCGTGCCAATCATAACTAGTAAAATATATCGTCTCTTCAGGGCCTATATGATAGTCATGTTTAATTTGTTCCCATGCCTGCACAATATGCTCTTCTATATGGTTTGGGTGATTTACATCATGATAACGGCATAACACTTCATTTGCGACAGACGGTTCTAAATAGCCTGTTGGCGTATCACAATTTACTTCTATTAATTTTATATCGTCACCATTTACGATAAAATCAAACCTTGTAAAATATGAAAATAAACCATTATGTTTCATTCTCGCCATTTCCCACGCTTCAGCTGGGAATCCAAGTTTTTGAAAATCTTCTGTCGTATTTACAATATATTGATACGTTCTATATAACACATACATGATTTCTTCTGTCGCTTTTGAGATAGCAGTATAAGTTTTTGCTGGCATGCGATACATCCCTGTTGCCATATATTGATTCCATTCTTCATTCTCTAACAGACTAGGCCAAGTGAAACCATTCCTACTAGCCTCTTCTGCAAGTGAAAACCATACTTTCATATACTCTTCTTGCTCTCGTTCTGTATACATTACTCCATTACCCTTTCGTTTTAGGATCCTGCTGGCGCTTTTGCGTTTCCAATTCCACTTGAACCAGAGTTTACTTTCGGTGTTTGCGTAGTAGATGATTTTGGCGTATTTGTATCTGGTGTTACTTTATTGGATGGATTTGGCTGCTGTTTATTTAAATCTACTTTATTGGAAGTATTATTGTTACCGTTAGAACCACCAGTATAACCACCGCTACTACCGCCACCTGTTCTACGCTCATCTTTTTCACGATATGGAATAACATTATTTGCATACGGTTTCTTCATTAAATTTGGTTTTGCTGTATAATTCATATTTGAAGTTCTACTCGCTAATAAATATCCTGCTACAAATGGAAGTATCGGTAAATGAGAGTTTTCATGATAAGATGAAAATGACGGATTATTTTCCTTGCATAACTCATCTTTCTCTACATTTTCATTGGTTGGGGCTTTATCATCACAATTTAATGTTTCTTGTTCATTTCTTTGTTTTGCACCATCTGTTTTAACAGCTGTACTTTCTTGCTGAGCAGTTTCTTCTTCATAATCACCACAACCTGTTAATAAAAAAGATGACACCCCTATTGAAGTAGCTATTTTTATAAACTTACTTTTCTCCATTCTCACGTGTTATACACCTATCTTCTTTTATCTATATTTTTCCAGATACCTATATTATATAATGAAATTATTATTTTTTTCAAACTATATTCAATATGTACAATTATATATTTTCATGCTATTTTTCCATGTAACAATGAAATCTTTCTATCCCTGGATATTTTTCTCCTAAACTTTTAACTTGAAAACCAATTCTTTTATAAAATTCTACCGCCCCATCGTCTGTCTCTGCTTCTATATAAGTCAATTGGTATACTCTTACAATCTCTTTAATCATTTGTAGTGCAATTCCTTTTTGACGATAATCTGGAGCCACTGCTATATGACATATTCGTGCTTTAGTTTCTCCGATTATTTCAATACCTAGACAAGCTTTTTCTTTATATTTGTACAAAGTCCCTTTATTACTTTGATAAAATATTATTGCCTTCTTTAAGCTTATTTCATTTGGACCGACGGCATATTGTAGCACATTTAATATTGAATCTTTTTCAATTTGTTCAACGCGATGTATATTCATACTTTCATCCCTTTCTATGAAAAAAAGACTAACTCTTAATAAAAAGAGCTAATCTCATTACGCCGTTATTTTTTCTTCTTTTTTTACAACGACAGCCACATAACTATGAAGTATCATTCCAATAATAACGAGACTCATACCAATCCAAGATAATGATGACGGAATTGGTGCAGATAACCAGATCAGCTCTCCTACTAGCGCAAATAAAACTTCACCAGACTGCGTCGCTTCCACTGTTGCTAATTTTTGCGGATCATCTTTCACAAGATCTGTTGCAAAGAAAAATAATACTGTCGCGATTAACCCAGAGCTAACTGCTACAATAAAACATTGAAAAACTTGGCTACTTGACGGTAATCCGCCTGTTGATACTTCGTAACCAGATAATAAAAACCAAAATGGTAAACTTGCTAATGTCATACCGAGTACTCGCTGAAATACATCTAATTCCCCTTTACAAACTTGCATCATTTTTCTATTTCCAAGAGGATACGCAAATGCTGCAATAAGTACAGGAACTACACATAAAACGGTTTCACGAATACCTAATGAAGAAGCATGTTCTGCTTGCATGAGAACAACACCGAATAAAATAATGCCCGACATAACTAATTCCTTCATCGGAAGTTTTTTATGTAGTGGATCCACCGCAAAAAATGGTGTTAACAAAATCCCTGCAACGATTGTAATTTGCCATGTTGATGCAACAAGCCAACCTGGTCCGAACGCTCCAGCAAAACTAAGCGGTGCATAAAAGAGACCAAATCCAACGATACTCCACACTAACCATTCTTTCGGATTGTTTTTCATATATTGAAAGAGTTGCTTTAAGTTCCCTCTATACATAACAATAAGTAATAGCATTGGAACCATAAAATAATACCGTAATGATGCACTCCAAATCCAGCTTCCACCTTCTAAGTCCATTGCCCTGTTTAAAACAAAAGTAAAGGCAAAGAAAAATGATGCCAATATCCCTATAACAATTGCTTTCATTGTAAAACCCCTTGTATTTAATTTTTTATCTCTATGACATATATTTTAGTATACGCGATGAAAAATCTACATACAAACTTACATTTCACTTTGGGATGATGAAGGAATTGTAGTAGATTTACATGGGAATAAAGTACATTGGTATGAAATCGAGGCCATTACATATCAAAATTTTCAAGGGTCAAAATCTACTTTAATCTCGACCCACTATACTCACCATGAAAATATACACATCCGCTATAAAAGATGGCTACCAACTATTGCACATTCAATTTACTGGTTTTCTATTGAGAAACCAAAAGATTATCATAAAAATTTAATGATAGCTTGGGAAGAAAAGCGAACGAATAAAAACAAACGCCTCCTTTAATTATTATTTAGGGGCGTTCGTTCATTCAAAAATTAAAGAATATGTAGTTTATATTCTCTGTATAATTTCCTCAAACGACTGATATGAGCTTGATGATACCGATTATGATCTGCTATATGCCATATTCACCATCTTATTGTCGCAGTTTCGCCTTTTTCATACAAAACTTCCTCTCTTAAAAGAACAACACCATATGTTCATCATCACTATACACACCACTCATTTTTATAGCCCTTTTTTCAATTCCGTATGTTTTAAATCCCATTGATTCATATAATCGTTTGGCTGGTTCGTTCGTTGACACAACCCCTAAATTCAATTGCTCTAGCTTCATCTCTTTTGCCCTTTCAATTGCTTTACGTATTAAATCACGTGCAAGACCACTTCTTCGATTTTCAGTATCTACATACATTGCAACGATATGTCCTTTATGCTTATATGCGTCTTTTTCTTCTGTTAATAAAGTAACAACCCCAACTAAACGATTTTCATTATTAAAAGCACCAAATGTAAAACTACTATTGGATGAAAGATTACTAGCAACTCGTTCAAGAGGATTTTCTTGACGTACTGCTTCTTCATAAGTCGTTATAAATGCTTCTGGATTTACTTGTAATGCTTGTAAACGTAACTCCCAATATTGTTTTGCATCCGCTTTTGTAAGTAATCGAATCATTTTATCTTCCCCTTTTTAATTTACATAATATTTTTATAGGCTACTTTTTTGATTCATACTCTTCTTTTAATATACTGTAACGATTGCGATGAATGAACTTCCCCTGTCTCAATCGATCATTTCTCATTAACCCTTCGCATACAAATCCGGCACTTTCATAACTCTTTTTAGCTTTTGTATTATCTTCATCTACACGTAACCAAATTTTCTCCAATTCAAACTGAGAAAAACCTATTTGTAACATGCTGTTTAGAGCTGCCATTCCAAATCCTTTACCCCAATAGTCTTTATTTCCAATCGCAATTCCTAGTTCAGCATTTTTATTTGTTTTATCAAAATTTTTAAGGTCTACCCATCCAATATGTATACCTGCCTCAGTAACGATTGCCCTTTGTTCATAACCATTTTTTCGGCTTATACAAGCTTCAATCCAGTTTCTCGTATCTCCACGAGTGAACGGAGGATATTGATCTGGTACGACTAAATGCTTTGTTACATCTCTATCTAATGACCATTGATAGCGATCTTCTACATCATCTAGTTTCAATTCTCTTAATTGAACATATGGTACATTCATTTTTCTCTCCCCTTTTTATTTACCAATAGAAAATCCTTCGAACACTCTTCCACCATACTGTTCTAACGTCTTTTCTATAAAATGAATTAATTCATTTTTCTCTCCCGTTTTATAAAAATGATCAAAAGCGGCTACAAATTTGTTTGCATATTGCTCATCATATCTTCTTAGCACTCTAATAAACCATTTTGAACTCCCAAGCCACTTACCATTTACTCTTAATACATATTCATGTACTAAATCCGCTAATAAATTAGCGATAAACAATTCTTCTTCTCTTTTTGTTGCACCAATAAAGTCATCTAAAGTATCCGTAATAAAATATCGCTTCTGCTTAATCGTTTCTTCGGTCCATTTAGCTGGTCCTTTATGTAGTAAATCATTCGCTTCTTTTTTTAATTTCTCAACAATTTCCTTTTCACCTTTTAATGCAATCCCTTCCGAAACTAATTGTGGTAACGACGGTCTCCCTCGATCACAATCCATTTTGAAAAAGGTTTTATATGTTTCAAAATTATGAACAAACACCTCAACAGGCCATCCATTACTATAGAAAGATTCCCTATAGCAAGAAGTTAAACTTTGGTCAACTATTACAATATCAAGGTCAGATGTTTTCGTCGCTTCTCCTCGTGCAACGCTTCCGCCGAGTAAAGCTACATCACAATTAGAAAATTGTAATGTAATTATGTTTTGTGCTGCGTCAATTGCTTTCATAACCGATCCTCTTTTCTTATTTCACTTTCTTTTTTTCAGCTCTTTCTCTCGCTTTTTTTATATAGCTTTCTGCATCTGGTGTTTTACATGATGTTGCACCGTGATCAACCTCTACTTTTCCAATTTCACGTGCAATTTCAATCGCTTGTCGCTCTAAGTCTTCATTACGAATTCCTATTGCGATTAAAGCACTATTCATCGCTTCTTTTTTTCTATTTTTTTCATTATGTATATTTTCTTTAATCTCTTCTAAGTACGGAGAGAAGAAATCATCATGTAACGTTTTATTTTTAATCGCTATATTTGCTAATAAAGACCAGCCAGCTCTTCCAATCCATTCATCATTAGACTTTGTCCACTCTTCCATTCTTTCTATTGCAATTGGCGAAGTACATATAGATGTCATAAGAACATCCATCAAACAGTAATAATCAACATCCTGAATCCAACTATTAAGCTGTTCTGTCGTTATTTTTTTCGGATCTAAAATATAAGTTGCTAATGTCATTGCGTCCATATTTTTCGTTTCCCACAATCCAACTGCTAAATCATGATCTTTTTTTATCTTCTTTTTTAACAATTTTAAATTCGCAAAACTAACTCCAAATAACGGCTCTTTCGCTCCGTGGTTTTTATACGTTTTTCGATTTTGTTCTGTTCCATATTCCTCTAGTTGCTGCATTACTTCCTCAAGTAACATATACCCACCTCTTTATCTTTTATGTTGACTGTATATATGTATGTACGATATATTCTACATTACTTTTTGGTTTTCCTATATTTATTTTTAAAATACGGTATGTGAAATTTTTAAACATTGCACAGCTACACCATCAAAAAACTATACATGTTAAACATACAGTTTTTTGATGGTATCAATTTTCCGTAGAATAAGATATAAACTACGAAAGAACTTTTAATGAGATGTGTATTTCCAACATGTTTAGAAAACTCTTTAAAATGGTTTACTATCATACTTTTATACCTCCTTCATAAATTATGTTTACTACATTTATTCTTAGCCAAAATACTTTCTACATTTTAATAACTCTCTCAATAAGATTTTCTTATATAAAAATCCCTACAAACGCTGTAGGGATTTATGTCTAAATCATTTTGCTACACTCTATTTCATATGAAAATAGTTTCCTTATTCAGATGCATTCATAAGCACAATTCTCCAACCATCTGGATCCTCTATTGTGGTTCCTTTCTCTATCCAATACGGGTTTTCTGGTTCCACCTCATGATAGCCGATATTACTTAATCGATTCACTATCTTTTCAATTTCATCTTTATTAGGCATATAAAAAACTAGTAAATTATCTTTTGTCGGTGCCGGACATGGACTTCCATTAACATGTGTAGTAAACTCCAAATGATACTCTTCATCTGGTAATCCAAACATAACCCCGTCATATCCTTCGTGATTGTGAAATTCCCCTATACGTTTTAGTCCTAATCCTGTTTCATAAAAACTGATCACTTCTTCAAATTTATCTGTTGGTCTTGCAATTCTAAATTGAACCCAATTCTTCATGCAATTCTCCTCCTTTTCATTTTTCAAAGCTTTATAGTAATTAGTATAGGTTACATATATTCCCTTTAACATCCCTCATTAGTGTGAGCTTCCTAAGTTGAAAGATCTATTAGTTAATAAACAATAGGACTTTAGTATAAATTGCTATTTTGCATTGTTTCTAATGTTATCCATGACTGCCCAATTGGATTAACATATGGCCTTTCCTCATTACAAATTTTACAGGGAGAAGGTGCTTCTTCATTTTCGGGATACTGTACTCCACATGTAGTGCAAATATAATTATTCATATTCCCGCTCCTTTTTTCATATAATTGTTTCTTTACCAATATTTTAATAAAAATCAAAAATATTCGAATCAATATTTGGAACGAAAACGAAGTGATACGAAAGTATGATTTGGTGATTGAAAGTTTAAATAATAAAGGTTAAATTCATTCTATTTTTCAAAACTGCAATTGATATAAAATCTTGCATACTTTTGGGTAAACTTTTTTACAAGTGTAAAAAAGTTTCTTTGCATTTCCCTACCTATAATTGCTAATATAGTAGAGTAGAACTTTTATAGAGAGAAGGAAAATTATGCACAATGGAATTCGAATGACAACTTTAGTAAAAAGGGCTATGTTAGTTTGTGCGGGAGTATTATTCACATACGAAGCGGCTTTTGGATCAGTACATACTGCTTTAGCTAGTACAGAGGATGAAGCAAAATCTGTTCAACTTGTAAGTGAGATTCAAACATCTCTTGCTCCGAAAGAAGCTCCAAAACATTATAACGGGCAAGTTAGAAAAGTCGCTTATTTAACATTTGATGACGGTCCTGGAAAATACACAGCTGAGCTTTTAGATATGTTAAAGAAAGAAAATGCAAAAGCAACATTTTTCCTAATTGGTTCAAACGTAAAAGCTTTCCCTGATCTTGTAAAACGCGAAGATGCTGAAGGCCACTACGTTGGGATGCACAGTATGACTCATAACTACAAAAAACTTTACACTGAAGGTCATTACGTAGATGAAATGAAGGAAGACCAAGGCTTAATCGCTGGTGTTTTAGGTAAATCACCAGTATTAACTCGTCCAGCTTACGGCTCTATGCCAGGATTAAACGAAGGTCTTCGCAACAAAGTTGTAGACAATGGCTTAAAAGTTTGGGATTGGACAATTGATTCTTTAGACTGGAAATATAACAAAATGCAAGTTGATGCTGCATCAGCTAAAATTGTAGAAAACGTTCTAGCTCATTCTACAAATCCAACAGAAGTTATCCTTATGCATGATATTCATCCACAATCAGTAAAAGCAGTACCTGGAATTATTAAAGGACTGAAAGAAAAAGGATATGAATTAGAAGCATATAATGAGAACGAACACTTCCCATTAAACTTCTGGCATGATAATCGTATGTAATGAAAAGACTTGATCCCCTCTAGTAGGTTATCAAGTCTTTTTATCGTTTTTAGAATTTCCTTATAGAGAAAACCTATACACGCTTGCACCATATCAATATTATACGTCCCTTCCCTTTTATCAAATAAATTTAACTTTGAAATATCACATGCTATCTTTAACCTAGTTTAAATAAGTAGATGTTATATAATCGTATTTATAGTGCAAACTGAAGAAGCTTGGAATCAATTTAAGAAAGAAACGCGATAAGTAAAAAACTACAAAAGCGACTTATTCAAAATAAAAACATACATATCAGAATACAGTCAAAAAAGGATTGAATATACAATTTCAATCCTTTTTTATATTATCAACACTTTAGCACATATTACTCTTAAGGAGTGATATGTATATGGATTTTCTTTCACCTGAATATTTGTCTGCCTTGCTTGCCATTATTGTAATCGATTTAGTGTTAGCCGGAGATAACGCCATCGTAATTGGATTAGCAGCAAGAAGATTACCGAAAGACCAACAAAAGAAAGTTATCATTTGGGGAACTATTGGAGCAATTGCCATTAGAGCCCTCGCTACCTTAGTTGTCGTTTGGTTATTAAAAATACCTGGATTACTCCTAATTGGTGGTGTACTTCTTATTTGGATCGCTTACAAGCTGATCGCTGAGGGCAAAAATCATGATATTAAAGCCGAAGAAGGATTTTGGTCTGCTATTAAAACTATTATTATTGCTGATGCGTTAATGGGCATTGATAATGTACTCGCTGTTGCAGGAGCTGCCCATGGTAACTTTTCTTTAGTAATCATCGGATTATTAGTGTCTATTCCAGTAGTCGTATGGGGCAGTACATTAATTTTAAAATGGGTGGATCGTTTTCCTGTCATCATTACGATCGGAGCAGCCGTTTTAGCTTATACTGCCGCGAAAATGATTGTAGATGAGAAATGGTTCGCTGGATTTTTCGAAAGTAACCCTTTCGTTAAATGGGCATTTATCATTATTATCATCGTCGGTGTAGTTTTCTTCGGAAAGGCAAAACAAAAAGCAACAGCTGGTTCTGTCTCATAATGATGGTATATTTACAAATAAAAGGCGCTATTCATATGAATAGCGCCTTTTATTATTTATTTAGCTTCCCCTTCCGGAGTCGTTTTTACCTTCGTTTTGTTTTTATCACGGTTGTTATAGTTATACTTCGAACGATCTACTGGAGTGAATCCTTCCGGTGTGTAGAATCGTAATAAGTCACCATTTACGACTTGGTCAGAGTATTTTAGTGAGTTTTGAACCATTTGTTCATTTTTCTTTATTTCATCTGTAAATTCTACAGGTTTTCCAGTAGTTGTATCATAGTATTTGCCGTTTAGTGCAGTAACTGTTGGGCTTACGTAGTTACCGTTACGGAACGCAACGACTTGTTTATGATCTGGTGATAATAAATCAGAACCGAATTGAACATAATTCTTTGTATCTGTACCTAGTAAGTGTAATAGCGTTGGAAGAACGTCAATTTCACCACCGTATTGATGTTGTACGCCACCTTTCACTCCTGGTACACGAACGATTAATGGTACACGTTGTAACTGTGCATTTTCAAATGAGTTCATTTCTTTACCCATTACTTTTGACATTGCTGCATTATGATTATCTGAAATACCGTAATGGTCTCCGTACATAACAATAATTGAGTTATCATATAAACCAGATTGTTTCAAGTAATCGATGAAGCCTTTTACAGATTCATCTAAATAGCGTGCTGTTTGGAAGTACGTATCTACTGATGAATCACCTGTTGTTGCTGGTTCAATCGTTGCTTCTGCCTTATCGATTGGATAAGGGAAATGGTTCGATAACGTAATAAACTTTGTATAGAACGGTTGTTTCAACGTTTGTAATAACGGAATAGATTCATTAAAGAACGGTTTATCTTTTAATCCGTAGTTTACTACGTCTTTTTCATTCATATCGTAGTATGACGCATCAAAGAATTTATTAAAACCAAATGATTTATAAATATCGTCACGGTTCCAGAATGTTTTGTAGTTACCGTGGAATACTGCTGATGTGTATCCTTGTTGTCCTAAAATAGCTGGTGCCGATTGATACGTATTATGAGATTTCGTTGTAAAGACAGAACCTTGCGGTAAGCCAAACATTGAATTCTCTAACATAAACTCCGCATCAGATGTTTTCCCTTGTCCTGTTTGATGGAAGAAGTTATCAAAGTATAGTGTATTCGCATCTTTTGTAAATGAGTTTAAGAACGGTGTAACTTCTTGACCATTTAATTTGTAATCAATTAAGAAGTTTTGGAATGACTCTAAATGAATGTAAATTACGTTCATTCCCTTTCCTTTACCGAAATACTCAGGATTTGGACTTGCATAAGTTGATGTTAAATAATTTCGTACTTCTGTCATATTATCGCCATCCGCTAATGCTCGTTCTGTCGATGCTTTCGCACTTTGAATTCCATCATAAATTGTGTAGTTGTATGCACCTAAATATTTCACAATATAATTACGGTCAAACGTTCTTGTTAATAATTCAGGACGGTCAGACTCTGCAAGACCTAAGTTAACACTGAATAATAAAATACCTACTACAAATACTAGAGATAATTTATGCTTCGCAACACGAATTGGTTTTGGATTTGCAAATTTTGTTGCGACTAACACAATTAATATAATCGTGTCTAAGAAGTATAATGGATCATAAAGATGTAGCAACGCAAGAATACTACCACCTAAATCTCCAAAGTTATTCGTTTGTGTTAATGTCGGGAACGTAATAAAGTCACTGAAAAAGCGATAGTATACTACGTTTGCGTATAAAAGAATCGACAATAACAAATTAATGATAATTAACCAAATATAAGATCGTTTCCCTTTTGCAAATAATGCAAGTCCTAAAAATAGAACTGCTGAACTAAGCGGGTTAAAAAACAGCAAGAATTTTTGGATTGTGTTTGAAATTCCTAAATTGAATTCCGTTACATAAGCTGCATATGTTTTGAGCCACAATAAAATAACGGCAAACAGAAAGAATCCAAAATGATTGCTTAACACACTTTTGCTCTTTAATAAGAACTGTTTCATTTCTCCACCTCTTTTGATCATCCAAGGCTTATTTTTTTATAAGTCTGTCTCTCTATTCAAATTTTCTTCTTCAAATAGATTATCTTTATTTAACTATATGAAGAATATTAGTAATTATAATTTGAAGCTAGTATTTATTCAACTATTTCTTTCTAGACATTTTGACCTTGGTTTCTATTTAACAAAATAAATTTGTAACATTTCCTGTTTTCTCCCAAGATTCATCCGCTAATTATGACACCCCATACTATATACCTTTATAAACTCATTCGCAAACTATTCTATCTCCAAATTTGGTACATATTTCACATGACAAAATAATACGATTTGATTATATTACTCCACTTACATTTCCCTTCTTCAACTAACTCTTTAAATCTTAAAGTCATTACATCCCTTCCATACATGAAAGAATTCTCCTGTTCATTAATATTATATTTGAATAATTATTCATTTGATCGACCAGCGATGTTACGTTTTCTCGACAAAAAACTCGCTCTAAAAAGAGCGAGTTTTTTCATTATATATTATTGACCTTTGTACATTGCATCTACTTGTTTTTGAAGTTCCTCATTTTCTAAGAACTCATCATAAGTAGCCTCTTTATCAATTACACCGTTTGGTGTTACTTCGATAATGCGGTTTGCAATTGTTTGCACGAACTGATGGTCATGAGATGTGAATAAGATTGTACCTTTGAATGCAATTAAACCGTTGTTTAATGCTGTGATTGACTCAAGGTCTAAGTGGTTCGTTGGATCGTCAAGTGTGATTACGTTCGCACCACTTAACATCATTTTAGATAACATACAACGAACTTTTTCGCCTCCAGATAATACAGAAACGTTCTTCTTAACTTCTTCACCTGAGAATAACATACGGCCTAAGAAACCACGTAAGAAGCTTTCAGACTCATCTTGTGGAGAGAATTGACGTAACCATTCAACTAAGTTGTAATCACTGTTCTCAAAGTACTTAGAGTTATCTCTTGGGAAGTAAGATTGAGAGGTTGTAACACCCCATTTGAATGAACCGCTATCCGGCTCCATTTCACCCATAAGAATTTTAAATAATGTTGTCATCGCAATATCGTTACGGCCGATAAATGCAACTTTATCACCTTTATTTAAAGTGAAGTACACATTATCTAACACTTTTTCACCATCAATTGTTTTAGAAAGACCTTCAACAGTTAATAAGTCATTTCCTACTTCACGCTCAGGTGTGAAGCCAACGAATGGGTAACGACGTGATGACGGTCTAATATCATCTAATGTAATTTTGTCTAATAATTTTTTACGAGAAGTTGCTTGTTTCGCTTTAGAAGCGTTTGAACTAAAGCGTGCAATGAAGTTTTGTAACTCTTTTACTTTCTCTTCTTTTTTCTTATTAGCATCTTGTGTTAATTTTAAAGCTAATTGGCTTGACTCATACCAGAAGTCATAGTTACCAACATAAAGTTGAATTTTACCGAAATCAAGGTCAGCCATGTGCGTACATACTTTATTTAAGAAGTGACGGTCATGGGATACTACGATAACTGTGTTTTCAAAGTTCATTAAGAAATTTTCTAACCATTGAATCGCTTTTAAGTCCAAGTGGTTGGTAGGCTCATCTAATAATAGAATATCAGGTTGACCGAATAAAGCTTGAGCAAGTAATACTTTTACTTTCTCTGCCCCAGTTAATTCTGACAATTTCTTATCATGAAGATCTTCACCAATACCTAAACCTTTAAGAAGAATTGCAGCTTCTGACTCAGCTTCCCAACCGTTAAGCTCAGCGAACTCACCTTCAAGTTCAGCAGCGCGCATTCCATCTTCATCACTAAAGTCTTCTTTCATGTAAATAGCATTTTTCTCTTGCATTACTTTGTAAAGTTGCGTGTGACCCATAATTACTGTTTCTAATACTGGGAACTCTTCATATTCGAAGTGGTTCTGTTTTAATACTGCTAGACGCTCACCTGGCGTAATATGTATGTCACCTGTTGATGGTTCAATTTCTCCAGATAAAATCTTTAGGAATGTAGATTTACCAGCACCGTTTGCTCCGATTAAACCGTAGCAGTTACCTGGCGTGAATTTTATGTTAACATCTTCAAATAATTTGCGATCCGCGAAACGCAAACTAACGTTACTTACTGTAATCATTTGTGTCCTCCTACTAATACCGCTTATTTCAGCGTTTTCTCACCGATTGTCTTAAAAAATCGCATATTACGACTCAATTATTGTAGACTATAGCTATTATATAGTAGAAGCTGGATGAATAGCAACGGTTGATTACCTTTCTACAATGAAATCGGATAGTTTTTGTCCCTTCCCCTAGCTATTGTATGTATATCATCGACCTCTTTCTCATATAACCTTTCACTGCTCATTCTGTAATATATCGGATTCATTTTCATCTGAAATATTATATACCGAAAAAACTGTAGAGAAATCATTCCCTACAGTCTCTTCTTATTTCGTATTTATTATTTTCTCTTTGTAACTCTTCATTTTACTCGTTAACCCTATTAACGCCGGTAATAATATCGGCATCACAATTAAAGCTAATAGAAGAAGTGCAACGCCAACTACTGATGCAACTTGTATAAGTGTTAATACACCTGATGGAATTAATGCTGCAAATGTCCCGCCTAAAATTAGCGCCGCTGATAATACAACTCCTCCTATATGACGAGATGCAGTTACAATTTTCGTTACCGAATCCCCTTCTATCTCGTTATAGCGCATCATTACGAAAATACTATAATCCACTCCTAAAGCGACAATCATAATGAAGCTAAAGAATGGAACATTCCAGCTTAATGAATCTACATGTAATACATGTGCACTAATTTGTTCGCTTATACCGAGTGATGCGAAGTACGCTAATAGTAATGAGCCAATAATAAATATTGTGTTTAGTAATGAGCGTGTAATTACGATTAATACAATCGCAATTCCAATTAACATAATTGTAGCTGTACGTAAGAAATCTTGCCCTGTTACTTCTTTTAAATCAACGTTTCTAGCTGTTGTTCCGCCAATTGCTGTTTTCGCATCATGTAATTCCGTTCCCTTTACAGTGCCATCGATTGTTTTATTGATTTCTTGAATAATTGGCATCGCTTCTTTTGAATACGGATTTACATCTAAAATGATAGTCATTTTAGCAATTTTTCTATCCTGCGACATGTACGTGTTCAATGCTTTTTGGAAATCTTCTCCCTCTAGCACTTCTTTTGGAATATAAAACTTCTCAGAGCTCTTCGATTCATTGAGCTCCCCTAAATATTTTTGTGCGTCATGCAGGCCATTACTTACTTTTCCAAGCCCTTCTGTACTTTTAGATAAACCGGATTGTAATTGCCCCATCTTTTCTTGCAGGTCTTTAAGGCCCGTTAAAAGTTGTCCTTGCCCATCGTTTATTTTCGTTAATCCAGATTGTAACTCAACTGATTTATTTGCAATTTGTTTTGAACCTGAAGAACCTTCATTTAATCCATTTTTAAGATCGGCTGCTCCCTTTTGTAACTTATTAACTCCATTGCTCATTTCTTTTAAGCCGTTATCCACTTTCAGTAACGATTGATTCGCTTCTTTAAATGAACTCATCGCCGTTTTGTGCTGTGTTGCTAATTGATTTAATTCATTTGAAAGTACGCTTAATTTCTTTTGAGCCTCTTTAGCAATTCCTATCGTTTGTTGTATGTTTGGATCATTCGCTAATTCTGGTTTCGTTTGAACGAAATTGGTCATTAACATTTCAATTTGTTCATATCCCTTTTTCGCACCATCAATCGCTTGAAAAATACTTCCGAAGTATTGATCGTAAGAGTTTAAACCTTTTTCTAACTGTGCATAACCAGCATGCAGCTGCGACGTTGCATTAGATAGAACATTTATATTTTCGTTTACTGAAGCTAAACCACTCTCAATTTGCTGTGCTCCTTGTGCACCGTCGTTTATGCCATTTGATAATTGATGTAAAGCTGTTCCTAATGCTGATACCCCGTTTTTCGCCTCGTTCGTTCCATCAATTAATTTTTGAACATTCGCAAGACTATTTGAATCATTACTTCCCATTTTATTTTTCGCATCTGTTAATCCATCATTAATTTCCTTTATGCCACCATCGGCATCTCCTAATCCTGTATTCAATTCTCCCGCTTGCTTATTTAAATATAATTCTTTTATCTTCTCACCAGTTGGACGTGTTGGTGCATATACTTCTGACACACCTTTAACTTTCGAAATTTTATCAGTTAATTCGTCTAAAATTTGTAGAGAAGTTCCTTCATCCAGCTTTTTATCAGATTGAATGACTAATGTACTCGGTGAAGAGAAACCAGGCGGAAAATGATCCTCTATTACGTTAATACCCATCTTGGATTCATACTTATTATCCACTTCAAATAAATCATTGTAATTAAGTGTATTAGAGTATTTTAATACGAAAGGAATCGATATTACGAATACGATGATTAAAGCGACAAATGGCCTTGCTACTGAGTTTTTCGCAAAGAATCCCCATAAGCGACTATCCTCATGACCTTTAAATGTTTTAACTGGATAAAACATTCCTTTTCCTAAAAGCACCATGAAAAATGGATTTAAAGTCGTTAATACGAGTAATAATACTAAAACACCAATTGCTACCGCTGAAGTCGATTGATATAATTTAAAACTTGCTAAAGCAAGTGATGCAAAACCAATTAGCACCGCTATTCCGCTATATAATACAGTTTTACCTGCTGATTTGAATGTTTCTTTCGTAGCTAAAAATGCATTTTCTTGTTTACTTAATTCTTCTTTAAACCTCGTATATAATAAAATGTTATAATCTGTTCCTACCCCAAACAGGACGACGACTACGAACACTTGTGTAAAGTTTGAGAATGGAAAATTAAATTGATCTACAAGCTGGGCAATAATCCCCATTGAAACTAAATACGATATACCAACTGTAAGAAGAGAAACAATTGGAACAACTGGTGAACGGAATACGAGGATTAATACTACAAGAATGAAAATGATTGAAATAACTTCTGTCTTTTTCACTCCCTCTTGAGAGGATTTAAGAAAATCACCCGCTATTAAGTCACTTCCTGTTAAATACGTTTTTACCCCTTTCGTTTGCACTTTTTCATGAAGATTATTTGAAACTTTTGATATTTCACCATGTTTTTTATCTATCGATATTTGCGTTAAAATAGTCGTATTATCTTTAGAAACTAATTGTTTCTCCAAGTCTTTATTGTCTAAATGTGAAACAACTTCCTTAATTCCTAATTGCTCTTTTTCATTTTGCAGGGCGTTGATTGTTTTTGTTATTTCCTTTTTTTGTTCATCTGTTAAAGCTGCCTTATTGCCACTATTAAAAACGGCTATAATTTCATACTTTTCAACCCCTTCTTTATTCATCTCTTTCATCATCTTGTCAGCAATACTGCTTTGCTTTGTATTAGGGATTGTAATTTTCCCTTTTTCTTTCACTAATTGATCCATATTAGGCATCGTTACGACCATTGTAATAGTAATAACTATCCATAATAGAAAAGATAAACTTCTCCAACTTTTTAACTTGCTCATTTGAATCATCTCCCGTTTTGAAAGTTTCACGTTAGTAACGGAATGAACGTTCATTCCTATTGTTCTATTACATTATTTTGTAAATTCTATTAAACTAGTCTTTCCGGAATGAATGTTCATTCCCTTAGTTACACAAACATCCTTTCCTACTCTCATTTTTTAAATCTATTTAGGAATGAATATTCATTCCTTTCCTTATAAAGCTATAGAATCAAATGATTCTAATAGCGTTCCAAGAGCTTTCTTCTAATTCTTTTACTAACTCTTTCGAGTATTCTAATTGCCCTGTTGCAATTACTTTCGTTAATTTTTCTAGCGGTTGATATACAATAATAATTAAAGCAACTGGAGGCAATGGACGAAGAAAACCTTTTGCGATTCCATCTTCAATAATATTCATAAAGAAGCCTATAAAATCATCAAATATTTTCTTACTCTGTTCATCAAGAAAATAACTATCACAGTGAGAATTTGTAAATAAAAAAGCATCTACATTGTTTCTCGCAAATTCAAATAAACGGTTGTACGTATGACTAAACTGTTCACGAATATTTGCTTCAACAGGAAAATCCGTTTTTATTATTTCAGAAAGCTCTAACATACTTTTTGAAAATAATGAGTTAACAAGTGCCTCTTTATTTTCAAAATAGCGATAAATAGTACCCGCACCGACTTTTGCCTTTTCAGCGATCATTGGAATTGTCGTACCATCGTAACCACGCTCTGCAAAAAGTTGCATCGCAGCATCAAAAATATCCTCTTGTTTGTTTTTAGCCATTTTTTCCACCTCTATTTCCAGGAATGAAAATTCATTCCGTTTTTAATTATAAATTACATGGATTAAAAGTCAAGTGCGTGACAAAGTATAGTTACGTTTTAGTGAAAAAATTATATCAACGATTATTAGAATATATCAGCGCAAGTCTAATTATATCAGCGATTTTCAGGATATATCGACTTACCGACAACCAAAGAGAAAGCTGTCCCAAAAATTGTTTTTGGGCAGCCCAATTTTCTATTGAAAACTTAAAAGAAATCATAAATAAATGCTTCTCGTACCGGAACTATTTTCTCAAACGCTTGTATTTCCTTTTCACTTCCGCTAATTAATTCTAATTCATTCAGTTGTAACGGACGTTTATAGCCGAACATTATTGTAGATAACTCGTTTATATCCAGTTTGATGCCTTTATCTATTGTTTTTTCTTTTATTATTGTTATTTCATGATTTGCAAGTCTCACTGTTATGTTATTCCACGGAGCAAATGCGTCTGTAATGTTTAGGATCACTTCTTGCTGTACATTGCTCCAATTCAACTCATATTGTTTTAAGAACTGCTCTACATCTACAATTCTTCCCATAAAATATGGTTTTATTTCTGTCTTCACGCGCGGCTCTTGCAATGAATATAATAACGGTTCGCTTTCACTTACTGTCATTTCAATTTCTTTAATCATAGAATCATGCTGACAAATAAAGTTCCACAGACCATTTCGTGCTTCATTATGCAGTGGTACAAATTCTTCTACTGTCATTTTATAGTTTTCTATTTTGTATAACATGTAACCTGCTGCCTTTTTATTTTCATCATAGTAAATCGCTAATGTTAAATCATCATAAACCGCTTGTAACCACCAGTTCTTCTCTCGAACTAACATACATGAAAAACGTTCTGCAAATGCTTCATAGAGCTTCTCGACTTCTTCTGGATGATTTTCTTTATTAAAACGTTTCACAGTACCATTTACTTGTTTTTTCATCACTAAATCGCTCTTACTTATATGACATTTGAGTAGATTCGCACAAAGTTCCCAGCCGTATTTACGATAAAATGAAACAGCAAATGGATGTAACATAGAGACTGTATAGCCATCTTTTTTCATTGTTTGAAGTGAATGTTGAAGTAGCTCTTTTACATACCCACTTCTTCTGTACTCTGGATACGTCGCTACTCCTGCAACGCCACCCATTTTAAATTTTTCTTTACCTATGTAAATATGAAACGGAATGAGGTGTAGTTTTGCCGCTAAGTCTTCCCCTTCCATAATGCCGTATATTTCATGACTTTCCTTCATCTTTGTAAGTTGCTGCTGTAATCGTTCCTCATCTACTTTATATTGAAAAGCGTATTCTGATAAACGTAATGCTTCTCTGAACTTATCTTCTTTTAATTGTATGACATTCATATAATTCTCCTCCATTCCCTGTTTGAATTGTATCATAATTCTTACTATTATAGTTCGGTAAGTGAAACTACAAGGACGTTTTAACAAAAAAAGCAGATACATCACGTATCTGCTTTCCATCCTTTTTATTTAGCTAATTTTTGAAGTTCGTCAAAGAATGTAGGATATGATACACCTACTGCTTCTGCATCTTCAATAATTGTTTTTCCTTCTGCCAGGCAACCAGCAATTGCAAGCATCATTCCGATACGGTGATCACCATAACTATTTACTGCATTGCCTTTTAGAGCTGATTTTCCGTAAATGATCATACCGTCATCAGTTGCTTCTATGCGAGCTCCTAGTTTCGTTAATTCAGCAACGACTGTATCAATACGGTTTGTTTCTTTTACTTTCAATTCATGTGCATCTTTAATTACTGTAATTCCTTCTGCTTGCGTTGCCGCTAATGCGATTACAGGAATCTCATCGATTAATCTAGGGATAATATCTCCGCCAATTTCAATTCCTTTTAATGAAGATGTTTCGATTGTAATATTTGCAGCTGGTTCCGATGCCCCTTCGTTAATTAGATCTACAGTGAACGTAGCACCCATTTTTTCTAAAACATCAATAATACCTGTACGGGTTGGATTCATCCCTACATTTTGTAATACTAGTTTACTATTTGGGATGATTGCACCTGCTACTAAGAAAAATGCTGCTGATGATACGTCACCTGGCACTTGAATGTCTGTTGCTGTTAATTTTTGTCCACCTGACAGCTTCACTGTTTTCCCTTCGCGAGTTACTTTAACACCAAATGCTTCAAGCATTCTTTCCGTATGGTCGCGTGAAATATGTGGTTCTGTAACAACTGTTACACCTTCTGCACGAAGACCTGCAAGTAAAATAGCCGACTTTACTTGTGCACTTGCAACAGGAGAAATATATTCAATTGCTTTTAAATCTCCGCCACGTATTGTTAACGGTGTAAATGTTCCTTCTTCTCGGCCGTCTATGTTTGCGCCCATTTGTTTTAATGGGTTTGTTACACGCTTCATCGGTCTTTTTGCGATAGATTCATCACCTTGTACGCAAGAGAAAAATGGTGTGTTAGCTAATATACCTGACATTAATCGGATTGTTGTACCAGAATTACCAACATCTAATACAGCTTTCGGTTCTTGTAAACCTTCTAATCCTTTACCAACTACAGTAACCTCATCACCGTTTTGCGTAATTTCTACTCCCATTTCTTTAAAACATGAAATCGTACTTAAACAGTCTGCACCGGGCAAGAAACCTTTAATTGTTGTTTTCCCTTCTGCAATAGAACCGAACATAACAGCACGGTGTGAAATGGATTTATCACCTGGGATTGTAATATTACCATTCAATCCGTTATTAACGGGTTGTATTGTTCTTTCTTTCACGTTTTTCACCTTCTCATTTAAATTGTTTCATAAGTTTGGTATTCTTCTTCTCCAAGCGCTAGCTTTGCTTTCATACGATCTTCTTCCCTTTGGAAGCTAATACGTAATACCCCAAGCAGTCCTTCACGCGCTTCTAATATTTGCAAGTTCGTAATACTAATTTCCTCGCGCGCTAAAATACTCGTAATATGAGCCAATGCCCCCACCTTATCTAATACATCGACGTATAAGTCGTGATAGGCAGGAATTGCCCCTCTCTTTCTTACTGGTAAAGAATCACGGTATTCTTTCGCATCTGCAAAATAGTTTTGAATCTCGCCTGCATCTCCGGTAGAAACTGTTTTATATAAATCTTCCATTTCAGAGATCCACTCTTTTAATAATACCATTAAATGCTCTCGATTTTGCTTTACAATATCACTCCACATTTTTGGACTACTAGATGCGATACGTGTAATGTCTTTGAAACCTCCAGCAGCTAGTTGATGAATGAGCGGATTATCTCCTGCATGTTTCTCAACTTGCTTTACTAAACCTGCTGCGATAAGGTGCGGAAAATGACTAACGATCCCTGTTACATAATCATGTTCTTCCGTATTTAAAACAAGAAAATGTGACCCTGTTCCTTTTAACCATACTTTAAGGTCTTCCACTTGTTTATTTGGCACGTGATTCATCGGTGTTAAAATGTAAAATGCATTTTCAAACAAATGTGCCTTTGCACTTTCAACTCCCGTTTTATGAGAACCCGCCATCGGATGTCCACCAATGAAAGAAACATCCTTTGAAAATAAAGCTTCCGCTTCGTTCATAATAGACCCTTTTGTACTACCAACATCAGTCACTATAACATCTTCTCGTAAACGGAATGACGCAAGTTTGTGTAATAGCTTCTTCGTTTCTTCAACTGGAGAAGCAAAAACAATTAAATGTGCCTCTTCACATGCACGCTGTAAATCAACTCCTATTTCATCTACTACGTGTAATTCTTTTGCACGCTCTACTTGCTCTTTAAATATATCGTACCCTGTTATCGTTACATCGTGCTCTTTCTTAATTGCTAATGCGAGAGAGCCTCCTATTAAACCTGTTCCAATTAATACTACCTTTTTACGCATTTGCCTCATCTCGAGACTTATTTTTTTTATTTTCAAAGTGTTGTTTTAACACTGAAATCACCCCTTCATTTTGCTCCCTTGTTCCAACTGTAATACGGACACCATTCGGGAACGGACGAATAATAAATCCTGCATGTGCACAAGCTTCATAAATCTCTCCAGCATTATCTACCGGTAAGAAGATGAAATTAGTTTGTGACGAATAAAATGGT
The DNA here is from genome assembly GCF_030164735.1 of Bacillus sp. RB3. NCBI lineage: Bacteria > Bacillati > Bacillota > Bacilli > Caryophanales > Bacillaceae > Bacillus > Bacillus sp. RB3. Next base: position 456,125 of record NZ_JASNGE010000002.1, read on the forward strand.
ATACCGTTTTCCTTACAGAAACTCTCGTATTGCTGTAATCCTTCTGTATTCATGTGAACTATTTCTTTAATAAACTCGTCATCACCAAAAGCAATCGTCGCTGCTTTTTGCGCTAATGAAGATACGTTAAATGGTAAACGTACGACATTTAATTTCTCAATTAGCTCTTCCTGTCCGATCGCATATCCAACGCGGAAAGAAGCTAATCCGTATGCTTTAGAAAACGTTCTAAGTACAAGAATGTTTTTATGTTTTTCTAAAAGCGGTAATGTCTCAGGGAAATCTTTTGCTGTTACGTATTCATAGTACGCTTCATCAATGACAATTAACGTATTTTCACTAATGCCTTCAATAAATTGAGTTAATTTTTGCTCATTCACATATGTGCCCGTCGGGTTGTTTGGATTACAAATCCATACGATTTTCGTATTATTATTTACCGCTGACGAAATTTCGTCTAAATCGTATACACCTTTATTTAAAGGAATTTCTTTCACTTCACACCCTTCAATAATCGCATGATGGCGGTACTGCGGGAATGTTGCACCTGCTGTTACAATGTTATCTCCCGCTCGTAATACGGCGCGGCTTATTATTTGAATGATTTCATCTAAACCACTACCACAAAGTACTTGTTCCATTTGCACATGCAACTTATCTGCGATTGTTTGACGGAGCGTTGTAGCACCTCCGTCAGGATATAAAGCATGTTCCAACCAAGAGTTTTGCAACTCTTCTAAAACTCTCGGTGAACAACCAAATGGATTTTCATTCGATGCTAATTTCACAAACGAATGATCTCCGTACACTTCTTTCATTTGTTCTGGTGATTTACCTGGTTTATATGGTTGTAATGATGATAGTTGATCTTTTACTTGCACGTTAAACCCACCTTTTTATTAAAATTCTTTTGCGTAGTTATTGTGTTGCATAATGTTTTGTTTTAATAATTCCATACGATCTTTTCCGAATTGTTCGACTAGTGCATCTGCAAGTTCCCATGCCACAACAGATTCAGCTACTACACCCGCTGCTGGTACTGCGCAACTATCAGATCTTTCAATACTCGCTTGGAATGCTTCTTTCGTATCAATATCAACGCTTGCTAACGGTTTGTATAAAGTAGGAATTGGCTTCATCACGCCTCTTACGATAATTGGCATACCTGTTGTCATACCGCCTTCTAAACCGCCGGCATTATTCGTTTTTCTCGTGTATCCTTTTTTTTCATCCCACAGAATTTCATCATGCACTTTGCTTCCTGGTTGTCGTGCCGCTTCAAAACCTACGCCGATTTCAGCACCTTTAAATGCATTTATACTCATAATTGCACCAGCAAGTTTTGCATCTAATTTACGATCGTAATGAACGTAACTACCAACGCCAATCGGCATACCTTCTGCAATGACTTCCACAATACCACCGATTGAATCTCCACTACTTTTTGCGTTGTCAATCGCATTCATCATTTCTTGCTCTACTTCTTTATCTAAACATCGAACTGGTGAGTTTTCAGTAATTGTTTGAATTTCTTCAATTGATAAGTTTGAAATATGTTTTGCTTTTACTCCACCAATTTCAAGAACATGTCCTGCAATTCCCACGCCTAATTCGCTTAAAATTTGTTTTGCAACTGCACCAGCAGCTACACGAACTGTCGTTTCTCTTGCAGATGACCGCTCTAATACGTTTCTTATATCACGATGACCATATTTAATTGCTCCATTTAAATCTGCATGTCCGGGACGTGGTTTTGTAATTGTACGTTTCATGTCTTTACTTTCTTTTTCCGAAATTGGCTCTGCACCCATTACTTTCGTCCAATGTTTGAAATCATCATTTTTTACAATTAACGTAATCGGTGATCCAAGTGTCATCCCGTGACGAACACCACTTACAATTTCAACTGTATCTGTTTCAATTTGCATACGTCTTCCGCGTCCATGACCTTTTTGTCTTCTTAATAATTCTTTATTAATATGTTCCGCCGTAAGTGTCAAACCTGCTGGTACACCTTCTAAAATAACTGTTAACTGCGGTCCATGTGATTCTCCAGCTGTAATGTATCTCATTTCTCTTGCCCCTTTACTATTTTTTTGTACAAAAAAGTCCCTACTGAGCGCTCAGTAGGGACGATGTTTATCGCGGTACCACCCTAGTTGTAGACTTCTTTCGTCTACCTCTCTTCTTCTTTAACGATCGTTCGACCGTCTTACCCTCCAAAAGTTGTCGGGAAAGATGCTCCAAGGCTGTAATTCATGCTTACCTTTGTACTGATTCACACCGACCATCAGCTCTCTTTAACAGTGAGATAAGCACTACTGTTTCCTCTTCAATGCATATATGATATGGAATTAAGATAATTTATTTTTGAAACCTTTTAACTCATCCATGAATCTATGGAATTCTGGAATGTCCATTTGTTGTGCAGAATCTGATAATGCAACTGCTGGATCTGGATGAACTTCAGCCATTACTGCATCTGCGCCAATTGCAAGTGCCGCTTTCGCTGTTGGTAATAATAAATCTCTGCGTCCAGTTGAATGTGTTACATCAACGATAACTGGTAAATGTGTTTCTTTCTTTAAAATTGGTACTGCAGAAATGTCTAATGTGTTACGTGTTGCTCTTTCGTATGTGCGGATACCGCGCTCACAAAGAATAATTTGATCGTTACCTTGCGCAATGATGTATTCCGCTGCGTTAATGAACTCATCAATTGTTGCTGCTAATCCACGTTTTAATAATACTGGTTTGTTAACTTTACCTACAGCTCGTAATAAATCGAAGTTTTGCATGTTACGTGCGCCAACTTGAATTACATCAACGTAGTCTAATGCCATTTCAACATCGTTCGGATTTAAAATTTCACTAATAATTGCTAAGTCAAACTCGTCTGCTACTTGACGTAAAATTTGAAGTCCTTCTACTCCTAAACCTTGGAAATCATATGGAGAAGTTCTCGGTTTGAATGCACCACCGCGCATTAATTTTAAGCCTTGGTCTTTCATCGCTTGCCCTACTTGACGAACTTGTTCTAAACTTTCTACTGCACAAGGTCCCATGATGAACGTTTGTGTTCCGTTTCCAATCAATTCACCTTTTACATCAACAATTGTATTTTCTTGTTTCTTTTTACGTGATACTAGTAACGCTTTACGGTTATCATCTTCTTGTAACTCTAAGCTTGCTTTGAAAATCGTTTTGAAAATATGTTGAACTGTTGATGTTTCGAATGGTCCTTCGTTATGCTCTGCAATCATATCAAGTACTTCACGCTCACGTACTGGATCAAAGCGTTTCGTGCCTTGTACTTGCTTTTGCTCTCCAATTTTTTGAACAATTTCACCACGTTTGTTTAAAAGGTGTAATAGTTGTAAGTTAATTTCATCTACCTGTTTACGTAATTGATCTAATTCATGATTTGCCATTTGGAAATCCTCCTCTAATGTTTTAAAAGTATAGTAAGAGAATAAAAAATTCTCTATTTTCTGAACTGACTAATTATACAAATTTATAGTGGAATCGATACCTCTTCTTATTTTAAACTAATAATTCGTACAAAGACATGAACTACTAGTTAAAAACCCACTTTTTTGTACAAAAAAGCCCTACTGATTCAATCAGTAGGGACGATATTTATCGCGGTACCACCCTAGTTGTAGACTTCTTTCGTCTACCTCTCTTCATTGTTAACGATCATCTGACCGTCTTTCCCTTCATAAAGACAATACTATCTTTACTACGAAAAAGATGCTCCAGGACTGTAATTCGCTCTTGTTTATGTACTGGTTTGCACCAACCACCAGCTCTCTGTTACAGGGAAACAACAACTACTGCTTTTCCTTTCAATGCATGACTATTTAATTTTCAAGTTGAACCACTAAAATACAAAAAGTCCCTACTGAATAAATCAGTAGGGACGATATTTATCGCGGTACCACCCTAGTTGTAGACTAACTTTCCGTCTACCTCTCTTCACTGTTAACGATCAATTGACCGCTTTTTCCTCATAAAGACAAACTATCTTTATTACGAAAAAGATGCTCCAAGACTGTAATTCATGATTATCCCTGTACTGGTTCACACCAACCACCAGCTCTCTGTTACAGTAAGACTAACCACTACTGTGATCTCTTCATTGCACTTTGTTTATTCAAATGTTTTTGAAATTGAATAAGTATGATTCGTATTATAGAACGCTTTTCAAAACACTGTCAACAACTTTTTATATATTTTTTTAAATTCCACTTTCGTCCTATAATTCTTTTTGTAAATCACCCATTACAATTCCTATGCGAATTATTTCATTTTCTAGTAAATGTAAAACATATTCCTCTACTTCATACTGAACTAATAATTCTTTTATTTGTATGATTTCTTTTTCAAATAAAACGGCTTCGTGACATGTTTGTAGTAAAATAAAAAACACATTTGCAAACATTTCTTTATGCGCTTTCATACTTTCTTTTTTATGAAGCATTTCAATCAATAACCGCTTCATTTCCTCACCTGTACATTTACCATGTACACTTGAAAATGCACGAGACATAATACATAATCCTTTTTCTAATATTTCATCCATGTATAAAATAATACGTAAAAGCATCACATATTCTCTCGCAGTTATCTCACCCATTTTTGGTCGTTCTCGCAAAAATACACTGAGCCAAGCTGTCCAAAACTTTTGTTGTTCTTTTACACTTAATGTTTTGACGTAATAGCATAAAAACTGCATAAACTTAATTTTATTTTCTTCATTTTCTAGTATGAGTAACGGGTATAACCAATTTGTTTTTTGCTCCCAATATAGTACACATTTAATAAATACAAAGCTAAGCCACTTCAAGAAAGCTTCTCTCGTATGCGGATGTAATACTTCCAAATGTTCTATCGCATACTTAATAAATCGCTTCATTTCTGTAAATAAAGGTAAATTTATTTGCGTGTAACATAAGCCGGCCCATGCATATTCCGTAATCTCATTTTGTTTTTTTAAATCTAAGTATGGTAACAAATATTTTCGGCACCATTGTTTTTCAATATGATATAGAAATGTAATATCTGCTATTAAACGAGCAAACATAAAGTTTGTTCGTTCCGAATTAACTCTTACTTGTTCTTCAAATAAAAATAAATATTCATATACATTACGATCGTATAAATGATCATATGATAACAACTTTAATAATACAGCCGTCATTTTTCCAACTGGATGCTGAATTGATTCATTATAAAAATCTTGTTTCCCAAGCTTAAAGTCTGTATCACTCTTCATAACTTGAGGGAACACTGAAAAAGCAAATCGTTTTACAACACGTATACTGTTCTCTTCTAACTCTTCTAGTCGATTACTAATTTCATATAGAAAACTACTAATTAACCAATGAAAAGCAGTATTTCTAACAAATTTCTGCAATAGCGGAATAATTTTTTGGATTTGCTCATTCGTCAATCCTCGATTATTTCGCCATTCTCTAATACAAACAAACCATACTTCATTACTTATTTCTTGCACTCCTACTAATTGGTATGCAAATGAAATACTCCATTCTGTGTTTAATTTACATGCTTTTGATAACATCTCTAAAAAATGGCGTTGTTCAAAAACACCATCTTGCGAAAATTGCTGAACTTGCTTCATAATTTCAACATCTTTCAGCTGCAATAATCCGTCAGCAGTTACATTACAAGTAATGCTTTCTGCTGTATCTTCTTTCTTTTGTACACTGTATCGTTCAGAATGAAAATGAGGATGCTTTTGCTTCATTAACTCATACCCATTTGCCGTAGATGGGCTATTCGAATCACACTTGAATAATAAGTCTAATACGAGACATGCATCAAATACCCTCTCTTCTGTAAGATGCTTTATTACAGTTCGAGTGACTTCTTCTTTTGTTTTTTCTAAACAATGTGCATAATGCCTTTTTAAAAGTTGAAAAACTTCGTGTTTATAAGTGAAATCTAAAATAAGTCCTTCATGTAACAACCATTTCATTTTGTCATCTACACGAACAAAAATATTTTTATTCATCGCATCAATTGCAATTCGCTTTTGAAGTACACTATTTGCTTCTATCATTTCTGTAATATAATAATCCGCTTTTTTCTCATTGTTTTCGCATAAATAAGTTAGACACTCTTTTACAATTCGTATTAAAAATGCAAGATCATTTTGATGAAACTCTTTCTCTACATTTTCCTTATTTCTTTTTTTCAGTGCCGTTTGTCTTAACGACAACATTCTCAATTTTTCTAATCCAATCATCATAATTGGAACAGCATAATAAGCGATATATGGCCTCATCTTTTCGTTCCAAATTTGCTCCACATGAGAAAATGTAGATACTGGTAAGCGACTCGATTCCTCGAGTTCTATTGATTCTTGCGTATCATTTCCCCATTTTCTTACACGTTTCAACTTCAGTTTTCCGTCTAAAATAAAAGTTAGTAACAATAAGGCAATTTCTTTATGCTCAGGAAAAGAACATTTTTGCAGTAACTTAGAAATCTTTTCTATAGAGCTACTATCTTTTTCAGCTGTTTCTAATAAAAAGAGTGTCCACCTTGCAAACAACAGCGGGTCCATCTTACTCTTCGTTTCGTTTAAGTAGTTACAAATTGTTCTCCATAATAACGGTGATATTTTAGAATAGTTTTTATAAATTAATTGAAATAATTCTTTCTGATGACTAAAAAGAAATTGTTCCACTAACCATTCTGCAAGTAATTCATCTACTTCATTATAGTTTGGCGTAAGCATAAACAAATTTTGTAATTTACCTTCTGCTTCTAACCATTCGACCCATTCATAATCATGAGCAAATTCCACAAAGTAACGCACTGTTTCAATTTTTTTAATCGATTGCTTTATGTATGATAATTGTTCCTGTTCTACTGACGGGGGAACCGTTACAATATCCCGAATACGCATTCTTTTCGTAATATAATTATCACCCATTAATTCAGCCCAGCGTTTTACCGCTTTTACGAGGGATTGATGATTATTCACCTTATTCGGATACACAATTGGTCTTATCCCTAAATGTTCCCAATGGTACGTATTTTCTCCTTGTGCGACAAAAGCAAATCGTCTTGTACTTGGTGGTAAACCAGTTGCTAAATATTTCATTACTGGGTCATTATGACTATATCCAATGAATAAAACGGTGTAATTTGAGAATAGATCAACTAAAAATCTTCTCGCCCACCCTTCTGTTAAGTAAGCCCTTCCAAAATCACCATCTGTTAAAATTAAAGCCTCTTTCTCCTGTTCTACATTACCATGTATATAAGCAAGACCTTTAAAAGCTCTCCCAGTCGGTAAAGCTGGAGCGTAATAAACATTGATATCTCTATTTATTTCTTTAATTGCTGTTGTAAAATGTTGATCAAAATTTGTTGTTACAATGCGGATATCTGTATCTAAAGGAAATAGCCTTGGAATTGCATAATGCAATGGATTCGGTTTTGATTTCTCTATATGAACAAGATCTCTTGCGACTTGATGTACATCTTTTGTTTTCGCAATTTTACCAAGATAATAATCATGTGGTTCTGTTATTTCACGTTTTTCGACATATAACGTTTTTGCAATTTCATCAACTAAATCATCAAAATTCGGTAAGTTTGATTTCCCTTTCATAGAAACTCCCGCTCCAACAAATAATACTAACTTTCCTTGCTCAAGGTGATCAATTAACTCATCTGGAATTTCTACTTCTGAAGTAATCCACATCCTGGATTCCCCCTTACCTAAAAATGTCATACACTCTCATTTTACTATAACATTTTTTCATTGTTTTTATAATATTTAGACTAAATTCCGAACATGAAAAAGTTTTATGTAAATAAATCCGTTACAATGTATGAACTCCAGAATTTATTGAAAAACTATGTATAAATCGGAGGTGTAAATTTTGAATGATTTCACAGTAGTGCTTATCAAGTTTATATCGTGCATTATCGCATTTAGCATTGGGCTTGCTTTATTTTTCCCTGCAACGTTTGTTCAAATTATTTCATTCAGTCTCTTTGTTACAATCGTATCCTACATGTTCGTTGATAAAATCATTTTAAATCGAATTGGCAATACTGGTGCCATTATGTCGGATTTCTTATTAACATATTTAAGCGTATGGATTTTCGGTAATATTTTATTAGACAACTATATGCAAATTGCATGGGGCAGTATCCTTTCTGCCATCGTCTTCACTTTATCTGAAGTAATCGTTCATCGCTTCTCTAACTCTCATACAAGGCACAACAATGATAACATTCGTATTAATCGCCGCTTTGCATATGGTACAGAGTTTGCTGAAGAACAAAATATATTGGATAAAGATAAAAAAAAGTAACGTTTTAATGCAGGAGCGCCCTTTTTAATTATGTGGTGCTCCTTTTTTGTATTTTTTCATTATGGTACGTGAAATTATATAAGTGATTATTTCAAAATACCGACCTACTAACAATATTTGACGCTATTTTTTCTAATAAAAAACTGCCTCTTATTTAGAGGCAGCCACTTTTAAGTCTTTTACTGCAACAACATCCGCAAACGCTCCCAATACTGCGTTATGATGTTTCACAATATCTTCAGCACGTAACACTTCTGTATTAAATGTACTATGTGCATCACTCACTAACGTTACTTTATATCCTTCACTACATGCTCTGCGCGTTGTCGTATCTACACAATACTCTGTTTGCATTCCCGAAAGAATAACGTGTTCAATTCCTTTCTCTTGTAACACTTCGCTTAAGTTTGTATTATGGAATGAATCTGGAGTCGTCTTTTCAACTATATTATCTCCTTCTTGCGGAGCGATGGCCGCATGGATTCGCCATCCATCCGTACCTTTTTCTAACGGATGATCTTTAGGACCGTTATGTTGGATATAAATAACTGGAATATCATTTGAACGACATTCCCTAATAAGCTCTTGCAGTGTTTGTAAAAAACTTTCCCCCATTATGTACTGGCATTCCAGCTGTATACATACCCGCTTGCACATCAATTACGATTAATGCTTTTTTCATTTCACACATCCCCCTTTGTTTGTATAAGCCATTATTATTGTTTATATTCCATCATCCAACAATCTTCTAACTTCCCCTCATGCAACTCATGTTCCTTTAAAATCTTTACTTTTTTAAATCCACTTTTTTCATAACACTTTATTGCCCGTTCATTATTTACTTTCGGATCCATTGCAATTGCTTCTGCTCCCATTTCACCCATAATATATGTAATTGCTGCCTGAACGAGTTTTGTTCCAATTCCCTTTCCCCAATAGGCTGGTTCACCGATAAATTGGTCCATACCCCATACATTTTGTGATTCTTTATAGCCATATAACGCTTTCCACTCTGAATCCACTGGGTACATTTGTATGTAACCAATCGGAATGGTATCAAATTCTATTAAACATCTTTTTTCATTACTGTTTGGACTATGTATAAAATGATCAAGCACCTTTTCTACAGATTGCGGATTATCTCGTCCTTCGTAATACCGCAGGACTGCTGGGTCCGTTAACCATTTAGAAATGATAGATGCATCATCTTCCATTACGTATCTAATCAATAAACCTTCTTTTTGAAAAAGCATATTATACCTCTATTATTCCTTTATATTTTTTCTTGCTGTTACATCTTTCATTGCACCTACTAATGCATATGGTAGTAATGTAATCGCAAAAAATGCTGTAAATACGTTAAATTGCGGGATTGTATAGAGTGTGAACCATTCAGTGAAAAATTGAGAATTTAATATTCTATTAAAAAACTCTCCGCCTGGCCTAAAGTTTGGCGCCCACGCAGTGATTTCACACAAAATAAAGTGAAACTTTAATCAGTGGGGGTTTTGTTCATCCACCACTGATTATTAGTTGAACCAATCAGGCTTTTACGGACAGTTGATCCCCCACCTAACTTCTTCGCTTTCGCTGAATTTTGAGGTGGGCGTCTTACTGCCCGTTAATGCGGGATAAACAGTAACTGAACAATAAAAAATGCCCCTAGATAACGAAACCAAGTCCGTTTCCATATAGGTTGTGCATTTTTTAATATATCCCCCATCTTACCCCCTCCTTAAATATCCATCATATTGATTATACACTTTCCTCACTTTATTTGTTAAAATTTTCTATATAATTAATACTGTTGGGGGGAATACATTATGTCTAATCCTATATTCACATCCACTTTAATCATTCTTAGAGGAAACTCCGCAAGTGGTAAAACAACGATTGCAAAACAACTACAAGAACATTTCGGACAAGGGACACTTTTAGTATCACAGGATATTGTACGTAGAGATATGCTTAGAGTACACGACACAATGGGTAATTTATCACATGATTTACTATTTGAAATTACGAAGTACGGAAAAGGAAAATGTGAATTTGTTATTTTAGAAGGTATATTGAACAGTCATAGGTATGGTGAGATGTTAAAAGAATTAATTCGTTATTTTGATGAAAATGCATTTGCATATTACTTTGATTTATCATTAGAGGAAACTATTAGACGACATAACACAAGGGACAAACGACACGAATTTGGTGAAGATTCCCTACAAAAATGGTATAATCCGCACGATACTATTAAGGTTGCCAGAGAAACTATTTTTACAGATAACTTTACGCAAAAAGATATATTTGATGCAATTCTTAATGATGTTGCGATCAAAAAACAAGCCTAACATAATATGTTAGGCTTGTTATGTATTTTGTATTTCAGTTTTTATAATTAAACAATCTATACATAAATAATAGTATATATTCATTTCCCCAAACTGGAAATTAACTACTGAAATAAGTCCACGTTCCTCAATATCTTGAGTAATTGTAGCAACATATTTCATCTCTTTCGCACAAGTTGGACACGCCAAATCCTTTGGAAGATCATCATATAACGGTACCCCTAATAATCTACATACATATTCAGAACCGAACAAGTCAAAAGCTTCCCAGTAACTATCTTCATCTATAGGTATATCTTCATTTTTCATATTTATAAGCTTTACCGTTGTTTTTGGTAATGAAACTGGTAACTTATATTCCTCTTCCATTATCCATTCTTCTATATTTTGCTGCTGTATGATTTGAACTGTTTTACCTCCATCACTTAACTGAAAATATTGCGGTTCCCACACCATCCCGCAGTTCAAGCATGAAACGAATGGTAAAATATTTAGTTCATTACTTTTAAGTTCAGCAAGTCTCCCATCTTTTAAATCAAAACAGAGAATTAATTTTTATGTTTTATTACAGATTTAGTAATAAGCCATTTAAAAATCCTATTATCCTTCTACTAAAAAAATAAAAGCCAGCCTCAATAAAGAGAACTGACTTCTATTTGGATAATTATTGTTACTATAAAATTTTCACTTTAACAGTTTGTCTTCCCCAATTCATAGCTTTACTTTTTGAACCCATTAAAACATCAATACGATTACCTTTAATTGCACTTCCAGTATCACCAGCGATAGCTTCTCCATAACCTTCTACCCATACTTTAGATCCTAATGGGATTACTTTCGGGTCAACTGCGATAATTCTCATATTCGGATTTGCCGTTAAATCATGCCCCATCGCAGTTAAAACGCGTCCACCATATGTACCATTTTCACTTGGATCAGCAGTATACGCTGTCGCTACTACCGTTAATTCACGTTTAGCAGACTGTATGTTGTTTTTAGATGCTTCTTTCGCTCTCTCTTCTTCTTTAGCTTTTGCTATTTCTCTTGCTTTTTCTTCTTCTTTAGCTTTTGCTATTTCTCTTGCCTTCTCTTCTTCTTTAGCTTTTGCTATTTCTCTTGCCTTCTCTTCTTCTTTAGCTTTTGCTATTTCTCTTGCCTTCTCTTCTTCTTTAGCTTTTGCTATTTCTCTTGCCTTCTCTTCTTCTTTAGCTTTTGCTATTTCTCTTGCCTT